>NZ_CP029463.1:625691-938537 GCF_003148385.1 Flavobacterium sediminis | reverse complement strand
AAAGAATACGAAAGTATTAAAGTACAATAAGCAAAATAAGGGCGTATGGGGATGCCTAGGCTCTCAGAGGCGAAGAAGGACGTGATAAGCTGCGAAAAGCTACGGGATTGGCACATACGAATAGATCCGTAGATATCCGAATGGGGCAACCCACTATGTTGAAGACATAGTATCCGATAGGAGGCGAACCCGCTGAACTGAAACATCTAAGTAGGCGGAGGAGAAGAAAACAAAAGTGATTCCGTAAGTAGTGGCGAGCGAACGCGGATTAGCCCAAACCAATGTTGTTACGGCAATATTGGGGTTGTAGGACCACGAGATTTCTTACGGATTGAATTAGAATAACCTGGAAAGGTTAACCATAGAGGGTGATAGTCCCGTATAAGTAAGAGAAGATAAGGATAGTGGTATCCTGAGTAGCGCGGGGCACGTGAAACCCTGTGTGAAACTGGCGGGACCATCCGCTAAGGCTAAATACTCCTGAGAGACCGATAGTGAACCAGTACCGTGAGGGAAAGGTGAAAAGAACCGTGAATAACGGAGTGAAATAGATCCTGAAACCATACGCTTACAAGCGGTCGGAGCCCTTTTGGGGTGACGGCGTGCCTTTTGCATAATGAGCCTACGAGTTACCGTTGCCGGCAAGGATAAGCACTTCAGGTGTGGATCCGTAGCGAAAGCGAGTCTGAATAGGGCGCCATAGTCGGTAATGGTAGACGCGAAACCGTGTGATCTACCCATGGGCAGGTTGAAGCTGTGGTAACACATAGTGGAGGACCGAACCGGTTGACGTTGAAAAGTCTTCGGATGACCTGTGGGTAGGGGTGAAAGGCCAATCAAACTCGGAAATAGCTCGTACTCCCGAAATGCCTTTAGGGGCAGCGCTGGCTTAGTTTATTAGAGGTAGAGCTACTGATTGGATGCGGGGGTTTCACCACCTACCAATTCCTGACAAACTCCGAATGCTAATAAATGTTTACCAGCAGTGAGGGCATGGGTGCTAAGGTCCATGTCCGAGAGGGAAAGAACCCAGACCATCAGCTAAGGTCCCCAAATGTATACTAAGTTGAAAAAACGCGGTTTGTCTGCTTAGACAGCTAGGATGTTGGCTTGGAAGCAGCCATTCATTTAAAGAGTGCGTAACAGCTCACTAGTCGAGCGGACGAGCATGGATAATAATCGGGCATAAGTATACTACCGAAGCTATGGCATCGAAAGATGGGTAGGGGAGCATTCTAAACTGGGTTGAAGGTGATCTGTGAGGATTGCTGGACTGTTTAGAAAAGCAAATGTAGGCATAAGTAACGATAATGCGGGCGAGAAACCCGCACACCGAAAAACTAAGGTTTCCTCAGCTATGCTAATCAGCTGAGGGTTAGTCGGGTCCTAAGGCAAACCCGAAGGGGGTAGTCGATGGCCAACGGGTTAATATTCCCGTACTACTTATAATTGTGATGGAATGACGGAGTGATGAAAGCACCGCGAACTGACGGAAGTGTTCGTTGAAGTATGTAGCTATAAGACCTATAGGCAAATCCGTAGGTTTTGGTGAAATACGATAGTACTCGGAGTCTTCGGACAAAGGGATAGTGTGCCTAAGGGCTTCCAAGAAAAGTTTCTAAACTTAGATTATAAGTACCCGTACCGTAAACCGACACAGGTAGTTGAGGAGAGAATCCTAAGGTGCTCGAGAGATTCATGGCTAAGGAATTAGGCAAAATAGACCTGTAACTTCGGGAGAAAGGTCGCCCCGCTCAGGCGGGGCCGCAGTGAAAAGGTCCAGGCGACTGTTTATCAAAAACACAGGGCTCTGCAAAATCGTAAGATGAGGTATAGGGCCTGACACCTGCCCGGTGCTGGAAGGTTAAGAGGAGATGTTATCTTCGGAGAAGCATTGAATTGAAGCCCCAGTAAACGGCGGCCGTAACTATAACGGTCCTAAGGTAGCGAAATTCCTTGTCGGGTAAGTTCCGACCTGCACGAATGGTGTAACGATCTGGACACTGTCTCAGCCATGAGCTCGGTGAAATTGTAGTATCGGTGAAGATGCCGATTACCCGCAGTGGGACGAAAAGACCCTGTGCACCTTTACTATAGCTTAGTATTGACCTTGGACACGTGATGTGTAGGATAGGTGGGAGACTTTGAAGCGGCGTCGCCAGGCGTTGTGGAGTCATTGTTGAAATACCACCCTTTGCTTGTCTGAGGCCTAACCCTGCGGATGTAGGGGACATTGCTTGGTGGGTAGTTTGACTGGGGTGGTCGCCTCCAAAAGAGTAACGGAGGCTTCTAAAGGTTCCCTCAGCACGCTTGGTAACCGTGCGTAGAGTGCAATGGTATAAGGGAGCTTGACTGAGAGACATACAGGTCGATCAGGTACGAAAGTAGAGCATAGTGATCCGGTGGTTCCGTATGGAAGGGCCATCGCTCAAAGGATAAAAGGTACGCCGGGGATAACAGGCTGATCTCCCCCAAGAGCTCACATCGACGGGGGGTTTGGCACCTCGATGTCGGCTCGTCACATCCTGGGGCTGGAGAAGGTCCCAAGGGTTGGGCTGTTCGCCCATTAAAGTGGCACGCGAGCTGGGTTCAGAACGTCGTGAGACAGTTCGGTCTCTATCTACTGCGGGCGTTAGAAATTTGAGTGGATCTGATTCTAGTACGAGAGGACCGAGTTGGACGAACCTCTAGTGTATCTGTTGTCTCGCCAGGGGCACCGCAGAGTAGCTACGTTCGGAAGGGATAAGCGCTGAAAGCATATAAGTGCGAAACCCACCACAAGATGAGATTTCTTTTAAGGGTCGTGGAAGATGACCACGTTGATAGGCTATAGGTGTAAAGGCAGTAATGTCATAGCCGAGTAGTACTAATAACCCGTAAGCTTATGTACACGCTCTTCCCCGCTGCAAGGCGGGGGAGAACTTTCTTAAGGTTTTTTATTATCTTAGTATGTTACAATATTGCAACCGATGTTGCAGTCTTAAGTAAAGTATTTTTACTTTAGACTAAAAACTTAAGGTGGTTATAGCGTCGGGGCTCACCTCTTCCCATTCCGAACAGAGAAGTTAAGCCCGACAGCGCAGATGGTACTGCAATCCTGTGGGAGAGTATGTCGCCGCCTTTCTTTAAGAGGATCATATAAAATATGATCCTCTTTTTTTTTACCCTATTTTTGAGAAATGGAGTTTACACATAAATAGGGTATCTCTTTTAAAAAAGGAAAAGGAAAAGGAAATGAAAAGGAGAATCTAATTAATCTTTTTATTGATTAAAATCGTTTGTATGAATGTATTTGGCGAGGTTTCTGCCGTCAGCAATAGCATTTACGACTAAGGAAGCACCGATTCTGGCATCACCGATAGTGAAATATTTAGGATTTGAGGTGTTGTAGTTTTGGCTGTTGAATCGTTGTTTATGCCAAGTTACAGAACTCCCTGAAATAGCAACTGAACCCGTAAAACCTATCGCTACTAATAGTAAATCACAGGGTAGTGTGCGGCTAGTGTTGGAAATGATTTCTTTGGTTCTGTTGCCGTTTTGATCTATTCCAATCTTTACTTCACTAATTGTGATAGATATGATGGTGTTGGTTTCATCAGTATTAAACTGTGTAGCGTAGTTTTTAAAGATACGCTGACTGCCTTCTTCATGAGAGGTTGAGTCTTTATATTGTAGAGCATCCATAGGCCAAGGTGTGCTTTCAGAGCGCTCTTTAGGAGGTTTTTCATGATAATCTAGTTCAGTTACCGATAAGGCACCTTCACGATTAGCTGTTCCGATGCAATCAGAACCTGTATCACCTCCACCTATTACTATAACATGCTTGCCGTTAGCATTGATCTTTTTTTTGCTAATTTCGTCTGAGATAAATTTATTAGTTTCTGTCAGATAATCCATTGCATAATAAGCATTAGTAAATGTGTCAAGAGGGATATCGTATTGACGCTCTTTTTGAGATCCAATTGCTAAGATGATTTTATCATATTTTTGTTCTAATTCTTCCGAAGAAATATTTTTACCTATTTCAGTTTGAGTATAAAATTGAATTCCCACTTCTTTTAAGAGTTCAATTCTTCTTTTGATAACAGATTTATTTAGTTTAAAGTCGGGAATCCCGTAGCGTAATAAACCACCCGGCTCTTTGTCTTTTTCATAAACAGAGACGGTATACCCATAAGAGTTTAAATAATAGGCAGCTGCCAAACCAGCAGGACCAGAGCCAATGATAGCAATTTTGATTCCGTTTCGTTCTTTAGGTTTTTCAATAGTAATCCAGTTGTTTTCAAATGCTTTTTCGATAATCGTTTTTTCAATTTCTTCAATAGTAACAGCATCACTATTGATTCCCAAAACACAACCTTGCTCACAAGGTGCCGGACAAATTCTTCCTGTAAACTCAGGAAAAGGATTGGTTTTTGATAAGATTTGGTAGGCATCTTTCCAACGATCTTCAAAAGCAGCTTTGTTAAAATCGGAAATGCTATTATCTAAGGGACATTTGTAATGACAAAAAGGAACTCCACAATCCATACAGCGGGCAGATTGTTCCTGTTCTTTTTGTGTGTCAAAAGGCAATGTGAATTCTGAAAAATGCTTTATTCTTTCAGCTACTTTTTGTTTTTCAGGTAATTCTCTTTTATATTTTAAAAATCCGTCCATTTCAGTTTTTATTAGTATTCTGCTACTTTAGCTTCAGTTGATTTGATGATTTTTTTGTATTCGCCCGGAATCAATTTGAGGAAATAATGCTTGGAAACATTCCAGTCCGTTATAATTTCTTTTCCTAAAGTACTATTAGTTAATTTAATGTGTTCCTGAATTTTATCAAAGAGGAATTCATATTCATTTGAAGATATTTCGTCGATTTCAAGCATTTCGAAGTTTATCATAGCTTCTAAATTCTTTTGTGTTTTGAACAAATAGGCAATACCGCCACTCATTCCTGCCCCGAAATTTTTTCCAATGGTTCCTAATATAAGTACTTTTCCACCGGTCATATATTCGCAGCCATGTGCTCCTACACCTTCAACAACAACATCAGCACCTGAATTCCTAACGGCAAAACGTTCTCCTGCTCTTCCGTTAATGAAAACATTTCCTGAAGTAGCTCCATAAAGGGCTACGTTACCAACGATAGAATTCTCTCTCGAGGAGAAAGTTGCTTCTTTTGCTTTTTTAGCAACTAACTGCCCTCCTGAAAGGCCTTTTCCAAAATAATCATTGGCTTGTCCAATTAAATTCAAAAACAGGTTAGAATGTGCAAAAGCACCAAAACTTTGCCCGGCCGATCCGATAAAGTTTAATTTAATGAAGGGTAACTTTTCAAGATTTTCCTTTTCATATTTTACCATGTAATGTGATAAAGTAGTTCCGACACTTCTGTCTAAATTGAAAATAGTATAATTTTTCTCGATAAAGTTTTCTCCTTTAAAGCGAGGATAAATATCATCAACAATTCGTTGATTTAAACTTCCCTCTAAATTAAAAGCCTGGCAACTGAAAACATGGTTAGGTATGTTATAGGTATTATAAGCTTTGTATAAAAGAGAATCTAAATTGAGAGTTCTGGTTTTCCATATAGAGTTGTTAGTGGTATCTGCTTTTAAAACATCTACTTGACCTACCATTTCATTAATGGTTCTAAAGCCCAGTGAAGCCATGATTTCACGAAGTTCGATAGCAATATGAGTAAAATAATTAATTACGTATTCCGGTTTTCCTTTGAATAATTCGCGTAATGTTTTGTTTTGAGTGGCGACACCAACAGGACAAGTATTTGTATGGCATTTGCGCATCATGATACAACCTTGTGTGATTAATGCAGCTGTAGAAATACTCCATTCTTCTGCTCCTAATAAAGTAGCAATAGCAATATCTTTTGCTGTACGTAATTGTCCGTCGGTTTGCAGAACTACCCGATCGCGCAAGCCATTCATAACTAAAGTTTGATTGGCCTCTGCCAGACCTAATTCCCAAGGTAAGCCCGCATGTTGAATGGAGCTGATAGGAGAAGCTCCGGTTCCGCCATCGTAGCCTGAAATCATAATGGCTTCAGCTTTAGCTTTCACTACTCCGGCAGCAATAGTTCCTACTCCGGCTTTAGAAACTAATTTTACATTGATTCGGGCAGAAGGATTAGCGGATTTCAAATCATAGATTAGTTGGGCCAGATCTTCAATAGAATAGATGTCATGATGAGGCGGTGGTGAAATCAGACTTACTCCGGGTGTAGCATGACGAACCCGTCCGATCCATTCGTCTACTTTATAGCCCGGAAGTTGTCCTCCTTCACCGGGTTTTGCGCCTTGAGCAACTTTAATTTGTATCTCATTGGCTTCAGTTAAATATTCAATTGTAACACCGAATCTTCCGGAAGCTACTTGTTTAACTGCCGAACGCATTTCGGTTTTTTCGTAGCGAATGGGATCTTCACCTCCTTCACCTGAATTGGATTTTCCGCCAATTCTATTCATGGCAATGGCTAAGGAAGTATGAGCTTCCCAGGATAGCGAACCAAAGGACATCGCTCCGGTAGAAAATCGTTTTAAAATAGAAGTTACCGGTTCGACTTCTTCTAAAGGGATACTAATTCGTTTTCTGAATTTTAATAGATTGCGAAGTGAGATCTTTTCACTTGAATTGACTAATTCTGCAAACTTTTTATATTGCTGGTAATCATTTTTCCAAGCTGATTGTTGTAATAGATGAATAACTTCCGGTGAAAGTAAATGTTTTTCACCTTCTTTGTTCCATTGGAAGAAACCGCCTGTCGTTAAATAATGTTCGGTGTAGTCGTAAGCATAGTAATGTTTTTGTAAAATTTCTTTAGCAATATCATCAAAGTTTAAACCTTCAATACGAGAAACAGTTCCTGTAAAAGCATATTGAATGACTTCATTATGAATGCCGACAGCTTCAAATATTTGAGCACCATGATAGGATTGTAGCGTTGAAATTCCCATTTTAGAGAAAATCTTTAATAATCCGTCATTGATTGATTTGGTGAAATTTTTATAGTAATGGGCTTTTTTGTCTTCTTTTTGATATTTTTCGCAATACGCATCTATCGAAGCAAAAGCCATATACGGATTCACTACATTGGCTCCGTAACCAATTAAAGTGGCAAAGTGATGTGAATTTAAAACATCACCCGCTTCAACAGCAATACCGGTTCTTACACGTAATTTTTTACGGGTTAAATGATGATGAATGGTTCCTACAGCTAATAAGGATGGAATAGGAGCCCATTTGTCATTTGAATTTCTATCGGAAATAATTAAAATATTAATTCCTTCATCTAACAAGGCTTTGTCTGCTTCTTTGCAAATTTTTCGAAGCGCTTCACGCAATCTTCCCGGTTTTCCATCGGCTTCAAAAACAGCATTGATTTGTTTGCTTCTGAAATTAGTATGATCTATTTGGCGAACAGCTTCTAGTTGGTCATTGGTTGCCACCGGATGTTCAAAAGTAATTTGTTTACAATGTGCCGGAGTTGTCGATAAAATATTGAACGAACGACCAATACTTGTATTCAGAGACATCATGATGCGTTCGCGAAGCGGATCGATAGGCGGATTGCTGACTTGCGCAAAATGTTGTTTGAAATAATTGCTTAAATGTTGTGGCTTGCCGGAAAGAATAGCCAAAGGCGAATCGAATCCCATAGAACCAATAGGTTCTTTACCGGAAGTGATTGTTTCCACTAAATGGCGATCAATATCTTCTTCGCTAAAACCAAACATTTTTTGTTTTATAAATAAGTCTTCTGGCTTTTCAATTGTATATGTCGTATTTCGTTTCGGAAGTTGTTCAACACTAATTTCATTATTAGAAATCCAGGTTTTATAGGGTTTTTGGTTAACAATTTCCGCTTTTACTTCGTCATCTTCAATAAAACGCTCTTTGTTTAAGTCAATTAAGAATATTTTTCCGGGCTCTAAACGACCTTTGCGTTCAATGTTTTCTTCTTCAATAGGTAAAGCACCGGCTTCCGATGATAAAATAATTCGTCCGTCTTTGGTAAAGCAAAATCGCGACGGACGTAAACCGTTTCGGTCTAAAGTGGCACCTACAAAATCACCATTGGTAAAACACAAGGAAGCCGGACCATCCCATGGTTCAATCAATGAAGCGTGATATTGGTAAAAATTGCGTTTGCCTTCGTCCATATTCTTATCTTCCTGCCATGCTTCCGGAATTAACATCATCATGCTATACGGCATACTTCTTCCGGCCTGATACAGTAATTCCAACATGTTGTCCAGATTAGCAGAATCTGAATTTTTATGATTTACTACCGGATTTAAAGTGGCAATGTCTTTTGGCGAAAAATGAGAAGACTCGATATGGTTTTGGAACGATTGCATCCAGTTTACATTTCCTTGAATAGTATTGATCTCTCCATTATGTGCTAAAAAGCGGAAGGGTTGAGCCAAATGCCATTTCGGGAATGTGTTGGTTGAAAACCGAGAGTGGATTAATATAACTTTGGATTTGTATAGCGGATTGGTAACATCCAAAAAATATTCTTTAACCTGAAAAGTGGTTAGCTGTCCTTTGTATACAATCGTTTTTGACGAAAAAGAGGCAATATAAAAACTTTCGTCCGTCAGGTTGAATTTTAAATGAATGCTCTTGGTTATTTCTTTTCGTAGAACATATAAACGGCGTTCAAACTCACGTGAATCATTAGAATATTCGGTGTGAGAAACAAAAAGTTGCTCTATAGCCGGTTCTGTTTGTTTAGGGGCATTTCCTAGGGATTGATTATTAACGGGAACTTTTCGGTAACCTAATACATCAAAATCCCTGTTTTCCAGAATGGAGTTAATAGTTTCACGACATAAGGCTCGCAGTTTTTTATCTTTCGGAAAAAAAATCATGCCTACGCCATAATGTCCACTTTCCGGTAACTCAACGCCTATCTTTACTAATTCATTTCGAAAGAATTCATCGGGAACCTGCGTTAAAATTCCGGCTCCGTCACCTGAGCAAGAATCAATTCCGGTTCCCCCTCTATGTTCCATGTTTTCCAGCATGGTAATTCCATCAGCAACCAGTTGGTGATTAGCATCACCTTTTACCTGAGCGATAAATCCTATCCCGCAGGAGTCATGCTCAAAAGAACTTCTATATAAACCTTGATCTTTCATTCATTTTTGCTTTTTTCATTCATGAAAAGTTTCATGAGATTCCGTTTTTCAAATTGAACGGAACTATTAAAGTATGAAAAAAACAGCAAATAAGGATAAGTTCTGAGAAGAATTAGTAAAAAAATAACAAAGTGTTGTTAAAAGTAAAATGTTGTTAAAAAAATAGTATAAAAAATGTAAAATAAAAAAAGAGCGCAATTGCGCTCTTTTTACGGGTTATTTCTTTTTAATTTATTTTGCAATGCCTCTCGAAATTACAATTTTCTGAATTTCAGAAGTTCCTTCATAGATCTGAGTGATTTTTGCATCACGCATCATGCGTTCTACATGGTACTCACGAACATAACCATTTCCGCCATGGATCTGAACGGCTTCCGTAGTTACATCCATTGCAGTAGTAGAAGCATATAATTTCGCCATAGCTCCTGATAAAGAAATATCTTGACCGCAATCTTTTTCATAAGCAGCTTTGAAGCATAACATTCTAGCAGCAGTGATATGTGTAGCCATATCTGCTAATTTGAAAGCGATAGCTTGATGTTGAATGATTGGTTTTCCGAAAGATTTTCTTTCTTGAGCATATTTTAAGGCTAATTCATAAGCTCCTGAAGCAATACCTAAAGCTTGAGAAGCAATACCGATACGACCTCCATTCAATACTCCCATAGCAAAATTGAATCCGAAACCGTCTTCACCGATTCTATTCTCTTTCGGAACTTTTACGTCAGTAAACATCAAAGAGTGAGTGTCAGAACCGCGAATTCCCATTTTATTTTCTTTCGGTCCGATTTCAAAACCTTCCCATCCTTTTTCAACGATGAAAGCATTAATTCCTTTATGTCCTTTTTCAGGATGTGTATGGGCAATTACAACATAAGTTGAAGCATTGCCACCATTTGTGATCCAGTTTTTAGTACCGTTTAACAAATAGTAGTCACCCATGTCTTTTGCAGTTGTCTTTTGAGATGTAGCATCAGATCCTGCTTCAGGTTCAGATAAACAGAATGCTCCGATTACATCACCTTGAGCCAGAGGGACTAAGTATTTTTGCTTTTGTTCTTCGTTACAATATTTTTCTAACCCGGCACAAACCAATGAATTGTTTACAGACATAATAACAGCAGCAGAAGCGTCTATTTTTGCGATCTCTTCCATTGCCAAGACATAAGAAACACTATCTAATCCGGCACCGCCATATTTAGGGTCAACCATCATACCTAAGAATCCTAATTCTGCCATTTTCTTTACTTGTTCGTGAGGAAAGATTGAATGTTCGTCACGTTCAATAACTCCCGGTAAAAGTTCTGTTTGAGCAAAATCACGAGCAGCTTGTTGAATCATCAATTGCTCTTCGGTTAATTGTAAATCCATATTATTTGAATAAGTTGTTTGATTATTTTGTAAATAAAGTTCCCAAATGTAATTATAAAATACCATATTTTCAATAACTATTTGTATTTTTAGCCCATGCATGCGGATCGTTATTTTGTGTTAGGAGTTATGTCCGGAACTTCTCTTGACGGAGTTGACATTGTTTATGTTAAGCTGTTTAAAACAGAGGGAATTTGGTCTTATTCGCTTGTAAAAGCAGAGACTTTTTCATACACTGATGAATGGGTTCAGGAACTTACTGACGCGATTCATTTTTCTGAAGAAGACCTGAGTAGTCTGAACGAAAGATATACGTTTTTATTAGCAGATTATATACGGAAGTTTATAGATAAATATGCTATACAAAAGTTGGATGCAGTATGTTCTCACGGACATACTATCTTGCATCAGCCTGATAAAGGATTTACTCTTCAGATCGGAAATCTTCCGGTTATTTCTGAAATTTTAAATCAAACTGTTGTTTGTGATTTCAGAGTTCAGGATGTAGAATTAAAGGGGCAAGGAGCACCTTTAGTGCCGATAGGAGATAAGGTTCTGTTTTCCGATTATGATTACTGTTTGAATTTAGGAGGTTTTTCCAATATATCATTTGATGATAACGGAAAGAGAATAGCGTATGACATTTCGCCGGTAAATACAGTATTGAATTTTTATGCGGAAAAGTTAGGTTTTCCGTATGATGACAGAGGGAATCTTGCTCAAAAAGGGACGTTAAATAAAGAATTGCTAAAGGAATTGAACGCTTTAGAATTTTATGAGCAATCTTATCCTAAGTCACTGGGGAAGGAGTTTGTAAATCAGTTTGTATTTCCGCTACTTGAAAGTTATGATATAAATGCTGAAGATGTTCTTAAAACTTTTACAGAACATATTGCTTTTCAAATCGCTGATAATGTTAAAGAAAATAGTAACGTTTTAGTAACAGGAGGTGGTGCTTACAATTCTTTTTTAATACGAAATTTGCAAAAAAATAAACCTGACGTAAAGTGGGTTGTTCCGGAGGATAGTCTTGTTCAGTTTAAAGAGGCCTTGCTTTTTGCTCTTTTAGGGGTTTTAAGACTGAGAAATGAAGTTAATGTTTTGGCATCAGTAACAGGGGCTTTGCACGACCATTCGTCCGGTAAAATCTGGTTGCCGAAATAAGAATTTTTTAAAAATGAAGGGTTTTAAAAATCATTGACAGATTTCAGAAAAGCAAATTTTCTTTGCTTATATTTGTCAAACTTTAAAACATAACCATAAAAATGAAAGAATTATTAACAAAATTCGAAAATAAAGAACCAGAAATTATATTTAATTGGAAAGATCCGGAAACAGAAGCGGAAGGTTGGACGGTGATTAATTCATTACGTGGCGGAGCTGCCGGAGGGGGTACTCGTATGCGTAAAGGTTTGGATATGAATGAAGTACTTTCGTTAGCAAAAACAATGGAAGTAAAGTTTACAGTTTCAGGACCTGCTATCGGCGGAGCAAAGTCAGGAATTAATTTTGACCCGAACGATCCGAGAAAAGAAGGAGTGCTTAAAAGATGGTATAAAGCAGTGTCCCCGTTGTTGAAGAATTATTACGGAACCGGAGGTGATTTGAATGTTGATGAGATCCATGAAGTAATTCCTATGACTGAAGATTGTGGGGTTTGGCATCCGCAAGAAGGTGTTTTTAACGGGCATTTTAAACCAACAGAGGCTGATAAAATTAACAGAATCGGTCAATTGCGTCAAGGTGTGATAAAAGTTTTAGAGAATCCTAATTTTTCACCGGACGTTAACCGAAAATATACAGTAGCCGATATGATTACCGGTTATGGAGTAGCTGAAGCTGTTCGCCACTATTATTCCGTTTTCGGAGGAGATGTGAAAGGAAAGAAAGCAATCGTACAAGGTTTTGGTAATGTAGGTTCTGCTGCTGCATTTTATTTAGCAGATATGGGGCTAAAGTTATCGGGATCATTGATAGAAACGGAGGTGTATTAAAAGAGGAAGGCTTTACATTTGAAGAAATTAAGACTATGTTCTTAGGTAAAAACGGAAACCAATTAGTGGCAGACAATATGATTTCTTTTGAAGAGATCAATACTAAGATCTGGTCGGCAGGAGCCCAAATTTTTGCACCATGTGCTGCATCAAGATTGGTGACTAAAGAGCAAGTAGACCAGATGATCGCTTCCGGTTTAGAAGTGATTTCAAGCGGAGCAAATGTTCCTTTTGCGGATAAAGAAATTTTCTTCGGTCCTATTATGGAAGAAACGGATACAAAAGTGAGTTTAATTCCTGATTTCATTGCAAACTGTGGTATGGCAAGAGTTTTTGCTTATTTTATGGAGCGCAAAGTACAAATGACCGATGAAGCTATATTTGCTGACACATCGAATACAATTAAAGCAGCAATTCAAAAAGTCTATGAAGCTAGTTCCGATAAAAAGAATATCAGTGCCAGAGCTTTTGAAATTGCTTTAAAACAATTAATATAAATAAAATTTAATGGAAACAGTATTAGTAGTAGTTTTTGTCCTGGGTTATCTGGGAATTGCATTAGAACACACTTTTAAGATAGATAAATTAATTCCCGCTTTGGGGATGATGGCTATTTTATGGGCCTTAATTGCTGTAAACCACATGGAAGTTTTTGAGATCATTCCCGGGGTTGGTAAAGAGCCACATGAATTAGAAGGAACATTGCTACACCATTTAGGAAAAACTGCAGAAATCTTATTCTTTTTAATGGGGGCAATGACTATTGTAGAGATCGTTGACTATTTTGATGGTTTTTCTACCATAAAAGGGTTTATTAAAACTAAAAGTAAAGTAAGGCTACTTTGGTTGTTTACAACTTTAGGATTTGTTTTATCTGCTATTATTGATAATCTTACGGCGACTATTGTATTAATCACTATTTTACAAAAAATTGTAAACGATAAAGAATTGCGTTTGTGGTTTGCAGGGTTAATTGTTATTGCGGCAAATGCAGGTGGAGCATGGTCTCCTATAGGGGATGTTACAACCACAATGCTTTGGATCGCGAATAAAGTTTCTGCTGCATCTTTGATTGAACATGTATTGATTCCTTCAATTTTATGTTATGTTGTTCCAACATTTATTGCTTCAAGAATGAAGATTTTTAAAGGAAAGGTAGTTGATGATAGCGAAGTTGAAGAAACACAAACTGAAAATAAATATGGCCCTTTAATGTTCTATTTAGGATTAGGAGCAATTTTGTTCGTGCCTATTTTTAAAACAATTACTCATTTGCCTCCTTATGTCGGAATGATGCTGTCTTTAGCTGTTGTAGCTGCATTAGCAGAATATTTGAGCAATACTAAATTTAGTTTAGGGCATGCAACTGCAGGAGAGGGAGCTGTTCATCATAGTCCGGTTCATAGATCGCTATCAAAAATAGAGATGCCTAGTATTTTATTTTTCTTAGGGATTTTGATGGCAGTAGCAGCCTTAGAGTCTCTTGGAATGTTGTTTGATTTTGCCGGAGTTTTAGAAGCAAATGTTCCGAATTTAGGAACAGAGCATCATTCTACTAAAATTTCAGATCTAGTGGTGCTTTTATTAGGTGCTGGCTCGGCAGTAATTGATAATGTTCCGTTAGTGGCTGCAAGTATTGGTATGTTCCAAATCGGAATGGATGAACCGGCTTGGCACTTTATTGCGTATGCAGCGGGTACAGGTGGGAGTATGTTGATTATAGGTTCTGCAGCTGGTGTTGTAGCTATGGGTATGGAGAAAATTAATTTCGTTTGGTACTTGAAAAAAATCGGTTGGCTAGCCTTAGTCGGATTTTTAGCAGGTTCAATAGGATTCTTCATTATCAGAGATTTGATCCTAAATGCAGTGTCGTAACAATTTTTAGCTTTAATTTTCGTTAGAATAAAAAAATAAAAGTATGAGTATTTTTCTTCAAGCAGATAGCTTAGCTGTTGCAAATGAAATGTTAACCGACGATCAACAGCCGGTAGAAAAAACATTGTCTATTTGGGAATTAATTACAAACGGAGGTATTGGCGGACAAGCCATTATGCTGGTATTGTTTATTCTGTTGTTTTTTGCAATTTACCTGTATTTTGAACGCCTTATGGCAATTAATAAAGCAAGTAAAATTGATTCGAATTTTATGAACAACATCAAGAGTAATATTATGGCAGGTAAAATTGATGCCGCCAAAATGCTATGTGCCCAAACGAACTCTCCGGTTGCGCGATTAATTGAAAAAGGAATTTCCCGAATCGGAAAACCGCTTGAAGATATCAATACAGCTATTGAGAATGCAGGCGCTCTGGAACTGTATAAGCTAGAGAAAAATACCAGTATGTTAGCTACAATTTCAGGAGCCGGACCTATGATCGGTTTCTTGGGAACCGTTTTAGGTATGATTCTTGCTTTTCATAAAATGGCAAGTGGTGGCGGACAAATTGAGGTTGGCGCTTTAGCGGAAGGTATTTATACCGCTATGACCACTACTGTAGTGGGACTTATTGTAGGGATTGTAGCTTATATAGGGTACAATCACTTAGTGGTTCGTACCAATAAAGTAGTGAATCAGATGGAGGCTAATGCAGTTGAGTTCTTAGACCTGTTAAATGAGCCGATATAAAATTAAGCAGCAAAATCAAGACACATGAAGATCGGAAAAAATAAAAATAAAGTATCCACAGAATTCAATATGTCATCCATGACTGATATTGTGTTCTTGCTACTCATATTTTTCATGCTGACTTCAACTATGGTGACTACCAATGCATTAGATTTGGTGTTGCCAAAAGGAAAAGGGAAGACAGATAGCAACAAAAGTATTACCGTAAACATTACAAATGATTTACAGTTTTATATAGATAAAGCGGAAGTGCCTAAAAACGATATTGAAGGACGTCTATTGGAAATGCTTCCCGCTGAAAATGAAGAAAACAGAGCTATTGTTCTTAGAGCAGAAAAGAAGGTTCCTTATGAGGATATTATTTATGTGATGGATATTGCTAATCGGAACCATATTAAAATGGTTGCTGCAGTAGATCCTAAATAAGTTATAGTTTTCAACGGATTTTAAAGTATATTAGAATGAAATTTTTAGAAACAGAAGAAGAGAAAAAATCCTTTGTCATCACAAGTGCAATTTTTGTGATGCTTTTTCTGTTGATCACATTTTTAGGGTTGTCCTATATGGATCCGCCTCCTGAGAATGGTATTGCTATCAATTTCGGAACCAGTGATGTGGGGCAAGGAGAAATTCAACCTACTGAACCGATAAAAAGCGCGCCTCAGCCTTCGGTAAGTCAACCGGTAACTTCTCAGAATGATGAGGTGTTAACCCAAGATGAAGATTCACCGGTTACAGTGACTCCGACAAAGAATGATACGAAACCAAAAACCGAAACTCCGAAAGAAACGCCAAAACCAAAGGTAGAGACACCTAAGCCTTCTAAAGAAGCTACTAATGCTTTAGACGCTTTGTTGAATGGTCCTAAATCTGATGGGCAAACAACCGGAGGACATGGAAATGACGGACTTCCGGGAGATAAAGGAGATCCGAACGGAAGTATTTATGCGAATAGTTTTTATGGGAACGGTTCGGGTAATGGTTCCGGAAACGGAACGGGTTGGGGATTAGCCGGACGAAAATTAGCTGGGAACAGTAAAAAAGTTCAGGATTGTAATGAAGAAGGCAGAGTTGTAGTGAAAGTCTGGGTAAACCGTAACGGAACGGTTATAAAAGCCGAACGAACTCAAGGAACTACTAATACCAATCCTTGCTTAGTGAATCCTGCTTTAGAAACGGCTAAAAGTTTTAAATGGCAACCTGACGCCAAAGCGCCTGAGACACAAATAGGGTTTGTAGTAATTAACTTTAAATTAGGGGAATAGTAAACTGAAAATAAATTAAAAAGCCATCTTATAGTTACTATAAGATGGCTTTTGTGTTTAGACTATATCTTTTTAGCAAAAATAGGAGAACAATTATAGTAGAACTTGCCGTAACTTTGTAGTCCCAAAGAAAAAACGTAACTTTGGTAATTACGATTTTTTAACCCTAAAAGTTTCGCTCCAAATGAATTATACAGAAACTACCGAATGGTTATTCCAGCAGTTGCCTATGTTTCAAAGCAAAGGCGCTACTGCCTATAAAGCAGATTTAAAAGGCATTCATTTACTTTGTAATCATCTCAATAGTCCTCAAAAATATTTTAAGTCAATTCATATAGCCGGAACTAACGGCAAAGGATCTACTTCGTCAATGTTGGCCTCCATTTTTCAAGAAGCCGGTTTTAAAGTCGGACTTTATACGTCGCCCCATTTAAAAGATTATAGAGAACGTATTAAAATAAACGGGAAAAAGATCGGTAAAGATTATGTGACTAATTTTGTTGCTGAGAATAAGGAGTTTTTTGAACAATACAAGCCTAGTTTTTTTGAAATGACCACTGCTTTGGCTTTTGATTACTTTGCACATGAAAAAGTAGATGTAGCAATAATTGAAGCCGGTTTAGGAGGAAGGTTAGATTCAACGAATCATATAGATCCGTTATTGGCAATTATTACCAATATAGGAATGGATCATAAGCAATATTTAGGAGATACATTAGCACAGATAGCTTATGAGAAAGCCGGAATAATTAAAAGTCGCATCCCTGTAGTTATTGGTGAATATACTTCGGAAACAAAACCGGTCTTTGAACAAAGAGCCGAAGAAAAATTGGCTGAACTTCATTACGCACAGGATAAGCATTTTCCTCATTACGATTCTGATTTAAAAGGAAATTATCAGGAAAAAAATATCAGAACGGTTTTAACGGCAATTTCGATCTTGCAAAAATATTTTACAATAGCGAAACAAGATATTGTGAATGGATTGAAGCATGTTGTTCATAATACCGGATTGCAGGGAAGATGGCAGGAATTACATAAAAAACCTTTGGTAGTTTGTGATGTTGCGCATAATGTTGATGGGCTTCGTTATGTAATAGATCAAATCAAAGAACAGACCTATAAAAAATTACATATTGTCCTAGGTTTTGTAAAAGACAAAGATCTGAATGAGATCTTGCCTTTATTTCCCGTTGATGCGCACTATTATTTTGTTTGCCCGAATATCGAAAGAGGGCTCGATGCCGAAGAATTAAAGCTAGAAGCGAATAAAATAGGACTTAAAGGTGAAAAATTTAATTCTGTTGCAGAAGGCTATGAAAAAGCATTAGCGCTTGCAAATGAGAAAGATATGATTTTTGTAGGTGGAAGCACATTTGTAGTTGCAGAAATTTTATAATTTTTTTACAAAAAAGACTTGCAAATACAAATAATGAGTGTATATTTGCACTCGCAATACAGAACTGATAACAACAGTAAGGTAAAGCACCGAAAGGGCGATTAGCTCAGCTGGTTCAGAGCACCTCGTTTACACCGAGGGGGTCGGGGGTTCGAATCCCTCATCGCCCACAAGATTTAAATCCCGCATTTAGCGGGATTTTTTGTTTCTAAAACCTTCCTTTATCATTATAAGTTTTCAATATCTTTGTTATACATATTTATTAAACAAGATAAGATTGGAAACTAAAGATATTAAAATACTACACATCGATTCTAATAACCCTATATTGTGGAATCAATTAGAAGCATTGGGTTTTCAAAATGAAGCCGACTATACTTCATCTAAAGAAGAAATAGAAGCTAAGATTGAAAATTATCACGGAATTGTTATTCGCAGTCGATTTAAAATAGATAAAACTTTTTTAGATAGAGCCAGGAATCTTCAGTTTATTGCTCGTGTCGGGGCAGGTCTGGAAAGTATAGACATTGATTATGCAGAAGCCAAAGGAATCCATTTAATTGCTGCTCCTGAAGGGAATAGGAATGCGGTGGGGAACATGCCTTAGGGATGTTGTTATCTTTGTTCAATAATCTGAATAAAGCAAATAATGAAGTAAAATCAGGACATTGGAATCGAGAGGCTAACCGAGGATATGAATTAGACGGAAAAACGGTCGGAATTATTGGCTATGGTAATATGGGAAAATCGTTTGCCAAGAAATTAAGAGGTTTTGATGTTGAGGTTTTATGCTATGATATTTTAGAAGGTGTAGGAGATACTAATGCAAAGCAGGTTTTGTTTGAAGAATTTCAACAAAAAGCAGATATTGTCAGTTTGCATACGCCGTGGACACCTTTAACGGATAAAATGGTGAATAAAGCTTTTATTGAGGGTTTTGCAAAGCCATTTTGGCTGATTAATACAGCACGTGGTAAAAGTGTAGTGACGAAAGACTTGGCAGAAGCTCTGCAAAACCAAAAAATTTTAGGAGCAGGATTGGATGTGTTGGAATACGAAAAACTTTCATTCGAAACATTATTTGAAGAAGAAAAACCGAAAGCATTTCAGTACCTATTAGAAGCTGAAAATGTTTTGTTGACACCACATATTGCCGGTTGGACCTTTGAAAGTCACGAAAAGTTAGCACAAACTATTGTAGATAAAATTAAGCTATTTTATGGCTTGAAAGAAGATGTTGAGGTTCAGCCTAAGAAAGTGACAGGAATCGGCGGTTTTTTCTTTAAAAGTAAGAATCCGAAAGATTTAAAAGATTGGTATGCAAAACATCTTGGTTTCTTAAGTGATCAATACGGGAGTACCTTTTGGTGGAAGAATGATAAAGGAGAAGATTGTTTAACCCAATGGAGCCCTTTTGATGCTAAAACGAAATATTTTGATCCGTCCGAAAAAGATTTTATGATTAACCTGAGAGTTGATAATTTGGAGTTTTTATTATTGCAATTGGAGCAAGCAGGAATTTCTCAGGTTGGACAAACGGAAGAATACGATTATGGGAAGTTTGCCTGGATCTTAGATCCGGAAGGAAACAAAATTGAACTTTGGGAGCCAAAAGATGATAAATTAAAATAAAAAAACTATTTTAGCATTGTAATAAAACTAAAACAAATTATGGAAACATTTAATGAAACGAATCAGCCTCAGCAGGAAAATAAAAAATTAGTTGCTGGGATCTGTGCAATCCTAATCGGAAGTTTAGGAATTCATAAATTCATTTTAGGGTATACTAAAGAAGGGATTATCCAACTTATCATTTCTTTTGTAAGTTGTGGTATTTTAGGAATTATTCCTTTTATAGAAGGGATCATATACCTTACGAAATCAGACGAAGAATTTTATCAAACATATCAGGTAGGAAAAAGACCTTGGTTCTAAAATAAAAAAGTCTGCAAATTGCAGACTTTTTTATTTTATATAAGATTCTCTTTTTATCCTTTTTCTTTTCGTTCTAATTCAGCTTGGAATTCTTCCATAACCGGTTTAACTGTACTTTCCGGTAAATCAGAGATTTTTATATACATTAAACCATCAACAGAATTGTTGAACAATGGATCTACATTAAAAGCAACTACACGAGCATTTTGTTTAATGTATTTTTTTATCAATACTGGCAAACGTAAATTTCCCGGTTCAACTTCATCGATGATCTTGTCAAATTTATTTAGATCTGATTCTGTTTCATTAAATACAAAATCCTTATCGGCATCTTTTAATTTTACCTTGTATTCCTTTTTAGGTCTTACATATTGTGCAATATAAGGATCATAGTAATGCGATTTCATGAATTCAATCATCAACGATTTTGAGAAATCAGAAAACTGATTGCTGATACTAACACCACCTATTAAATATTTGTGTTCCGGGAATCGCAGGGTAGTATGAACGATTCCTTTCCACAACAAAAATAAAGGCATTGGTTTTTGCTGGTATTCTTTACAAATGAAAGCACGTCCCATTTCGATAGACTTACTCATCATGTCATACAATTCCGGTTCAAAACGGAATAGTTCGTGAAGATAGAACCCGTCAATTCCGTATTTGGTATAAATGTCAGTTCCTAATCCCATTCGGTAAGCACCGGCAATTTGTTGCGTTTCATCATCCCACAAAAACATGTGGTGGTAGTATTTGTCGTATTGGTCTAAGTCTATAGATTCGTTCGTTCCTTCGCCAACTTCCCTAAAGGTGATCTCTCGTAAACGACCTATTTCATGTAAGATGTTCGGGATCTTATCGGCAGTAACTAAAAATACTTCGTAATTTTTACTTTGTAACAAACGGTAATCAGCACCTTTTAAAAATGCTATTTCCTCTAAAATTTGCTCTTGATTAGCCGGCTTAGCAATTTGTTTAGGCGTTTTTTGAATTTTTAATGAAGGTGTATTGATTAATTTTTGATCGCTTTCAAAAACATTGGAAAGCATGTATGTTTTTCTTCTTAAAAAATCACCGTAATCTTCAATAGATTCGTGTTCATTTTGCTCAGCAACTGTTATGGGTTTACCGATACGGACTTTTATGATTCTGTTTTTCTGAGTCAACAGTTCACTAGGTAACTTGGCTGTTCTAAGGGTATCATTCAGGTTTGCTAAAAAGTAAAAAAGTTTACTGTTTTTAGCGTGAAAATAGATAGGAACCACCGGGACATTCGCTTTTTTGATAATTTTGATTGCGCTTTCTTCCCAGGGTTTGTCAACAACAAGTTTGCCATCTTTATAAGTAGAAACTTCGCCTGCCGGAAACATCCCTAAAGGTTTTCCTTCAGACAAATGACGTAAGGTTTCCTTTATTCCTGCAACACTCGATTTGGCATCTTTATGATTTTCAAAAGGATTTACAGGCATTATATAAGGCTTCATGGGCTCAATTCTATGCAATAGAAAATTAGCAATGATTTTAAAATCAGGCTCTTTTTCCAGCATGAGTTTTAAAAGCAAGATCCCGTCAATTCCGCCCAAAGGGTGGTTTGAAATCGTTATATAAGCTCCGTCTTTCGGTATTCGTTTAAAGTCTTCTTCCGGAATTTCAAATTTAATTTGAAACTCATTTAAAATAGCATTCAAAAATTCAAGGTCTTTTAAATGCTTATTGCGGTCATAGATTTTATTGAGAGTAGAAATTTTAAGGACCTTCATCAGTAACCATCCTGAAAATGTACCTAAAAAACCATATTTATCAGCATTAATCGCTTTGGCTACTTCTTTGGCTGTAACTAATCCCATTTAATTGTTGTTTGAACGAAAAACAAAGATAGCAATTCTCCTTAATATTTTAAGTTTTTGCTTGACAGAGCCTAAAATATATTTCACAAAAATTGTTACTGTGTTGATTTTTAAGGCATTGTGTTTTATGCTTAAAATGTTATAATTTTGCTTTCAGATTAGATGTAAAAATGTCCTTTAAAATTTTCGTTAAGTCTGAATTTTTATGTAGGTTTGAACGAAAACTAAAGAAAAATGAAGATCATTTCCTATAATGTTAACGGGATAAGAGCAGCTATAAACAAAGGCTTTTTAGAGTGGTTGCAGCAGGCGAGTCCGGATGTGATTTGTTTGCAGGAAATAAAGGCTACTGAAGATCAGGTGCCTAAATTTGATATTGAACTTGCCGGTTATCCTTACCAATATTATTTTTCAGCCAAAAAGAAAGGTTATAGTGGTGTTGCTATTTTAAGTAAAACAAAACCTGATAACGTTGTTTATGGTACTGGGATTGATTATATGGATGATGAAGGCAGAAATTTACGAGCTGATTTTGGTGATATTTCTGTTATGAGCCTGTATTTGCCTTCCGGAACTAATATCGATCGTCTGGATCACAAGTTCCAATATATGGACGATTTTCAATTGTATGTCGATAAATTAAAGAAAGAGATTCCCAACCTGGTAATCTGTGGAGATTATAATATTTGTCACGAAGCAATTGACATACATGATCCGGTTCGGAATGCTAAAGTTTCCGGGTTTTTGCCGGAAGAGAGAGCTTGGCTGGATGCTTTCATGAAAAGTGGTTTTATTGACACTTTTCGCTTCTTTAATAAAGAACCGCACAATTATAGTTGGTGGAGTTACAGAGCTAAAGCCAGGGTTAATAATAAAGGCTGGAGAATCGATTATTGTCTGGCAACAGATCCGTTAAAGGATAAATTAAAAAGAGCATTGATCTTACCGGAAGCTCATCATTCTGACCATTGTCCGGTATTAGTTGAAATTGAATAAAAATCACAGGAGTATAAAATTTAGTAATATGATAAGAAAAATGATCTTAGCCGCAGTAGTTTTAAGTTTAACTACTTCGTGCGTATCCAAAAAAATCTACCAGGATCTTGAAAGTAAATACGCTAATCTAAAGAAAGAGCGCAATGCTCTGGCTGATGAGAATGAAGATCTTAAATCAAATAACAACAAACTGGATCTTGAAAAAACTGCTTTACAATCCGAATTGGATAAAGTAAAAGCAGAACGTGATAAGTTGGCATCAGATTATGCGGCGACCAAAAAGAATCTGGATAATTTAAAATCATCTTATTCGGCATTAGAGAAGAACAGCAATGATGCTTTGGAAAGCAATATGAAGAAGAACAGAGAATTGTTAGCCGAACTTGAAGCCAAAGAAAAAGCATTAAATGCAGAACAGGAGCGTTTAGATAAACTAAAATCAGATTTGGAAGCTTCTTCAAATCGTTTAGCGGAGTTAGAAAAGATGATGGCTGAAAAAGAAGCAGCTATGGCTAAATTGAAAGAATCTTTGTCAAAAGCATTGAATGCTTTCGAAGGAAAAGGTTTGACAGTTGAGCACAGAAACGGAAAAGTATACGTTTCGATGGAAAATAAATTACTGTTTGAATCAGGAAGCTGGACCGTTGGAACAGAAGGTAGAAGAGCAGTAAAAGCATTAGGAGAAGTTTTAGCACAAAACCCGGATATTTCGGTTTTAATTGAAGGTCACACGGACAATGATAAGATTCTCGGAACCATTGGCGGTGGAGTAGAGAACAACTGGGATCTGTCAACTAAAAGAGCAACTGCTATAGTAAATATCCTTTCGGAAAATAAAGGTATAGATAAAAAGAACCTTACGGCTGCTGGTAGAGGAGAATATGCTCCTTTAGCATCTAATGAAACTGTTGATGGAAAAGCTAAAAACAGACGTATTGAAATTATTTTGACTCCGAAGTTAGATGAAATATCAAAACTGATGAACGAGATCTAAGATTTCTTAAGTCTTCGTTAAAAAGGTCTAAAACGATTTGTGTTTAGACCTTTTTTGTTTTTGAAAGTTCGTAAATTTGGACAAATCTTAATAAAAATTGAAATGAAATATATAAATCTGCCTAGAACAGACATCAAAGTGAGTACAGTTTGTATGGGGACAATGACCTTTGGAGAACAAAATACGGAACAAGAAGCACACGAACAATTAAGTTATATTACCGATCAAGGGGTTAACTTTATTGATACGGCCGAAATGTATCCTATAGCAGCCCGAAAAGAAACTTTGGGAAGTACAGAACGCTATATCGGTTCTTGGTTGAAAAAAACAGGGAAAAGAGATCAGTTGGTTATTGCTACTAAAATAGCCGGGCCTAATCGAGGGATGGAATACATTCGTCAGCCATTGTCTTTTTCGAAAAAAAGTATTCATGAAGCGGTTGAAAACAGTTTGAAGAATTTACAAACCGATTACATTGATCTTTACCAAATGCACTGGCCGGAGCGTGTGATGAATATGTTCGGAAAACGTGGAGTTTCTGATATTGATCACCGATGGGAAGATAGTGTTTTAGATGTTTTAACTACTTTTGACGGTTTGATTAAAGAAGGGAAAATTCGCCATATAGGGGTTTCTAATGAAAATCCTTGGGGGGTAATGCGTTATTTGATGGAAAGTGAAAAACACGGTTTGCCTAGAATTGCTACAATTCAAAATCCATATTCATTGCTAAATCGTTTGTTTGAAGTCGGACTTTCAGAGATAGCACTTCGTGAAGAAGTTGGTTTATTAGCGTATTCGCCGTTAGGTTTCGGCTTTTTATCCGGAAAACACTTAAACGGTGTTGATTCGAAATCACGAATAGGTCTGTTTCCGCAATTTACTCGCTATACAAATGACAATTGCTACAAAGCAACTGCAATGTATCAGGAAATCGCTCAAAAACACAAGTTGTCTTTGGCTCAAATGGCTATTGCTTTTGTGAAAGAACAAGCATTTGTAACATCAACTATTATCGGAGCAACAACTATGGAACAATTAAAAGAGAATAGGAGCGCTTTTGATATTGTGTTGAATGAAGAAATTATTGCTGAAATTAATGCTGTTCAGGATTTAATTCCGAATCCTGCGCCTTAAATTTATTTCTGAAAACATAAAAGAAGAGGAGAATTATTGTAAAAGTGATTTTCCTCTTTTTTATTGCGGGAGATCTAAAATAAGCAGATCCGTAGAAATACTGTCAGGAACTATGCTATCCTGAATAGCAATTTTAAGGTACTTTTTAGCCGGACCTTTTATTGAAAAAGAAGGTTTAATCAATGTGTCATTTGGTGTAATCAAACCTCTTTTTAGCATTACGCTCTCTATAAATTTATTTCTGTCAGAAACTTGTTTTTTTAGATTTCCGTAAGCATCAAATTGCCAGATGAATTTTTTAGGTTTGGGAACAATTGAAGTGAGAAATAAAGATTCTTCTAAACTAAGATCTTTAGCTGATTTGTCAAAGTAAAATTGTGAAGCCTCCTGAACGCCATATACACCGGGTCCCCATTCAATAATATTAAAATAGATTTCTAATATTCGTTCTTTTTTGACATTGGTATTGTTTTCTAAGAGATAAACTAAAATGACTTCCTCTAATTTTCTCGTGATGGTTTTTTCTTTGGTCAAGAAAATATTTTTGACCAATTGCATGCTGATCGTACTGGCACCTCTTGAAAATTGTTTTGTGTGGATATTCTTTAGTATGGATTGTTTAAAAGCATCCGGCTCAAATCCTTTATGCTGAAAGAAGAACGGATCTTCAGATGTGATAACACTTTTTTGTAAATAGGGAGAAATTTCATGTAGCGGAATGAAGTTAGGATCATTTGGACTAATGAATATTTTTTGTTGAGGAATGCCATTTTCGATGGGCTGATAGGTGAAATCGCTATTCAATTTTAGTAAATCGGCATTGCCAAAGCGAGTAACTTTCAGTTTATCATTAGTCAACGTGCTTTCAAATAAAATGTCATCCGGTTTTGAAGTTGTATAAGCAAATAGGAAGTGGTAGTCAAAATTTCCTTCAATTTGTAGATCTTCTATCTGTGAAAACAATCCTCTCGGAAGCGAATTGATAAAGTCCTGTGCTTTTATTTTGGGAATAGTAATTGATGCTGTAATTGTCGTGTCTTGTTCTTTTTGTATTTTCAGATACGGGTTGATCTTTATCTTCTCAACTTCAACTACGGAACTACTGTCAATTGTAACGGATCGTTCTTCAATCAAGGTGTGGTACGAAACAGAAGAGTTTGAGATAGTAATATCTTTCGGAGCAATTTTTTTGTGATGGACCAATAAGTTTTCTATAGAAGTCTTGCCTTCTATGTGAAAGACATTGCGGTGTAATTCCATTTTATAAATCTCGAAAATTGCCTTTCTGAATTCTGTTTTTAACCCGAATTTTTCTTTGATGAACGGAATCTTGATGATGGAATCATTTTTTGCTGAAAGTTGGATCGTAGCCTTTCTTTTTCTGGGATTGGCTTTGCCATTTAAGATCCAATGCTGTTCTGAATTTTCAGTTTTTATATGAGTCTCGAAATTGAAAGTTTGGTTTGTGAATTGAATTTCAGGAATTGTTGCCTGTACAAAATTTCGATTTTCCTGAACTTTAAACTTGAGATTATGAGCTTTCATATTCTCCGGAATAAAATTGAGAAGAGAGGATGTGATTCGTTCTGCCAGATCGGCATAGTCTATCTTTTCGTGTTTTGCATCTGAGTCCTCGTCTTTTTTTTTTAGAAAAGCTTCGTAGTTAGTTCCTTTTTTGTTTTTTAGTAAGGCTAAAGAAGTATTTTCAAGTGTAAGGGAATGAACTTGTATAGCCCCTTTTAATAAGGGGAGAAAGTTAATTTTTATTTTTAAAGAGCTTGTTGTGAAAAGTGTGTCTTTTTGAATTGGAACCAGCGCAATCTCTTGAAGTTCAACTTCCGTAAAACCTGAAAAGCGAGCTTCTTTTACGGTTAATTCGCAATCATAATCCCTTTTTAGTTTCAGTTTGGCTTTTTGGATGGCTTGTTCTAAAAAAGTATTTCGAAATGAAAGGATGAACAAGTATAATGTTACTAATACTACAAAAGTGATGAGAATTGATCTTCTTCTGTTTAAAAGAATCAATCTTCTGTACCATTTCATTTTGAATTTCATAAGTGGGACTATTGAGGCTAAATAAAATCTAAAACTCGTTCTAATTTCATTCCTCTGGAACCTTTTATCAAAATAAGTTGGTTTGAAAAAGAAAGCTTCTGTAAATATTGAGATAAGTCTTCAAAACCTTTAAAAAAATAAAAGTGTTCAGAATTGATTTTATGCTTAAAGAATTCTTCACCCACAAAGAAAAAATGAATGTTTTGCTGTTCTTTGCAGAAGTTTATGATTTTTTGGTGTTCTTCAAAACTTTCAAACCCCAATTCAAACATATCCCCTAAGATAGCTGTCTTATTGTTTTCTTCCAGTTGAAAAAAATTAGTCAGAGCGGCCTGCATGCTACTTGGATTAGCATTGTAAGCGTCTAAAACAATCTTGTTACTATTTTTTTCAATGATCTGCGAGCGATTATTGTCAGGTGTATAGGTTTCGATAGCTTCTTTAATTTCTGAAGTAGAAATGTTAAAATATGTTCCAATTGCAATTGCAGCACAAATATTTGTAGCGTTATAGATACCAATCAGATTAGATTGGATTATGGTGTCGTTAAACGTGACTTTAGCAAATGGATCGGCTTCAATGGCTTCAAAAAAGACATTTGCGTGAGTTAACTGATTTGAAAAAGTAAAATTGTTGAGTGTTTTGCTTTTTTCTTCCTGAATGCTGTCATCCAAATTGATTAAAGCAATCTTTTGATTAGCTTTTAAATAATCGAAAAGTTCACTTTTTCCTTTGATGACACCTTCAACTCCGCCAAATCCTTCTAAATGTGCCTTTCCGAAATTTGTGATATAGCCTAAATCCGGTTGCGCTATAGAACATAGAAATTCAATTTCTTTTTGATGGTTTGCACCCATTTCTATTATTCCTATCTCAGTTTCTTTTGTCAGGCGAAGCAATGTTAAAGGAACACCTATGTGATTGTTCAGATTTCCTATGGTAGCTATAGTATTGAATTTTTTAGACAATACTGCGTTGAATAATTCTTTAGTTGTAGTCTTTCCGTTGCTACCGGTAAGTCCTATAATTTTAGTGTCTAAATAAAACCGATGAAATTTTGCTAATTCTTGAAGCGTTTTCAGACTATTTTCAACAAGAATAGTTCTTTGGTCTATGTAGTACTCTTTGTTGTCTATAATAACGTAAGAAGCACCATTTTTTAGGGCTTCTGTAGCAAAAGAATTGGCATCAAAATTTTCTCCCTTTAAAGCGATAAAAAGCGTGTTTTTTTTAATAGAGCGAGTATCGGTGCTTACCCCGTCAGTAGTAAGGAATATTTGGTGGATTTCTTCTATTTTCATAAAGCGAATATAACTAAAAAAGCCCTTTCATTTGAAAGGGCTTTTGTATAAAGTATATGAAAATTAAAATTTAGGATTTCCTCTAGGTGTTTTTTTGTTAGATTTTGGTCCAACTTTAGACATTGCACATCTGAAACCGATGTAGTCAGTTGCCATATCCTGAGGGAAATATCTTCTTGAAGCAGGGTCTAACCAATATGCTCTGTCTCTCCAAGAACCACCTTTGTAAACTCTTACGTTGTCATCAACTAAAGTCGTACGTTTTCCTTCCATCATGTTAGTTTTGTCGTACTTTTTAATCATTGTACCAGCGCTGTCTACTTGGATTTCGTGTTTAGGGGATTCATACATTCTGTATTTGTCATCGCCTTCGCTTTCTTCGTCTTCAGATACTCCGAAGTCAAAATATCTTGTTGAAGCTCTATCACCGTCTCTGTAGTTTCTGTTGTCAGAAGTAGAGAATTGAGTTCTTAAATAAGTTTCATTATCATCAACAGGAACTTGAGCAATTTGTCCCGGTAAGTTTCTGGCAATGATTTTACCGTTACTTAAAGTATCATAGGTAATTTCGTCTGTTGTTACTACTTCAGTAGTTCCGTCTTCACCGATTTTGTTTTTCATGTACACATTACCTCTGTAGTAGTTGAAGTCATTTGCTTCATCATCAACTGTAGGTCTGTAGACATCAGCAACCCATTCTGCAACGTTTCCGGCCATATCATATAAACCAAAATCATTAGGAGGATAGCTTTTTACTTTATTTGTGATATCGGCACCGTCATCAGACCAACCTGCAACTCCGCCGTAATCACCTTTACCTTGTTTGAAGTTAGCCAATTGGTCACCTCTGTATTGTCTTTTTCCTGAACGAGTATATTGACCGCTCCAAGGATATTTCTTTTGTCCTTTGTAAAGGTTGTATTCTCTGTTGCCTACAAGTGCAATTGCAGCATATTCCCACTCGGCTTCTGTTGGAAGTCTGTATTCAGGTAATATAAGTCCTGAACTTCTTTGAGCATAAACATTTTTTGCAGTGTCTGCAACTTGTTTTCTACCTCCGTTCATTTCTTTTTTCAATACGATATCTTCATTACCTCCGAAAGCTTTGGTCGGAGCAGCTAAATAAGTTTCAGTGCTGAAAGTAGATTCTGCAGAAACGTCTTTGATTTTAGCGTCTTTTTTCAAATAACCGTTTTGTTCTAAAATGTTCTCGTTTACACGATCCGTTCTCCATTTGCTGAATTCCACAGCTTGGATCCAATTAACACCTACAACAGGGTACTCAGCATAAGCCGGGTGTCTTAAGTAGTTGTTAGTCATGGTTTCGTTGTAACCTAAACGGTTTCTCCATACTAAAGTATCAGGTAAAGCGCCTGAATAAATGTTTTTGTAATTTTCTTCTGCCGGAGGGAAAACTGTTTTTAACCAGAATAAGTATTCTGTATACATTAAATTAGTTACCTCAGTTTCATCCATGAAGAAAGACTGAACATGTTGTTGAGACGGAGTATTGTTCCAGTCATGCATAGGGTCGTCTTCCACTTTACCCATAGTAAATGTACCACCTTCTACCGGAACCATTCCTGGAGGAGTTTCTTGTTTTTTGTACTTAGTGTTGTACTGAAATCCGCCGTTTTTGTCATTAATCTTCCAACCTGTAGCTCTAGAGCCACCCTTTGTACCAGAGTTTTTACTACAGCTAGCCAAACCTAAAGCTATTGACAATGCAACTAGCAATTTTAAAGTCTTCATACTCTTAATTTTCATACTTTAGTAGGTAATAATTTTAGTGACGCAAGATAATAATTATGTATTAAAATGCAACACGTTTTTGAAAAAAAACTAAAAAAATTAAAATTTTGTTAAAACTATAATAAGCATAACGCTTTATCTTAAATTTTATTGTAATTGTTAGTTTAAAATAAAATATTTTTTTCTCTTTGTAATATATAAGGGTAATTTACGTTGTACACTTGATGAAAAAAATAGCTTTTTTATTCGTTTTTTTTGTTTTAACCGTTAGATCGCAAAGTAATTTGACGGTAAATTTAGATTGGGATGGCTATCATACTTATACAAATAATGAGTATGTATTTAAATATCCGGTTTTCAAAGACAAATCATTTAGCCTATCCTTAACTGATAAAACCATTTCTTCGGTTACGGTTTTTGATGTCGGAGGAAGGGTGAATGGTAATGCTTTGGTTATTAATTCTTTAGTTGTAGAGAATGTGTCGGAGAATGAGTTGGCTGATCTGGATAAAACAAAACTGCCTCTAACTGTAAATGCAAAACTTGAAAGTTCGTCTGTTCGTGATGCTTTTAAGGGAGTGTTTACTTTTTCTCCTGTATTTAAAGAAAACGGACAATATAAAAGGGTAAAATCAATCAGTTTTACTTATACATTATCAACTTCTTCTGAAAGAGCTTTGAATTATTCTGCAGTTCAGATGTCTAATTCTGTGCTTGCCACTGGTAATTGGTATAGGTTTTATGTTGAGAAATCAGGGGTCTATCGAATTGATAAAAGTTTTTTACAGAGTTTAGGGTTTGATACTAATGTAGACCCTCATAATATTAAGATTTTTGGAAACGGAGGAAGAATGATCCCGTTGCAAAACGCATCAGATTATCTGGCTGATCTGGAAGAAAATGCTATTCAGTTCGTTGGTGAAAATGATGGAGTTTTTAATGATAATGATTACATTTTATTTTATGCCGAAGGAGTTGATGTATGGAATGATGAAAGTCTCACTAGTGTAAATCTTTATGCTGATAAATCTTATTACTATGTAACAAATAGTGGTGGAACCGGAAAAAGAATCCAGCAAGCAGTTGAACCGTCAGGAACGCCTACAATGCAGTTTACGACATTTCATAATACTAAGATATATGAAAAAGATCTGGTCAACCCTGGGAAAATAGGAAGAAGATGGTTTGGCGAGGATTTTAAACTGACAAATAGCCAGACATTTGACTTTAATTTTCCTAATTTGGTCACAACAGAACCTTTAGAGCTTAAAATAAATCTGGCTTCACAATCTTATGGGAGTTCGTCTTTTGAAGTTAAAGCTAATGGACAAAGTTTAGGTAATGTAGGCTTTTTGTCTTTGCAGTCCGGTAGTGGAATTCAAGGGTATGAAAATGTGTTCAACGGCTCGTTTAATAGTTCTTCTTCCGCTATTGCAATTAATTTAACATATAATAATGGTGGAGTTCCTTCTTCTGATGGCTTTTTAGATTATATAAGAATAAAAGGAGTTTGTGGATTGCAGGGATATGGGCAGCAATTTTCATTTTTTAATGAAGATGAATCTTCTAATATAGGGGTTGGGGCGTATGTCTTGGCTAATGCTTCTGGAGTATCTCAAGTTTGGGATGTGACGGATATCTTTAATGTGGAATCGTATACGAATAATGGTCAAAATAGTTTTTCATTTAAAGTAAATCTTGGTAATGAAAAAAAATATATTGCGGTGGTTGGAGCTGATTTTTATTCACCTTTAAAAGAGACAAATAGCACTGTAAATAATCAGAATCTTAAAGGAGATGTCTTTAAGAATTCACAAGGTGTTTTTGAGGATATTGACTACTTGATTATAACTCCCGGTTTTTTAGCTGTTCAGGCAGAAACTTTGGCAAATTTTCATCGTTCCAATTCTGGGTTGGTAGTAAAGGTTGTTCGACTTGAACATATTTATCAAGAGTTTGGTTCGGGAAAACAAGATATCGGTGCGATCCGGAATTTTATACGTTATGTATATGATAATGCTTCATCGGCTGCAAATAGGGTTAAATATGTGAATTTATTCGGGGATGCATCTTATGATTATAAAGATAGAATTAGTAATAATAACAATATTGTTCCGGTTTTTCATGGTTTTAATCCGAATACCTCTGAGGTAAATAACAGTTCTAATTTTTCTTTGTACAGTTCGTTTATGTCTGATGATTTTTATGGATTGATGGATAACGGAGAAGGGCAAATGTTATCAGGATATGATGGAATTGATATAGCAGTGGGAAGAATGCTTGTTTCAAGTGTTGCTCAAGCTCAGGAAATGGTTACTAAGCTTATACAGTATTACCGTATAGATTCTTATGGTCGCTGGCGAAATAATTATGTGATCTATTCGGATGATGCGGATGATCAGACAGATGCAGGTTTACAGTTTGACTTGGATCAATTAGCAGATGATCTGGTGGCAGAAAAACCATTCGTAAATGTGAAAAAGATCCATACAGACGCCTATATTCAGGAAGTGGCTGCCGGAGGAGAGCGTTATCCTGATGCTAAAGAGGATTTTTTAAATGCTTTTGATGTGGGAGCCTTGGTTTTTAATTATTACGGACATGGAAATGAGGAGTATTTGGCAAGGGAACGTTTGTTTGAAAAGTTAGACGCTCAAAATTTGAAGAACGAATATAGATTTCCTTTGTTTATAACAATAACCTGTGAGTTTACTCGTTTTGATGATCCGGGGAAACCTACAGGAGGAGAGTATATGTTCTGGAATTCAGAAGGAGGAGCGATAGCATTGATCGCAACGACAAGGCAAATTGGGGTGACCACCGGATTGATAATGAATAATATCTTTAATGAAGAATTATATGCTTATGGCTCTTATGATTATCCTACAATAGGGGAGGCTTTGCGGTTGACAAAACTTCAGACGGGGTCTTCTAACAGGCGAGTAGTTTTTTGTGTGGGAGATCCGGCATTACAATTGGCAATTCCTAAACCAAGAGTGGTCTTAACTGAAGTAAATGATATTCCTGTTGCACAGGCTTTGCCGCCGTTCAGGGCTTTGGATTTGATGAAAGTAGAGGGAGAAGTGGTTGATTTGAATAATGCCCTGATTGCTGATTATAACGGAGATGTAGCAATACAGATCTTTGATAAAGATATTGATAGAAGTACTTTGGGTAATGACGGAACTACAGATAGTAATGGTTTGATAATAATGGACTTTACTACTTTAGGAGAAACGATCTTTAGAGGGAATGCTTCTGTGGTAAATGGTAAATTTGAAATTAGTTTTGTTGTTCCGCAGGATATAAGAATCCCTTTGGGAAATGGTAAAATTAGTTTTTATGCTAAAAGTGAATCACCTGCTCTTCGGGATGAAACAGGTTATGATCTGTCAATTCAAGTTGGAGGAGTAAATGAAAATGCAGGTGCAGATACAACTCCGCCGACCGTTGCTCTCTATATGAATGATGAAAGCTTTGTCTCCGGAGAAATAACAAACTGTTCACCGGTTTTAATTGCCTACCTTGAAGATGAACATGGTATTAATACAGCTAGCGGTATAGGTCACGATATTGTGGCGATCTTAGACGGAGATGAAGAAAATCCGTATATTTTGAATGATTACTACGAAACTGAATTAGATGATTTTACCAAAGGGAAAGTACGTTTTCCGTTTCGAGACCTGGAGTCCGGTTTGCATACCATTCTTTTTAAAGCTTGGGATGTGTACAATAATTTAATTACCATGGAGATTCAGTTTAATGCAGTTTGTTCAAATGACGGATTGCAAATACAAAGAGTGCTGAACTATCCGAATCCGTTTGTGAGTTATACAGAGTTCTGGTTCACTCATAACATGCCGTTTGAACCTTTGGATGTTCAGGTGCAAATTTTAACAATTACCGGAAAGTTGGTAAAAACGATTAATCAGCAAGTGGTAACTGACGGTTTTTTATGTAGAGATATTACTTGGGACGGGAGAGATGATTTCGGAGATAAGATAGGAAAAGGAGTCTATGTTTATAAGCTCACAGTAAAATCAACAACTACCGGAGTGAAAAAGGAAAAATATGAGAAACTTGTAATCCTATAATAAAATAGTATATTTGTCAACCTTAATAAATTGTTATAATGAAAAAAATTGCAGTATTATTAACTTTATTCATAGCAACACATATAGTCCAGGCGCAGGAACGTGTTATCACAACAGGTGTCCCCTTTTTGTTAATTGCAGCTGATGCCCGATCAGCAGGTATGGGAGACATGGGTGTAGCAACTTCTGCTGATGCTTATTCACAGCAATATAACCCCGCAAAATATGCTTTCTCTTTGCAAAAGCAAGGGTTTTCATTGAGTTATACACCATACTTGAGTAGTATTGCCAATGATATTTCGTTAGGACAGTTAACATATTACAATAGAATTAATGAGCAGAGTGCTTTTGCAGGATCGCTTCGTTATTTCGGTTTGGGAGATATACAGCTTACAAATAGCAATGGAGAGGCTTTAAATACAGTGAGCCCTAATGAATTTGCTTTAGACGGGTCTTATTCCTTGAAGCTAAGTGATCGTTTTTCCATGTCGGTAGCAGGTCGTTACATTCGTTCAAATCTGAAAATTGCAGATGCGGGAACTGATTCGTCTCCGGCATCAAGTTTTGCGGTAGATATTGCAGGATATTATCAGTCAGAAGAGGTTGCATATAATGATTTCAACGGTAGATGGAGAGCTGGTTTTAATTTCCAGAATATGGGGCCGAAAATCAATTATAACAACGATAATCTCGACGAGAACGCCAATTTTTTACCGGCAAATATGCGTTTAGGAGCTGGTTTTGATTTTATCTTTGACGATTACAATAAAGTGAGTGTAACAGGAGAAATTACAAAGTTATTAGTACCTACACCTCCGGCAGATGTAGAACCAGTTGATTCGAATGAAGACGGTACTATTGATGCTTCTGAGATAGCAGATGCTAATGCGGCTTACCAACAAGCGGTGGCTGATTATCGTTCGCAAGGTTGGGTAAGTGGAATTGCTAAGTCTTTCGGAGATGCACCGGGTGGTTTTTCAGAAGAGTTGAGAGAGGTTACCTGGGCTTTGGGTGCTGAATATTGGTATCAGGATTCATTTGCTTTGAGAACCGGTTATTTTCACGAAAGCGAACAAAAAGGAGCCAGAAAGTATTTTACTTTAGGAGCAGGCTTCAAATATAATATAGTTAAAATTGATGTGTCGTACTTGTTTTCAGCATCGAAAGTTAGAAACCCTTTGGAGAATACTTTGAGATTTTCGTTAACTTTCAATTTCGGTGATTCGTACGATGAATTATAATAATAAGAACTAATTAAATTCAAATCCAAATTCTAAACAGAGTTTGGATTTTTTTTCCTCGATTATGAAACAAATTTCAATTACATCTGATTTTACGGTTTTCACTTCTATTGATGAATTGGAAGCATTAGACCGAGAGCTAATGGAAAAAGCTCATGAGGTAAGAAAAATTGCGTATGCACCCTATTCTAAGTTTCAGGTTGGTGTTGCGTTGCTTTTGGATAACGGAAAAGTGGTAACAGGAACTAATCAGGAAAATGCGGCTTATCCGTCAGGATTGTGTGCGGAAAGAGTAGCTGTTTTTTATGCCGGAGCTAATTACCCTGATGCAGTGATACAAAAGATCTTTATCTCAGCTTCGCCACAAGATAAAGAACTGGCAGATCCAATACCGCCCTGTGGTGCCTGTCGTCAATCAATAGCCGAGTATGAGGTCAAACAAAGTGCCGGAATTGAAATTTTCTTTATGGGAGCAATAGGGGAAATATATAAATCTGATTCGTTAAAGAATTTATTGCCATTACTTTTCGATAAAAAATACCTATAACGATTTCGTTAATAAAAATATCATTTTATAAATAAAAAACGTTAATTTCCTTGAAATTAATTTTTTCAATATTTTTTGAAGTGCTATTTTTGCTATTGCTAAAATTTCTACTTTGGGAATTTTGGATTTACATTTTAAATTAACAAACAAATCAAAATGAAACCGATAACTAAAGAAGTTTACCTTAAGTGGTATGAAGATATGCAGTTCTGGAGAAAGTTTGAAGACAAACTGGCTGCGTTATATATCCAACAAAAAGTAAGAGGATTTCTTCACTTGTATAATGGTCAGGAAGCTGTTTTAGCTGGGGCTTTACATGCGATGGATTTATCAAAAGATAAAATTATTACAGCTTACCGTAATCACGTTCAGCCAATAGGAATGGGAGTTGACCCGAAAAGAGTTATGGCAGAACTTTTAGGAAAAGGTACAGGAACTTCTCAAGGTTTAGGCGGTTCAATGCACATTTTTTCTAAAGAACACGGTTTTTACGGAGGACACGGGATTGTAGGAGGGCAAATTCCGCTAGGAGCAGGAATTGCTTTCGGGGATAAATACTTCAATACAGGAGGTGTAACGCTGACTTACTTCGGAGACGGAGCTGCTCGCCAAGGTTCGCTTCATGAAACATTCAATATGGCAATGAACTGGAAATTACCGGTAGTGTTCATTTGTGAGAACAATGGATACGCAATGGGAACTTCTGTGGAAAGAACTGCTAATCATACAGATGTATGGAAATTAGGTTTAGGGTATGAGATGCCATGCGGACCGGTAGACGGAATGAACCCTATTAAAGTGGCAGAAGCAATGTATGAAGCTATCGAAAGAGCACGTCGCGGAGACGGACCTACTTTCCTTGAAATGAAAACATATCGTTATCGCGGACATTCAATGTCAGATGCTCAACACTACAGAACAAAAGAAGAAGTTGAGGAATACAAAAAAATCGACCCGATCACACAAGTCTTAGAAGTTATTAAAGAAAAAGATTTTGCGACAGAAGCAGAAATCGAGGCTATCGATGAAAGGGTAAAGAATTTAGTAGCAGAATGTGAAAAATTTGCAGAAGATTCACCATATCCGGAACTGAATGTAATGTATGATGTGGTGTACGAACAAGAGAATTATCCATTTTTACCTCATAAATTATAAGCAATATGGCAACAGTAATTACAATGCCTCGTTTAAGCGATACCATGACAGAAGGTACTGTGGCAACATGGCTTAAAAAAGTTGGAGATAAAGTAAAAGAAGGAGATATTTTAGCGGAAATTGAAACGGATAAAGCGACAATGGAATTTGAATCGTTTAATGCCGGAACGCTATTGCATATCGGAATAAATGAGGGAGAAACGGCTCCTGTAGATTCACTTTTGGCCATCATCGGAGACGAAGGAGAAGATATCAGTGCTTTGATTAGTCAGGGTGCAGGTGCAGCTCCTAAAACAGAAGAAACTGCGACTCCGGAAGTTAAAGAAGAAACTAAAGCTTCGGCAGAAGTTGCAATACCGGAAGGGGTAAAAGTTGTAACGATGCCTCGTCTAAGTGATACGATGACAACCGGAACAGTAGCTACTTGGTTGAAAAAAGTAGGAGATGCCGTAAAAGAAGGAGATATCTTGGCGGAAATCGAAACTGATAAAGCAACAATGGAGTTTGAGTCATTTAATGCAGGAACATTGTTGTATATAGGTGTTCAGGAAGGAGAAACAGCTCCTGTAGATAGCATTTTGGCTATTTTAGGACCTGCCGGTACTGATGTTTCTGGTGTTGTGGCAAACTTTAAAGCAGGAGGTGCTTCCGAAGAAACAACTAAAGAAGAATCTAAGGTAGAGAATACTGCTGTTGCTACAGCAACAACTAATAGTTCTTCTGCAGCTGCTCATTCAAATAACGGGGGCGAATTTTCGCTTCTCCATTGGCTAAGAAGATTGCTGAGGAGAAGGGAATAGATCTGAATCAGGTAAAAGGGACCGGTGAAAACGGGAGAATCGTTAAAAGCGATGTGGAGAACTTTACGCCTTCTGCTGCGCCTGTTCAGGCAGTAGCTGAAGCAACTCAGGCAGTAGCTTCTGTTAAACCTTTTGTTCCGGCGGGTGAAGAATTCCGTGAAGAAATTAAAAATTCTCAAATGCGTAAAACAATTGCGCGTCGTTTGGGAGAATCCAAATTTACAGCACCGCATTATTATTTAACTATCGAATTAGATATGGATAATGCAATGGCTTCACGTGCCATGATCAATACATTACCGGATACCAAGGTGTCATTTAACGATATGGTGGTTAAAGCTTGTGCAATGGCATTGAAGAAACATCCACAGGTAAATTCACAATGGAGAGAGGATGCAATGGTGCTGAATCATCATGTACACGTAGGAGTAGCAGTTGCCGTTGAAGACGGTTTAGTGGTTCCGGTATTGAAATTTACAGATCAGATGAACCTATCACAAATCGGAGCTGCTGTAAAAGATATGGCAGGAAGAGCTAAAGCGAAAAAAATACAACCGACAGAGATGGAAGGTAGTACTTTTACAATCTCTAATTTAGGAATGTTCGGAATTCAGTCTTTTACGTCTATCATAAATCAACCGAACTCGGCAATTATGTCAGTAGGGGCAATTGTAGAAAAACCTGTAGTTAAAAACGGACAAATTGTAGTAGGGCATACCATGACCATTACATTAGCTTGTGATCACAGAACAGTTGACGGGGCTACCGGTGCACAATTCCTTCAGACATTTAAGTCTTATATGGAGAATCCGGTTACTATGTTAGCTTAAAAGAATATTAAAAATACTTTCAATCCCAAGATTTTCTTGGGATTTTTTTATTTTTTACCTTTACCCAAAACAGGAATCTGAATGAAAAATATAATTATCACGGGAACCTCTCGTGGCATAGGTTATGAATTAGCATTGTTATTTGCCGAATCCGGGCATCAGGTTCTGGCAATATCCAGAAAAGCACCGAAACCTTTAATGGAGAACCCTAATATTACGTGTCTGACAATTGATATTGCTAAATCAGAGGAGTTGGTAAAAGTTGAGGATTTTGTAGAAAAGGCTTGGGATAAAAAGATTGATGTTTTGATTCATAATGCGGGAAGCTTGATCAATAAGCCTTTTGAAAATCTTACGGCTTTGGATTTTCAGAATGTTTATGCTGTAAATGTCTTTGCAGTGGCAGAATTAACAAGGATTTGTATTCCGTTTATGCTGAATGAAAGCCATGTGGTTACGATCAGTTCGATGGGAGGGGTACAAGGAAGTATGAAGTTTCCGGGATTAGCAGCTTATAGTTCCAGTAAAGGAGCCGTGATTACACTTTCTGAGCTTTTGGCTGAAGAATATAAAGAAAAAGGTATAGCCTTTAATGTATTGGCTTTGGGAGCAGTCAATACAGAAATGTTGCAAGAAGCTTTTCCGGGCTATGAAGCGCCGCTATCCGCTCAGGAAATGGCAGATTATATTTTCAATTTTGCCTTAACAGGGAATAAATATTTTAACGGAAAAGTTTTGCAGGTGAGTTCCACTACTCCGTAATGTAAAGAGTGATCTGAAAAATGGTTGAAATTTTAGTAAAATATTTACCGGAGCATGCTGTTCATCCTTGTTTTGAACTTATAAAGATGAATCATGTACATCTGAAGATCGTTAATGATCGGGTAACACGGCATGGTGATTATCGTAAAGATACTAACGGATACCATTTGATTACAGTAAATGCAAGCTTGAATAAATATCGTTTTCTGATTACTTTAGTCCATGAAATTGCGCATCTGGTAGCTTTTGAGAAATACGGTAGGATGATAAAACCCCATGGGAATGAATGGAAATATACGTTTCAGCAACTAATGGTTCCCTTTATTCGTCCGGAAGTTTTTCCAAACCAGTTGTTACCGCTTCTGGCTCGTCACTTCAGAAATCCGAAAGCCAGTAGCGATACAGATGCAACTTTAAGCTTGGCTTTGAAGCAATTTGATGAAAAGGAAGAGAACGGAAAGATTTATGTGTTTGAATTGCCTTATGGTGCTCATTTCAGGATTCATAACGGAAAAGTTTTTAAAAAAATAGCGCTACGGGTAAAACGTTATGAATGTATTGAGTTAAAGACAGGTAGAGTTTACCTTTTTCAGCCCAATGCAGAAGTTGAACAACTTAGCTTTTAATGCTAAAAAATTGTAAAGATTAAACAGCATATTCTTAAATTACCTCTTATTTGAAAAAATCTTAGTATTTTTGAACCTTAGCAGATATGTGTTTCTATGAATAAAAATTATTATGCTATAATAATGGCCGGGGAGTTGGCTCTCGTTTTTGGCCGGTTAGTACAACAGAGTTTCCTAAACAATTTCATGATATGTTAGGAACAGGAGTTACGTTGTTGCAAAAAACCTTTTCCCGGTTGAGCAAAGTTATTCCTGTTGATAATATTCTCGTTTTAACGAATGAAAAATATAATGACTTAGTTCTTAAGCAGCTACCTGATTTGAAACCGGAGCAGGTTGTTTTGGAGCCCATTATGCGAAATACGGCGCCTTGTATCTTGTATGCTTCGTTAAAAATTAAAAAACAGAATCCTGACGCAGTTATGATTGTAGCACCTTCGGACCACTGGATAGAAGATGAAGATGCTTTTGCGAAAGATGTCGAACAGGCTTTCCAGTTTTGTGAAAAGCATGATTCGCTAGTGACATTAGGGATCAAGCCGACATTTCCGAATACTGGTTTTGGTTACATTGAATATAATAAAGAAGATAAACACGCTGTAAAAAAGGTTGTTCAGTTTCGGGAAAAACCGGATTATGATACTGCAAAAAAATTTTTAGAAAGCGGAAACTTTCTGTGGAATGCCGGAATTTTTATTTGGAGCGTGCAATCTATAGAGAATGTCTTTAAAAAATTCAAGCCAACAATGTACCAGTTGTTTTATAGTGGGTACGACTTTTATCAAACAGTAGATGAAAAACAGTTTATAAAAGACAATTATATTTCAGCAGAAAATATATCTATAGATTATGCAGTCTTAGAACGAGCTAAGAATGTATATGTATTGGCTGCTAATTTTGACTGGAACGATCTGGGGACCTGGGGTTCACTTCATGAAAAATTAGTTAAAGATTCTAATAATAATGCCATTGTAAATGCAACAGTAGTATTAGAAAATTCTTCAAATAATATTATTCGTGCCGAAGGCAAAAAACTTGTGGTGATAGATGGATTAGATGATTACATCATTGTAGATAAGGATGATGTACTATTGATCTACCCGAAATGCAAAGAGCAGGATATTAAGCAAATAGTGTCTAAAATTAATGGCTAATGGAAAACCAAAATCAAGAGCAAAGTTCAGTTTCTTCATTGTTGAGCAGCTTTAAAGAGTTAATCCGGGAGATTTTCGATATCTCTAAAGATACCGACAGAAGAGCAACAATAGAAGATATAAGAGCCGGTATTGACATGAGGGGGCAGAATGCCTGGGTTTTGATCTTTTCCATTTTAATAGCTTCAACAGGGTTAAATACCAGCTCAACAGCAGTTGTAATCGGTGCCATGTTAATTTCTCCCTTGATGGGACCTATTTTGGGAATGGGGTTGGCATTAGGGATCAATGATATTGAATTGTTGCGCAAATCATTGAAAAACTTCGGAGTTATGGTTGTCCTGAGTCTTTCAACCTCTTTTTTGTTTTTCAGTGTGCCATTATTTCAAAATGAAACCCCTGAATTAATAGCCAGAACTTCTCCTAATGTGTTGGATATTATTATTGCTCTTTCCGGAGGATTGGCACTATTAGTAGCGTTAAGCAGAAGAAATAAATCTACAAATACAATAGCCGGTGTAGCAATTGCTACAGCCTTGATGCCTCCATTATGTACGGCAGGATTTGGTTTGGCAACGGGAAAATGGGATTTTTTCGGAGGAGCTCTTTTCTTATTTTCGATCAATACAATTTTTATTGCAACAGCAACTTATTTAGTGGTTAAATCTTTGCGTTTTCCACTTAAAGAATATGCAGATAAACAGCGTAAGAAGCAAATTTCTCAGCTTTTAACGGTAATCGCTCTGGCTATTTTTGTGCCAAGTGTTTATTTCTTTTATAAATTATATAAGAAGTCTGATTTTGAGAGAAAAGTGGAAACCGTGCTTTTAGCAATGAAAGATGATAAAGGGATCGGGGTTTTTGATATTCAGACCAGCTATAAAGACAATACCGTTAGTTTTGCAGTGATTGGAGAAAGTCTGGAAAATACGGAGATCAAAAAGATTCAGGATAAAATAACATCTTTGGGGTATCCCGGCGTACAGGTTAAAGTTTTGCAGGATTTGGAAAGCAAGAAAACACTGTCGCGCTTAAATGAAATTGAGAATTCTTATTTAACAACACAACAATTGCTGATGAAAAAAGAGGAGCAATTGTTAGAAAAGGATAAAGAAATTTTTAGTTTAAAATCTCGGTTAAACAACGGATCTACTATCTCTTTTGTGGATGTAGCAGAAGAATTGAAGAGTTTGAACGAGAATATTCAGGAAGTCTCTTACTATAATATACTACATACTAATTTTAAGGCAGTTGATACGGTTCCTAATTTTATTGTAAAATGGGATAAGGAAATTCAAAGTTCTATAAAAGAAAAAGAAACTGATCGATTTACTAAATGGCTGCAGACCAAGTTAAAAAGTAAAAAAGTAGTAGTGAGATCAGAGTAAATTTATTTGCTTTCTGAATCTTCTTCGAGATACATTCTCCTTACTTTCTTAAACAATTCTGAAGAGTATACAAAGTCTGTTACCGCTTCGTTATCGGTTTTAAAGATCTCTTTGTTACTGCCTTCCCATTCCAGAAGTCCGTTTTTCAGGAATATGATCTTTTCACCAATTTCCATTACTGAGTTCATGTCATGGGTATTGATTACCGTAGTAATGTTGTATTCCTTAGTAATTTCCTGAATCAGATTGTCGATAACAATAGCCGTTTTAGGGTCAAGTCCTGAGTTAGGCTCATCGCAGAACAGATATTTAGGATTATTTACAATAGCTCTGGCTATTGCGACGCGTTTTTGCATTCCACCTGAAATCTCAGACGGCATTTTATGATGTGCATCTATCAGATTTACTCTTTCAATAACAAAATCAACACGTTCTTTTATCTCTTTCGGTGTTTTATTAGAAAACATCTTTAATGGAAAACCAACGTTTTCTTCTACGGTCATACTGTCGAACAAAGCGCTTCCTTGAAAAACCATTCCCATTTCGGTTCTGAGATCCTGTTTTTCGTCTTTTGACATTTCCGAATAAATCCTTCCGTCAAATGAAATCGTTCCGTTCTCAGGAGTATGTATGCCTAAAAGAGACTTTAAAAATACAGTTTTTCCGGATCCGCTCTGACCAATGACTAAACTGGTTTGACCTGCTTCAAAAAGGGTTGAAATTCCTTTTAAAACTTTTTGTGTGCCAAATGTTTTTTCTAAATTTTTGACTTCTATCATTAGCTTAATAACATTTGGGTTAAAATATAATTCATCAAAATAATAACAACCGATGTCCAGACGAAAGATACAGTACTGGCTTTACCTACTTCTAAAGCTCCGCCTTTCATGTAAAAACCATGGAAAGAAGGTATCGTGGCAAGAATGAATGCAAAGACTACTGTTTTGATAAAAGCGTAAGCGATGTGAAACGGAATAAAATCTTCCTGTAAACCGGTAATGAATTCGTTACTGGAAGCAAACCCTCCGTATACAGTAGCCATCCATCCGCCTAAATTCCCTAAGAACATAGCAATCCCGATCACAAACGGATACAAAAGCAGAGCTATAATTTTCGGGAAAACCAAATAGTTCAAAGAATTAACTCCCATTACTTCCAATGCGTCTATCTGTTCCGTTACTCTCATGGTTCCGATACTCGAAGTTATGAAAGAGCCCATTTTACCAGCCATGATGATGGAAACAAAAGTAGGCGCAAATTCTAAAATAACAGATTGTCTTGTTGCAAACCCGATCAGATATTTGGGGATTAAGGGATTAGTAAGGTTCAATGCCGTTTGAATTGCAACAACTCCACCAACGAAAAACGAAATAAAACAAACAATTCCTAATGAATCGATTACTAAGTCGTTTACCTCTTTTAAAATTAACTGTTTCATTACGTTCCATTTAGTATGACGACTAAATATTTCTTTGAGCATAATGAAATATTTTCCTATTTGAGATAAAATTCGAATTACAAACATATATTCTGAAAATATTGGCTAAAGTACTAAATTAATGTGGCAATACAGCAATTTGAAAATTTGAAAATGATAAAATCTTGTTTTTCAATGTTCCTTATGACCTGATCTGTTAATGCAACAACTTTTCTTTCATTTTCTTCCAACGATATTGTCTGATAAATTTAGCTTGTTCTTGGTTGACTAATAATGGCTTTTTATCTTTTTTAGCTTTCCAAAACCCGTTGAGGTAATCTATAAAAAGGAATGGTTTTCCTTTTCGTAAAGCTAATTTCAACGATGCAATTGCTGTAATTATAAAACCATAACCTAAAGAATAAAAAGCTTCGCCTTGTTTGTAGCGGGAGGATTTGTTATAATTAGCACCGGTGGGTTTTAAATGTTTGACGTGCAGGCTTTCGTCTGTTGTAACTTGCCAACCGTAAAATTTACAAAGTAGTTCATCTACAGTGTCCCAACCCATAGCGGGTTTTAGTCCGCCAATTTGTTCGAAGCATGCTTTGCGATAGGCTTTAAAAGCACCACGGATATGATCTTTATCAGTTAAGTTCTCTAAAATCCATTCTCCGTTTTTTTCTATATAAGCAAAACCGCCAACCATTCCTAATCTTGGGTCAGATTGAAAGTGTTTAACAATCATTTCAAAGTAGTTCTCGGGAAAAATCAAGTCGGCATCAGCTTTTACAATGAAATCATAATCGGTATCCAGCGTTTCCAAACCTTTGTTAAAAGCTAAAATAACTTTACTTCCCGGTAAATGTAATGCTTCAGAAGAATTATTGATCAAAGATAGCCAAGAGTATTTCTCGGAAAATTGATCTATGATGTCTTCTGTGTTATCCGTAGAATTGTCATTGACAACTACCACTTTGCTCGGTAAAACGGTTTGGTTTGCCAAAGATTCTAGTGTTAATCCAATCAGATTAGCTTCATTATGAGCCGGGATGACAATGTAAAACTTCATAGAAAATGGTAATTCAAAACAAAAATAAGCAATTAAGAGGTTACAGCAGAAATATCTTTATTTTTGTAGAGAAAATAAAGTTTTGCATGGATATAAAGGTTGCTGTTATTTTAGTTACATATAATGGAGAAAGATGGCTTGAAAAATGCCTGAAATCTCTGCAAAACTCTATTTTTAAGGTTCAGGTTATTGCAATAGACAACGCTTCAACAGACAACTCTATTTCTATTTTAAAGGAATTTGATTTTGTAGAACTAATTCAGTCAAAAGAAAATTTAGGTTTTGGTAAGGCTAATAATATTGGGATACATAAAGCAATAGAAGCTGGTTTTGAGTATCTTTTTTTACTAAATCAAGATACTTGGGTTTATCCGCAAACTATTCAGAATTTAGTTCTGATAGCGGATGGTAATCCAGATTATGGAATTGTAAGTCCAGTGCATTTTTCGGCAGATGAAAAGGCTTTAGATGCTAATTTTGAAATGTATTGGAATAGGAAAACTAAAGCTGTTTCTCAGGTTGTCGATGAAGTACCATTTATAAATGCTGCGGCTTGGCTGTTACCTAAACGAGTAATCGAAAAAGTAGGGTATTTTGAACCGATGTTCAGTCATTATGGAGAGGATAGAAATTATTCAGACAGGGTACACTATCACGGTTTTAAAACCATAGTGGTTAAAAATTCAGAAATTTGTCATGACAGGATAATTTCGAGAAGTTTTCAAAAAGATATCAAGCAATCTAAATATAAAATGTTGGCTGAAGTTTTAGATGTTAATCAGTCATGGTTAAAAGCATATTTTTCAGCTTTTCGTTCTGCTATTGGTTTGCCTAAATATTTCTCTAAATTCTATAGTTTGGAGCAAACTCTTTCGATGGCAGTTCAATTAGTGGGATATTATGTTTTGCTGAAATTACATTTTTTAACCATTTTTAAAGCAAGAAAAAGTTATCGTTAATGCAAGACGTACAATCACATAAACAGGCATTTTGGTTTACTCTGATTAATTATTTAGGGATTGCTATCGGAGTGATTTCTACGGTTTTTGTATATCCTAACGATAAAGATTTTTTAGGTAAAGTTGGTTTTGTAGATAGTATTGCGCAAATGTTGTATCCGATTCTGGTATTTGGCGGAGCACAAGCTCTGATTCACTTCTATCCGAATCTTTCCGATAATAATAAACGCCAGCTTTTTAAATACGGAATTTTTACGATTTCGGGAATTGGTATTGGAGTATTGTTGCTATTATTGTTAGGACAATTTCTCATTGACTGGGATCGTTACCGGTATTTATTTTTTGCCTTTCCGTTAGCTGTTGTGTCGGCATTTGTTGAATTGTTTAAACGGCAGGCAGCCAATTTGCAGAAAATTGCAGTTCCGACATTTTATGAGAAGATAATCCCGAAAATAGCCCTTCCGGTAGTTTTTGTATTGGTTTTACTCGGTTGGATGACAGAAAGTATAGCCATCACAACATTTATAGCCTTTTACTTTTTGCTCTTATTGTTGTTGAGTCAATATCTCTTTCGCTTTTTTTCAATCAGAGGAGAAGGGAGTTTCCAGGAACTCTTTACAGAAATTCCTAAGAAAGAATATTTAAGCTATTGTTTCTATACTTTTATTGGAAGCTTCGGTTCTTTTTTAGCTTTTAGAGTAGATGGCTTTATGATTCCGTTATTTTGCGAGTTTGAAGACAACGGGACTTATAGGATCGCTGTGAATTTGGCTTCGGCTTTGGCAATTCCTGCCACAGGATTATTTACAATATATGCTCCTCAGGTTTCAGCTTTAATTAAAAATGAAGATTGGAATACATTGCAGATGAAATATGTGGAAACAGCTAAAGTATTGTTTTTTATAGGGGCAATTGTTTTAGGCTGTGTTTTTTTGGGAATTGAATCGTTTTTTGAATTCTTGCCTACGGGACAAAAATTAATGGCTTCGGTTCCTATTATCTATGTTTTAGGAAGTAATGTGTTGTTTAATATGGCAACCGGCTTTAATTCGGAAATTATTTCGTATTCCAAATATTATCGTTTTAATATAGTTTCAGTGCTGATTCTGGTAGTTTTGAATATTTCATTGAATTGGTATTTCTTAACACAAACCGAAATCGGAATTTTAGGTGTGGCCATCGCTTCTTTTATTGCCATGGCACTTTTTAATATAGCTAAATTGATTTTTATCTATAAAAAATTTGGCATACTTCCGTTTGATAAAAGTTATGCCAAATTAATTTTAGTGTTGAATATTACATTTTTCGGAATTTATGCAATGCCGAAATTCGAAAATCTATGGGTGGATGTAGCTGTGAAAGTAACATTTTTTTTAGTAGTTACTTTAAGTTTGGTACTTCAAATGCAATTGATACCGGCGATGAATTTCTGGCTTAATAAATTTAGAAAATAATCCGGATTACATCTGGTATACAAAAGCATTGATGTTCATTCCGGCTCCTACTGAGGCAAACATAATAATATCACCTTTGTTAAGTTCATGTTTTTCCAGCTTGTTTTTGACCAATAGATCGTATAACGTCGGAATTGTTGCTACACTGGAATTTCCAAGTTTATGAATACTCATAGGCATCACTCCGTCTGGTGGCGTTTGTTTGTATAAACGAAAGAAACGTTGAATAATAGCTTCATCCATTTTTTCATTGGCTTGGTGAATCAATATTTTTTTGACTTTCTCTATAGGAACCCCGCTTTTATCTAAACATGCTGCCATAGCTTTCGGTACATTGCTTAATGAGAATTCATAAATTTTTCGACCATGCATTTTAATGTAGCGAACATCTGGATCCAGTTGTTTATCATAAGAATTGCCAAAGAATAAATAGTAAGCCTCATCATAGGTAAAAGTGGCTGATTCATGTGCTAAGACTCCACCTTCTTCTTCCGTTGCTTCAATAATAGTAGCTCCTGCACCGTCAGAATAGATCATAGAATCCCTGTCATGAATGTCTACAACACGTGATAGCGTTTCTGCACCGATCACTAAACATTTTTTTGCCATTCCGGCTTTGATAAAAGCCTGAGCTTGGATAACCCCTTCAACCCAACCCGGACATCCGAATAAAATATCATAAGCTACACATTTAGGGTTCTTAATTTTTAAACTGTGTTTTACTCGTGAGGCTAAACTGGGTAGAATATCAGATTGAATAGCACCTTTTTTTACGTCGCCGAAATTGTGAGCCAGAATAATATAATCTAATGTTTCCGGGTCAATTTTAGCATCATCAATAGCCCGTTGTGCTGCAATTGCAGCGATGTCAGACGACAATAGATCATCAGTGACATATCTTCGTTCTTCAATTCCGGTTATCTCTAAAAATTTTTGAGCAATAATTTCATTAGGTTGCGGAAATTGTGTTCCGTCTTCATTTAAAAAATTGTGTCGAGCAAAGTCTAAGTTGGTTACTTTTTCAGTAGGAACATAAGAACCTGATCCTGTTATTTTGATATTCATTTTTTATTCAATTTTAGAACAAGCCAAGTTAGTTATTTAATATGTATATAGGCTTTTTAAGGTGAAATATTTTGACATAATTGTCAAATTATTAAGATAAAATCATTTTTTTAGCATTTTGATAAAAAAAGTAAGTTAAGTAAATTTTATTTGCATCACTGTCGCCATACTTTGTGACATTGTTTTCATTTGTTCGGCTTTTGGTCCTGAAAAATATTCGTCTAAAGTAGTAAAAAGATGCTTGAGCCATGTTTTGTAATGCTCCCCGGAAAATGGACTTTGGTCGTGTACCTTTTTGTGTATTTCAATCATGTTTTTAAAATAGCCACCTCTTAAAAAGAGAGCTTGTTCCCAAAAAGTGGCTAATGTCTCAAAGTGCTCCGGCAGATGTTGGCTAACCGTTGTGGTTTCTGTAAAAAAATGTTTGATAGTATCATCAACTAAGAGCTTGTTATAAAATTTTTCCATGATTAGTAACAAATCTTCTCGGGTCTCAATATCTTTCATTTTAATTTATTTTTTCAAAAGTAATTAACAACTAGGGATTAAAAATTGATTTTTGTCATAAAAAAAGGTTTTAGGCAAACGCCTAAAACCTTTTACAGTGTTTATTTAGTTTTATATAATATTATTACATATATGCTTCAATCGGAGCACAAGAACAAATTAAGTTTCTGTCGCCATAAGCATCATCAACACGTCTTACCGTTGGCCAGAATTTGTTTTCAGCAATATAGTCTAACGGGTAAGCAGCTTGCTCTCTTGTATAAGGCATGTTCCAGTCGTTAGCTGTTAGCATAGCTAAAGTGTGAGGTGCATTTTTCAATACATTATTAGTATCTTCTTTACTCGCTGTTTCAATTTCTTTACGAATAGAGATCATTGCATCGCAAAAACGATCTAATTCCCCTAAATCTTCTGATTCCGTCGGTTCAACCATTAAAGTTCCGGCAACCGGGAATGAAACAGTCGGAGCATGGAATCCGTAATCCATTAAACGTTTAGCGATATCTGTCACTTCAATTCCTTTTTCTTTGAACGCTCTACAATCTAAGATCATCTCGTGAGCAGCTCTTCCCATTTCTCCGGAATATAGAACAGGATAGTGTTCCGTTAAACGCGCTTTCATATAGTTAGCGTTTAAGATAGCATATTTTGTGGCTTCTGTTAAACCTTCAGCCCCCATCATGCTAATATATCCATAAGAGATCAGACAAACTAAAGCAGATCCGTAAGGTGCAGCAGAAATGGCAGAAATAGCATGTTCTCCGCCAACTTTTATAATAGGATTGGTAGGTAAGAAATCGACTAATTTTTCGTTAACACAAATCGGACCAACACCAGGTCCACCACCACCGTGAGGGATAGCAAACGTTTTGTGTAAGTTTAAGTGGCAAACATCAGCGCCAATTGTAGCCGGATTGGTTAATCCAACCTGAGCATTCATATTCGCACCGTCCATATAAACAAGACCTCCATTTTCGTGAATGATGTTAGTGATTTGTCGGATAGCACTTTCGTAAACACCATGTGTAGATGGATAAGTAACCATCAAACACGCTAGTTTATCTTTGTTTGCAATAGCTTTTTCTCTTAAATCTTCTACGTCAATATTTCCTTCAGGAGTTGTTTTGGTTACTATGATATTCATTCCGGCCATAGCAGCAGAAGCAGGATTGGTTCCGTGAGCAGAAGCAGGAATTAAACAAACTGTTCTGTGATGGTCACCTCTTGACTGATGATACGCTCTAATCGTCATTAGACCCGCATATTCACCTTGAGCACCAGAGTTCGGTTGTAAAGTAGTTCCCTTGAAACCGGTAATTACATTCAGTTGATCCTCCAGTTTTTTCAGCATAATTTGATACCCTTCTGTTTGCTCAGCCGGAGCAAAAGGGTGAATGCTGTTCCAGTTTGGCATAGAAAGTGGTAACATTTCAGAGGCCGCATTTAACTTCATGGTACATGAACCTAATGAAATCATTGAGTGATTTAAAGATAAATCTTTGCGTTCTAATTTTTTAATATAACGCATTAATTGCGTTTCCGAGTGATGGTTGTTGAATACCTCGTGTGGTAAGAATGTTGAGGTTCTCATCAATTGGCTCGGGATATGTTCGGTAGAAGCTAATTCGTTAACAGTGAATATTTCTTTGCCTAAGGCTTCTGCAAAAATGAAAATAATCTCATTAATGTCTTTTAAAGAAGTTGTTTCATTGAAAGCTATAGCGATAGTTTCGTTGTCAATGTAGTAGAAGTTTACTTCTTTGTCTTCCGCAACGGTTTTTACTTTGTTAGCATCTGCTTTTACAACAATGGTGTCAAAATAAGCCGTATTTGTCTGGTAAACACCTAATTGATTCAAAGCTTCTGCGGTAGTAACTGCGGCAGCATGCGTTTTGTTTGCAATATATTGTAATCCTTTAGGTCCGTGATACACAGCATACATTCCTGCCATAACCGCTAATAATACCTGAGCAGTACAGATATTAGATGTCGCTTTTTCACGTTTAATATGTTGCTCACGGGTTTGCAAAGCCATACGTAGTGCTCGGTTTCCGTTAGCGTCAACAGTAACCCCGATGATACGTCCCGGCATAGAACGTTTGTATTCTTCTTTAGTTGCAAAGTAAGCGGCATGAGGACCGCCGTAGCCCATTGGGATACCGAAACGTTGCGTAGTTCCTACAACGACATCAGCACCTATTTCTCCCGGAGGAGTTAATTTTACAAGGGATAAGATATCAGCAGCAACAGCAACTTTTATATCTTTTTCTTTGGCTTTGGCAATAAAACCTGCATAGTCATAAACCTGACCGAATTTTCCGGGATATTGTAAAACAGCGCCAAAGAAATCATTCGTAAATTCAAAAGTTTCATGATCTCCTACAACTATTTCAATACCGATAGGAGTGGAACGTGTTTGAAGAACGGAAAGTGTCTGTGGTAAAATTTCTTCAGAAACGAAGAATTTATTTACATTATTTTTCTTTTGATCGCGTGTTCTTACGTCAAAAAGCAAGGCCATTGCTTCAGCAGCGGCTGTACCTTCGTCTAGAAGTGACGCATTAGCAATCTCCATTCCGGTAAGTTCAATGATCGTAGTCTGGAAATTCAAAAGAGCTTCTAAACGGCCTTGTGCAATTTCTGCCTGATAAGGTGTATAAGCAGTGTACCATCCCGGGTTTTCGAAAATGTTTCTTTGGATAGGAGCCGGTACAATTGTAGGGTGGTATCCTAAACCGATATAAGATTTGAAAACTTTATTTTTTGACCTAATTCTAAAATATGATTTGCATACTCATATTCAGTCATCGCCGGGTCTAATTGAAGAGGAGATTTTAGTTTAATGTCATCAGGTAAAGTTTCGTAGATCAATTGGTCTAACGAATCTACACCAATCGTGTCCAACATTTGATTTAGGTCAGCTTCTATCGGACCTAAGTGTCTCAAAGCAAATGCATCTGTTCTCATTAATCAATAATGTGTATTTGAAATTTGTGTTGTTTAAAAAGTAAGCAAATGTAATTATTAATCTTGTAATATTTAGTTTTTAAAAATTGATTTTTTGTGATTTTTTCAACTAAACGATGTTCTTATTAACACATTTGTTATTTTTTTTAAATATCTCTAAGTAGTAAGGATACTTTTAAAGAGTACAATGATATTCTTCAGTATTTTTTGTTTCAATAATGGAAAATACTCCGGTTCAACTTTATTTCGATTCTTTTATTGCTTTTGGATGTTATCGTTCTAATATTGAAATTGTTACCCCGTAGTTTTGACTGATTTTTAAAATCAGGTATTTGTACTATTATTTGGATTCTTATGAAGTGCTAGTTTTATGACTGTAATATTACAATTAATAAAAATGGAGCCAGAAACCATCTTAAACGGGGCAAAACCTGAAAAGCCATAAGAGTAGGGAACAAAGTAAAAAATTATGTCAAAATTATCAAAATCAGAGTTAGCAGCAATTGACCTAATGATTGCGCAACTAGAGGAAGAAGGAGCGCCAAGTTTTAAATCATTTATTTCATCGGTAGTGCATGCCGTGACTGATGTAGCGTCGGCAGCAACAAATGTTGCAACAAGCGCAGCTCATGCTGTTTCCGATGTAGCAACGGCTGCTTGTCCGGCTGTACAAGTAGCAGCGCAGGTGTGCCCTGCAGTAGCAGCTGCCGGAGCTGAGATCACTGAAAAAAGTGCATTAAATTCTATTAAAGAAAGCGGATTGGAATCAGTGTTAACATTGGAGCAATTGAAAGCAATAAGACAAAAGAATTCGTAATATGTTATTCTTATTACTAGTAGCAATGCTTGCCATATTTACTGTGGTAAGCATTCTTTATCAAATAAAGGGGCTACAAAAGGCGATACAAAAATGGGATAAATTCGGGTTGCTGCCTAATTATTGCTTTTTTGCACCTAATCCGTTATTGAATGATTACAGAATAGTTTTTAAAAGGATAAATTCGGAACAAGAAGAATGGGAAGAGGTACCTATTTATATGGAGTTTAAAATTGTTAAAATATTTTGGAACCCTTTTAAATATTATAACAAAGGACTAATAGATTCGTGCCATTTTCTGATCGATGAATTTAACGTTTTGGAGAATAAAAAAGGGATACAGTTCTCTGTTTTTTACCTAAATATTTTAACGCTCATATCTAATTTTCTTAAAAAGGAAAGAAATTATAAAAATGAAAGTATTGTGAGATTCAGTATCGTTTCTTCAAAGGGAATAAAAGATATTGCAATCGATCATGTGATGTTTGCATCTTATAATCAAATAATTTAAGAACAATGGAGATAAATTTAACCGTAAATACAGCATATACTATTAGTGTGTATATCCTTTTAGTTTCAACTTTTGTTTCAACTTTAGAACTTTCAAGTATTCCCGCACTCTATCTGGATTTTGTTTATCCTTCAATAAAAGTTAAGAATAAATATTCAAGATGGAGGGTTTTTAACTATGTTTTACTAAGTTTAGTTTTGCTTGCTTTTTTGTTTTTCTCTTTCGGGGAAATAAAATATTTTAAAATAACTTTTTTGCTGATTACAGGCGGAGTCTTTTATTTGTATAAAGTAAGGACGGTCAGTAAAGACGGGGCAGACCAAATGAGATTACTGGCCTTACTTTCTTTTTCTCTTTGTTTTCTGGTAGAAAATGAGAAAGGAATGCTTTTGTCAGTTGTCTTTGTCGGAGCTCAGGTTTTAATTGCGTATGCTACTTCCGGAATAGCAAAACTTTTGTCACCCAGTTGGAGAAAAGGAAATCTACTTTCAGGAATTTTGAGTACGTATTCTTATGGAATACCCGGGATTTCTTTATTTTTAAAGAAGCATCCTGTAATAGAGAAGTTAGCATCTCATTCCGCAATCATAACAATGATTTTGGTTCCGGTATGTTTCTTTATTCCTCAACCCGAATTCATCTATATCTCATTGTGTTGTATCTTTCTTTTTCATTTCAGTACGGCAGTATTAATGGGATTAAATGATTTTTTATTGACATTTCCTTTGACTTATCCGGGAGTGTTGATCCTTCATGGAATTGTACATGGATATTTAACAGTAGGACAATTATTATGAACCAGAAAGTTGTTTTTTTTGACGGAATATGTGCTATGTGTAATTATTTGGTTCTGTTTGTTTTAGAAAAAGATAAAAACAAGCAGACAAAATTTATTTCATTACAATCTCAAAGTGCAAAAGAGTTATTGGATAAGTATAAGGTTCAGTATAATGTTGAAGAATTGACAACGATATTTTATCTAAAAAATGAAACTGTTTATACGCATTCAGATGCTATTTTGGAATTGTTGATCGATATTAAATATTATAAAACAGTTGCAAAAATTTTTAAAAAGATTCCGGTTTCTTTGAGAAACGGAATTTATTCACTTATTGCAGATAAAAGATATTTCTGGTTCGGAAAAACAGAAGCTTGTCAATTATTAACAAAAGAAGAAAGAAGCAGAATAATTGAATGATTGGCTGTATTATAAAAGTACGTTTGTATAATGTAAACAGAGAAAAAAGCAGATGAATGACTGTTTGTAATTACTTTTTTAGCTAAATTATGTTCTTATTCACACATTTGTTATTTTTGCCGAATGCGTTTTTTACAGAAAGTACTCGATTTTTATATTGAAAGCAGTATTCATGTTGCTTTAGCGGTTTATGCCTTGATAAGGGTTACTTTTTTGAAATTGCACCTGCCTTATGACGAAGCTGTGGCTTATTTTGGTTTTTACGGAACTATTGTAGGGTATAATTTTATTAAATATGACGAATTAGCCAGAGTACGTCGGGTTCCTTTGACCAATCGGTTTAAAGCGATTATCGGTTTAAGTTTTTTGTGCTTTTGTGCAACACTCTACTATTTTTGGCAATTACAGTCCATAACAAAGTGGATAGGAATTGGTTCTTTGCTTTTAACGGTTTTATATACTATTCCTTTTTTTCCGAACAAGTCCAATATGCGAAATTGGAGCGGAATAAAAATCTATTTAGTAGCGATCGCATGGGTAGCCGTTACAGTTTGGCTTCCGGTGATCAATGCGCATTATTCTATAGACCTGATTGTAGTTTTAAAAAGCCTACAGCGCTTCATTTTGGTTTTTGTGCTGATGTTGATCTTTGAGATTGTCGATCTGCAATTTGACGAGTTGTATTTAAAAACCATTCCGCAGCAAATAGGAGAGAAAAGAACAAAATGGCTGGCTTATGGTTTATTGTTTCTTTTTGTTTTACTCGACTTTTTCAAACCTTATGTGTCAAAGCAGCAGTTTTTTGTAAATACTTTTTTTGCTTTGGTCCTAGGGATCTTTACTTTTTATGCCAATTCCAGAAAAAATAAATATTTTACGAGCCTCTGGGCTGAAAGCTTACCGATTTTTTGGTTGGTGATGTTGTTGGTTTTTGAAAGGTAGATTATATTATAATTTCAAAATGGTTGTTGCACTTATTGATTGCGGGAATTACATTTTTCCAACAGTAATTTTTGTTTTCACCTAATTCAAATTCGCCAAAAACAAAAATGTGTAATTTATCAATTCCTAATATTTTTAATTGATTAATAATTTTTTTGAAAAGCTCAATTTTAGTTAGTTGATCTTCATTTTTTAATAAAAGTAAATGAGAATAATCGATTGGTATTTTTATGCGAAGTTCAATAAAATCCTCATAAATAATAAATCGAAATTCTTCTTGAACTAATTCATATTTAATTTCAGGAATTAACAAGCTTATCCGTTCTCTTAAAAAAACTTTTTCAGTTACTCCATTTATAGAAATTGTTTTGTCGAATAAAATAGAACTACTATCATAAACCATTTCAATATTTAAATGTAGTTTTTGAGATAAATCGTTAGCTAAAGTTTTAAAATCTGAAATATTTAATTCATGTTTGCAAGTAATTCCAAGATGTTGATAGGTCTCTTCGAGGTTATTCATTTAATATTGGTGTCCAGTTTAATGTTGCTTCTATTTCTTTTCTAAAAAAAGTACTAATTTCAATAGGAGTTCTTCTTATATATTCTTCTGCTATTACACTTTTATTTCCTTTTAATTCTTTTAAATATTCGATTCTTCTTTCAGATTCGATTTGACGAATTATATCACCTTTATCATTTTTAATATTCCAATTTTCACCTAAATTTGTCCAAATCACAGCGTCAAAATCAGTATTTTTAATCCAATTTTTTATTTCATCTTCAAATCGGAATTTTGAAGAAAAAGTATCTTTATCATAACTTCCAATACTATTTCTTCCAGAACCTTCCCTAACTGCTAAATTTAAAATTGCTTCTTCCAAATTGTGATAATTTGATAAAGTAAATAAAACAGGAACTTTTGTGCCGTTTTCTGTTATAACTAAAGTTAATCTACCGTCTTTCGAAATTCTTGCAAATTCAATAGGCAAAATTGGACCATCTTTTTGCCAACCAAAAGTTTTGTTATATGCTAATTTTTTGGGTTGCCAAATTAAGGAACCCCAACCAAGGATTGCTATTTTCATTTTAATTGTTTCTTTAATTTTACCAAAATTCTGACGGATCAGACCATTCGTTACCACCACCACCATCATTGTAAGAGTCTTCGATTGTGTATCTTTCAGAATTATTCTCGTTATTGAATTTTTCTTCAATTTCAGTATTTTTAATTTCAATCTCAAAATCTAAATTTTCTAAATATTCTTTAACGATTGAGGTTATTTCTAATTCACTTTTATTCAATTTATAATCAACTAGATAATCATATAATGTGAATAGTTTGTCATTTATTATTACGTTAAAAGATTTGATTAATTTATTATCATGTTTTACAATTGTACTATCCTCATATCCATATTTTTCTCCAACATTAAAATATTTTAATTCAATAAAAGGTGTTTCTTTAGTTAGTATTGCCATGATTTCAAATAGTTCTTGAGAATTAAATTTTTTAAAAAAAATTGTAGAAATCAGATAAATTGAAATTTCTTTATAATCTTGATATGTTTTTGGGAGTTTTGGAAACTCATTAAATGGATCATATCTTTTCTTTTCACCTAAGTGAATTTTAATTCGGAGTGCTATTTTCTTGTTTGTTAAAAAGATATCCTCCCAAGAATTTGTATGATTGTTAAATTTTCTATATTCATGTTTTACCCAATTATATTTGTCTTTATCTAAATAGTTTTTTAATGTATATTGTCTTTCGTTTGTGTAATCTATTGGTTTTGCAAAATCTACTTGATATTTAGGTTTCATATTTTTGAGTTTGAAAGTAATTAGTATTGCTTTTTTAAAGTATATTAACTAAACTTTTATATTTTAGAAATAAGGAATTGTTTTTCCTAAAAATAACGAAAAAAGGATTACCAATATTTCATCGGTAATCCTTTTTGTTTCATTTTATTAACAATCTAAACCAATCCCGCTCTTTTTAATAAAGCTTCCGGTGTCGGTTCATGACCACGGAATTTTTTATACAACTCCATCGGGTGTTCGGTTCCTCCTTTAGAAAGAACATACTCTTTGAATTTCGCAGCCACTTCTTTGTTGAAGATGCCTTTTTCTTCAAAGTAAGCAAAAGCATCAGCATCTAAAACTTCTGCCCATTTGTAACTATAATAACCGGAAGAATAGCCGCCTTGAAAAATATGTGAAAAGGAAGTACTCATGCAATTTTCAGTCACATCCGGATATAGTTTAGTACTTTCAAATGCTTTTAATTCAAATTTTTTGACATCCTCTATAGGTTGAGGTTTTCCGTGATAAGCCATGTCAAGCAAACCAAAGCTCAGTTGGCGAACCGTAGCCAATCCTTCTAAAAAGTTGGCACTTTCTTTAATTTTATCTACATATTCCTGCGGAATAATTTCTCCGGTTTCATAATGTGTAGCAAATAATGCCAAAGCTTCCGGTTGGTAACACCAGTTTTCCATGATTTGACTCGGTAATTCTACAAAATCCCAATACACAGAAGTTCCTGATAAACTCGGATAAGTAGTATTTGCTAACATACCATGCAAACCATGTCCGAATTCGTGAAACAAAGTAGTAACTTCATTAAAAGTTAACAAAGATGGTTTGGTTTTAGTAGGTGGTGTAAAATTACATACATTGGAAATATGCGGACGCTCGTTGATTCCGTTTTTGATAAATTGTGATTTAAAGGAAGTCATCCAGGCACCGTTTCGCTTTCCTTTTCTAGGGAAAAAATCAGCATAAAAAAGCGCAACAAGATTGCCTTCAAAGTCTACAACTTCGTATGTTTTTACATCTTCGTGATATTTGTCGATGTCAAATATCTCTTTAAATGTAATTCCGTATAATTTTTCAGCAACGGTAAAAGCACCTTGTAAAACATTTTCTAATTTGAAATACGGTTTTAATTTTTCATCATCTAAATTGAATTTTTTCTGTTTCAATTTTTCCGAATAATAAGCACCATCCCATTTTTCCAGATGCTCAATTCCGTCTGATTCTTTTGCAAAAGCAGTAAGTTCGGCAAATTCTTTTTCAGCAGCTGGTTTGGCTTTTTCTAAAAGATCATTTAAAAACGATTGAACTTTTTCCGGACTTTGAGCCATTCGTTCTTCCAGAACAAAATGAGCATGAGAAGCATAACCTAATAAGTTGGCGCGCTCGTGACGCAAACGAACGATATCTTTAACGTTTTGCTGATTGTCAAATTCGTTATTTTGAAATGCTTTTTTCCCGTAAGCAATAGAAATTTCTTTTCGTAATTCTCTATTATCAACATAGGTTACAAAAGGCAAATAACTTGGAAAATCCAAAGTAAAGATCCAACCTTCAACATTTTTACTTTTGGCTAAGTCGGCTGCGGCTTCTTTAGCACCTTCCGGTAAGCCTTGTAAATCGGCTTCATTCGTAACATGTAACTGGTAATTGTTGGTCTCTGCCAAAACGTTTTCGCCAAAAGTCAATTTAAGTTTAGCTAATTGTGTATCGATCTCGCGAAGCTTTTTCTTCTGCTCTTCATTCAATAAAGCGCCGTTGCGAACAAAACCTTTGTATTTTTTGTCCAATAACGTTTGCTGTTCCACAGTAAGAGACAGATTGTCTTTTGTATCATAAATTGCTTTGACTCTTTTGAACAGATCTTCATTTAAAGTGATATCATTGCTGAATTCAGTCAGCCAAGGCGATACTTCCTGAGCGATTTTTTGCATCTCATCAGAAGTTTCTGCTGAATTTAAGTTGAAAAAGATGCTGGATAAACGATCTAATTCTTGTCCGGCAAAATCTAAAGCAGCAATTGTATTATCAAAATCAGGCGCTTTTGTATCGTGAATTATGCAATCGATTTCCTGCTTTGCCTTTGCTATGCAAGCTTCGAACGCCGGTTTGTAATCAGACAGTTGAATTTGGCTGAAAGGAGCCGAATTATATTTAGTGTTAAATTTTTCCAAAAAAGTGTTCATAATTTTGTTTTTATCGATAAAGTGTATAGATTTGCCGACGAAATGCTATAACGAATGCATTAATTAATCAGAAAGAGTAGAATTTTTTTTATAGTTGTCACTTAATTGTGGATGGAAATACCCCGATCTTTTCGGGGTATTCTATTTTTATATCCTAAGCTTTCAAGTCGGCTGCGGCTTTTAAAACAGCTTGTTTTAAACTTTCTTTATAGGCAACGATCTTGTCTAATATAGTTTTATCACTGCTTCCTATGATCTGAGCGGCTAAAATACCGGCATTCTTTGCCCCGTTCAGTGCTACAGTCGCCACAGGAACACCGCCCGGCATTTGTAGAATGGATAGGACAGAATCCCAACCGTCAATAGAATTGCTCGATTTTACCGGAACACCGATAACCGGAAGCGGACTCATAGAAGCCACCATCCCCGGTAAATGTGCGGCACCTCCGGCACCGGCAATAATGACAGAAATTCCTCTGTTGTGCGCATTTGAACTGAAATCTACTAATTTTTCAGGCGTACGGTGTGCAGAAACAATATCTACTTCTACCTCAATTCCAAATTCTTTTATGATGTTGATGGCGTCTTGCATTACCGGCATATCTGAAATGCTGCCCATTACTACTGCTACTTTCATTTAATTAAGTCGTAATTTAATTATTTATAGTTGTTGTTTTTTACGTTTAGAAAATAAAAATACAATTATCCAATGAATTAAATAATCTATGATAAAATAAAAATGGTTGATTCCTTTTATTTCATCATTATCTAACCATTCTGTTTTTTGAAAAGCAAAAGGAAACCCTATGTTGATGCTAACTTTATTCGGTGAAATCAATAGGTAAAATCCTTCAATAAAATATCTAAAGCAAGTAATTAAGCAGAAAAAAATAAAAGAATAAATGCTAATTCTAAAAAATGATTTTATTTTTTTCAAATCTTCAAATTAACACATTATTAAATTGAAATCACTTTAATACTATTCTTCACTTCTTCAGCAACTCGTCTGGCTTCTGTCATATCTTCATTTACAATCGTTACATGTCCCATTTTCCGAAAAGGGCGTGTTTCTCTTTTGCCGTAAATGTGTGGTGTAACGCCATCGATAGCCATTATCTTTTCAATGTTTTCATAAACGACTTGACCGCTATAGCCTTCTTCACCTACTAAGTTAACCATAATTCCGGCAACTTTACTATCGGTATTTCCTAAAGGTAAGTCTAAAATAGCACGGATGTGGTTTTCAAATTGAGAAGTATAGCTAGCTTCAATAGAGTAATGTCCCGAATTATGTGGTCTTGGAGCCACTTCGTTAACCAAGATTTCATCGTTTTCTGTTTGGAACATTTCAACAGCTAATAAGCCTACGTGGTTAAACGCTTCCGAAACTTTTAAAGCAATTTCCCGAGCTTTTTTAGCGACAGTTTCGTCGATACGAGCCGGACAAATAACATACTCTACCTGATTTGCTTCCGGATGAAATTCCATTTCAACAACCGGATACGTTTTGATTTCGCCTGAAGTACTTCGGGCAACAATAACCGCCAATTCGTTCTTAAAAGGAACCATGTCTTCTGCCAAACATTCTACATCAGGTAAGTTTACCAAGTCCATAGCCGAACGGCAAATTTGTACACCATTACCGTCATATCCGCCTTGTGCACTTTTCCAGACAAAAGGAAAATCCAGTTCGTCCTTATTCAAAGCTTGGTGTAAATCATCAAGTCCCACAAAACGTTGGTGTTTTGAAGTAGGGATATTGTGCTTTACGTAAAAATCTTTTTGTTTGCCTTTGTTTTGTATCAGACGTAATGTTTGAGGTGACGGGTAAACCGGTAAGCCTTCTTCTTCCAATTTTTCCAAAGCTTCAAGGTTTACGTTTTCGATTTCAATGGTTAAGAGATCCACCATTTTTCCTAATTGGTAAACCGTATCGTAATCAATTAAACTTCCTTTGTAAAAAGCATTGCATCCGAATCGGGAAGGAGCTTCGGCACTTGGGTCTAAAACCACGGTCTGTATATCAAATTTTCGGGTTTCGGTCAGGAGCATTTTTCCCAATTGGCCTCCTCCTAAAATTCCTAATTTAAAGTCTGATGAAAAGTAATTCATTTGTTTTGCGTTGTTTGCCTGCAAAGATACTCAGACAATTACGAATTCACAATGATGCGCCTGTAATTTGTTATCGGTTCAGTTTCTTTAAAAGATTGCGTGCGACACTTTGGTAAGCTGCTGAATGATCGGGGAAATCCTGCGCTAAGATCAGTTTTAAATCGTCGGCGATCCAAGGGTACTTTTTACTTAGCACAAATAAAGCTTTCATAGCATACACTTTAGCAGCTACTTTTTCATTTTGGATCAAGCGATCTAAAAGAACCTCAATGATGTTGTGTTCCTGCTCTGTACTCAGTGAAATACCGTTTTTACGATGATTGCTTTTTACCATAAAAAAGCAAATCTTGATAGCTGGCCGTATAGCGGAATCATTTTGTAGTAGCGGTAAAGTTTCACAGAAAGCATCAATGTATGGAACAAAGAGCTTTAATTTTTTCTCGCATACGAATTCTAACCCCCAAAAGGCTTTAACGTGATTTTCATTTGAAGAGGAAAAAGCAATAGCGGTTAATTCGTTAATTTTTTCTTTGCGAATAACATAATTACAAATACTCATTCTGCTTTTTCGGTGAGCCGTACTTTCTGTTAATTTTTCTTCCAGTTCCGTTTTCATACTGTAAATATATCTAATTTGCAAAAAAGTTCAACACTTTAAACCTATATCTTGAATACTTCCTTAAATTTGTGGTTTATTGCAAAAAAATAAGAGAAGTGATTCAACTACACGATAAAACTTTTGAGCCTTTTATATCAGCGCAAGAGTTAGACTATGCTATTCAAAATGTAGCCAAACAGATTGAAGATGATTTTTTTGATGATGTTCCGGTATTCATCGGAGTCTTAAACGGATCTTTTATGTTTTTTTCCGATTTGTTGAAACATTATTCACGCCCGTGTGAAGTAAGTTTTATCAAGTTGGCATCTTACGAAGGAACACAATCCACTAACGATGTAAAGCAACTTATTGGTCTTAATCAGAACCTGAAAGGAAGAAGTGTTATTGTGGTTGAGGATATTGTAGATACCGGAAATACAGTAGTAGAACTAAAAAAAATGTTCAAAGCACAGGAAGTAAAGCACTTCAAGATTGCAACACTTTTCTTTAAACCGGAAGCCTATACAAAAGATATCAAACTGGATTATGTAGGAATTCGCATTCCAAACAAGTTTATTGTAGGCTTTGGTTTAGATTACGACGGATTAGGAAGAAATTTAAAACAAGTATATCAACTTTCAAATACAAACAACACAATGATTAATATAGTATTGTTCGGTAAACCGGGAGCAGGAAAAGGAACTCAGGCAGAATTTTTAAAAGAAAAATACAACTTAGTGCACTTGTCAACCGGAGATATTTTCCGTTACAACATAAAAAATAATACCGAACTAGGTCAGCTAGCAAAATCGTATATGGATAAAGGCGATTTAGTTCCGGATGAAGTAACTATAAAAATGCTTCAGGATGAAGTAGAGAAAAATCCGAATGCTAAAGGCTTCTTATTTGATGGTTTTCCAAGAACTATTGCACAAGCTGATGCTTTAGATACATTTTTACAAACTAAAAACTGGGAAGTAACGGCAACCGTTGCTCTTGAAGCAGATGATGAAATTCTGGTGCAACGTTTGTTAGAAAGAGGAAAAACATCAGGAAGACCAGACGATCAGGACGAGGAAAAAATCCGCAATCGCTACCAAGAATACAATGAAAAAACAGCACCATTAATTGATTATTATAAAGCACAGCATAAATTTCATTCTGTAGACGGAATAGGATCTATTGCCGAAGTTACGGAACGCTTATCAGCTGTTATTGATAAATTATAAATGATTTTTCAGATCATTTTCAAAAAGCTTCCTTTTAAGGAAGCTTTTTTTATAAAAAACAGTATGTAAAAAGTTGATGAGAAAATCGGCTAATAAATATTACCTTTGCAAAAATGTTTAACAGAAGACGAAGTTAAATTTCTAACTTCCAACTTCTAACTTCTAAATTCAGTTATGACCGAAGGGAATTTTGTAGATTACGTAAAAATATATGTAGCATCGGGAAAAGGAGGGAAAGGTTCAACTCACTTGCATCGAGAAAAATTTATTGATAAAGGAGGACCCGACGGAGGTGACGGAGGTCGTGGCGGACATGTTATACTAAAGGGGAATAAGAACCTTTGGACATTATACCATTTGAAATTTACGAAGCATGTGAAAGCCGGTCACGGAGGCGACGGAGGGAGTAGCAGAAGTACCGGTGCCGATGGTGAAGATAAGATCATAGAAGTGCCTTTAGGAACTGTGGTAAAAGACAAAGAAACAGATGAAGTGCTGTTTGAAATTACCGAAGACGGTGAAGAAAAGATCCTAGCTCGCGGAGGAAAAGGAGGGTTAGGGAACTGGCATTTCAGAAGTGCAACCAATCAAACTCCTCGTTATGCTCAACCCGGACTTTCGGGGGAAGAACTGGATATAATTCTGGAATTAAAAGTTTTGGCTGATGTAGGTTTGGTCGGTTTTCCTAATGCAGGGAAATCAACGTTGCTTTCAGTGTTAACAGCAGCGAAGCCTAAGATCGCTGATTATCCGTTTACAACTTTAAAACCGAATCTGGGAATTGTGGCTTATCGTGATTTCCAATCGTTTGTTATTGCCGATATTCCGGGAATTATTGAAGGGGCTGCTGAAGGAAAAGGCTTAGGCCATTATTTTCTGCGTCATATTGAGCGCAATTCGACTTTGTTGTTCTTAATTCCGGCAGATGCTGATGATATTAAAAAGGAATATGAAATTCTTCTGGATGAACTTCGTCGTTATAATCCTGAAATGCTGGATAAAGACCGTTTGATTGTTGTTTCAAAATCAGACATGCTGGACGAAGAATTAAAAGCTGAGATGAAAGAGGAACTTGATGTAGCTTTTAGAGGGCTCAATTATATGTTCATTTCTTCGGTAGCACAACAGGGACTTCAGGAGTTGAAAGATAAATTATGGAAAATGCTTAATGCTTAAAAAAAATAAAAACAACCTTAGGGTTGTTTTTTTATGCCTGTTAAAAATAACTTAAAAAATAGAGCGGTTGAAGATTGATTTTTATAAAATTCTTAAAAATATTTTATCTTAGCCGGAAAATCAACAACTAAATTAATATGAAAAAATTTGCTTTATCATTAGTAGTAACAATGCTTTTAGCACCTGCTACTATTTTTGCAGATGAAGGAATGTGGTTTTTGATGTTCATTGAACGATTAAACCACCGCGATATGCAAAAAATGGGCTTACAGCTAACAACTGACGAAATTTATAGTATCAATCACCATAGTTTGAAAGATGCTATTGTTCAGTTTAACGGAGGTTGTACGGCTGAAATTATCTCAAAAGACGGATTAGTGTTAACCAATCACCATTGTGGTTACGAGTCTATAGCAGAGCTTTCTACTCCTGAATCTAACTATTTAAGAGACGGTTACTGGGCGGCAGACAGATCACAGGAATTGAAACCTAAAAGTTTATATGTTCGCTTTTTTGTCCGAATGGATGATGTGACCAAAAGAATCTTATCAAAAGTAAATCCGCAAATGACAGAAGCAGAGCGGGAAGCAGCCATTAACAAAGAAACAGCATTGATCCAGAAAGAGAATAGCGAAGGCGGGAAATATACAGTTTCCGTAAAGTCATTCTTTCAGGGAAATGAGTTTTATTACTTTGTGTACCAAGACTATAAAGACGTACGTTTTGTAGGAACACCACCGGAAAGTATCGGGAAATTTGGCGGAGATACAGATAACTGGGAATGGCCTCGTCATACCGGAGATTTTTCCATGTTCAGAGTATATGCAGATTCAGAAGGAAATCCTGCTGAATATTCACCGGAAAATGTGCCTTTAAAAGCGAAATACCATTTACCGATCAATTTGAATGGTGTAAAAGAGGGTGATTTTGCAATGATCTTAGGTTATCCGGGAAGAACTAACCGTTGGATGCCATCAGGAGGAATTGAGCAAAATGTAAAATATGCGTATCCGGCTTGGGTAGAAGGTTCTAAAACCGGTATGGATGCTATGAAAAAATATATGGATCAGAGTGATGCTATTCGTTTGATGTATGCTTCAAAATATGCACGCGTAGCAAACTATTGGAAGAATCGTCAAGGAATGATAGATGCTTTAACAGCGCATAGAACGGCACATATCAAAGCCGAAAATGAGAAAACTTTTAATAAGTGGGCAAGTAAAAAGGCTAATAAAGCTAAATATGGCACTGTTATAAAAGATATCAATGCCTATTACAAACTGACCAATGAAAAAGCACGTCATGATAATTACTTGATGACTATGTTCAGAACCAGTTCGTTTGCCATTATTTCCAGAACTTTGGGGAGAAGACTGAAAAATTATGCAAGTGCTGATGAGGATGTTAGAAAATTAATGAAACCGGCATTAGAAGAAGAAATCAAAGGTTTTTATAAAGAAATCTATCTTCCGGCAGAAAAAGAGATTCTGACCCGACAATTGACATTGTATACAAATAAAGCGGGATACATTTTGTCTCCGTTAGTAGTTGATGTGGCAAAAAGAGCAAAAGGTGATTTTGCGCCTTATGTGCATAATTTATTTGAATTATCACTTTTCGGAAAAGAGGAATATTTGCTGAAATTTTTAGAGATGCCAGATCTGAAAACATTAGAGAATGATGATCTGTATAGTTTTTCTGAAGCGATGCTTGGACATTATTATAAGAAAACAGAAGAAGTAGAGCAGGCAGAAGAAAAATTTTCAAAAGCATACCGTTTATTGGTGGAAGGTTTGAGAGAATCTAAATTAAGCACGATCTTATATCCGGATGCGAATTCCACATTGCGTTTAACATACGGAAAAGTAAGAGCATTGCCGGAAGATAAAAGAAATGATGCTAAAGACAACTTCTATACAACGATGAAAGGGATGGTAGCTAAGTATAAACCGAATGATCCGGAATTTGATTTGCCTAAAAAAGTTTTAGAGATGTTTGAACGAAAAGAGTTCGGACGTTATGCTGATCCGAATGGCTATATGCCGGTGAATTTCTTAACAGATAATGATATTACCGGAGGAAATTCAGGTTCGCCGGTATTAAACGGAAAAGGAGAATTGATAGGTTTAGCATTTGACGGAAATATTGAAGCTATGGCAGGAGATGTGATTTTTGATACGGAATTGCAAAGAACCATTAATGTAGATATCCGTTATGTATTATGGCTTATTGATGAGTTTTCCGGAGCGAAACATATTGTAGATGAAATGACGATTGTTGAATAAAATCATTTTATATTTTAAAAAAGTCCCGATTCGGGACTTTTTTTATGGGTTAAAATCAAGAGGAATCAGATCTCCGACTTTTTTCCAGCCCATGTATCCATAGACGAGTAGGTTAAGTGGGTTATAGTAATTGCCATTTGAAAAAACTTCAACTTTTTCATTTTCAACTTTTAAATAGGAAACTTGATAAAAGTTGTCGGTCATATATTTTGAATCCGGACTTGCCTTGGTATAAGTAATCAGTACATAATTTTCAAAATCTAAGAACTGCCTGTCTTCGGAATCTTTTACAAAATCAGTTTTACTCAATGCCTTCCCAATTATAGTAATCTCTTTTTTGGGTAGATCTTTGAAAAAATGATAGTTTCCGGTTTTTTTTGCTTCTTCTTTCATTTTTTTTAAAGTGTTCGCATCAGGATATTTTGGATTGTCTTTAATAATGTATTGGCTGATGAGAAAGCCTTCTTCTTTTATTTTGTTTTCATGGGCAGATTTTAGGAAATGATTTAGCGAACCATAATAGGCTTCTAATCTGTTTTTTGTAACTTTTTTAGGTTTTAATTTGTACTTTTCAACGATATCTTCAAAAAAGGAATATCCAAGATAGAAGGTAAAACCTTGTTGCTCTTTAGGGTTGATGAGGTTGAATTCAATTAAATCATAATTGATTAAATACCCTGTGGCTTTATTCAATACAAGTAACGGTTTATTAGTGTTAGCAATTAGCCTGTAACCTGTAGAATCCGATATTTCAGTGAAATAAAGTTCTTCTTCATTTAGTATTTCTGCATTTTGAGCCAATGTACTTTGTCCTAAGAAGCTTGTTTTGAAAATTTTATAACGCCTGTGCCAATCCTTGTCCTGTTTTTGTTTGACAACCACTACTTCATTTAACGTGTTGCTTTTTTCTCTCAATAATATTGTTTTCGAAAAATCACTGCTATCACTCAGATCTAATTTGACATTAATCGTGTAATAGCCCAGATAGCTCACAACAATTTCCTTTGTTTCCCGGGATAGCTGTAGACTGAAATCACCATCTATATCCGTAGTCGTTCCTATACTTGAATTCGGTATATATATAGAAGTGCCGGAAAGAGGTTCTTTTGTTCTGGCATCAATGACTTTTCCGGAAAAAGTTATTTGGGAGAAAATTAAAGTAGGGAGAAAAAAAAGTATAATAAATTTGAACATTTATTGTGATGATAAAGTTGTTGTTGATTAGAAAGTAAATTTATAAAATTTATCTGTAGTTTTTAATTGAAATCAATTCTTTACCTTTGAACCTGATGAAAAAACTTTGTTTCTGGCTATTATTTTCTACAATTAGTTTTGCCCAATCTGACTTTGAATTGGGGAAACAATATTTTGCTGAAAAAAAGTGGGAATTGGCACGAAATAATTTTGAAAAATACTTAGAGCAAGACCCGGAGAACTCTGAAGTTGTTGAATATCTGGGGGATATTTTCGGACATCAAAAGAAATGGGATGCCGCTATTGAAAAATACAAAATGCTCCGAGATAAATTTCCGGGAAATGCTGATTATTGGTACAAATATGGCGGCGCCTTAGGCATGAAAGCAAAAGAAAGTTCCAAATGGAAAGCGCTTGGGATGATTGATGATGTGGAAGAAGCTTTCTTAAAAGCAGCTAGTCTTGATAAAAGTCATATTGATGCCCGCTGGGCACTGGTAACTTTGTATATAGAATTGCCCGGAATAGTAGGCGGAAGTGAAAAAAAAGCGCAGTACTATGCTAACGAGTTGATGGGGCTTTCAAAAGTGGACGGTTATTTAGCAAAAGGCTACATAGATGTGTATTTTAAACGTTATGAAAAAGCCGAAAAAAATTATAGCAACGCCCATAAGATCGGACATTCAAAAACTACTTTTGAAAAGTTATATGACTTATATTTGAACAAGCTTAAAAATGCCGAAAAAGCCAAACAATTAAAAAAAGAATTTTACAAAACATAAAGTTATGGATTTCTAACTTTTAACTTCTAACTTTGAAATGAGAGTACACTTCATAGCCATTGGCGGAGCAGCCATGCACAACTTAGCCTTAGCCTTACATGAAAAAGGATATCAAGTAACCGGAAGCGATGATGCTATCTTTGAACCGTCAAAATCACGTTTAGATAGAAAAGGCTTGTTGCCAAAAGAATTAGGTTGGTTTCCGGAAAGGATCACAACCGATTTAGATGCGGTTATTTTAGGAATGCATGCTAAAAAAGACAATGCTGAATTATTGCGTGCACAAGAGTTTGGCGTGAAAATATATTCGTATCCTGAATTCTTATACGAACAGTCAAAAGATAAAACCCGTGTGGTTATAGGAGGGTCGCATGGAAAAACAACCATTACTTCCATGATTTTACATGTGATGAATTATCATGATATTGCCGTTGATTATATGGTTGGAGCGCAATTAGAAGGTTTTGATACGATGGTGCATTTAACCGAGGAAAATGAATTTATCGTTTTGGAAGGCGATGAATATTTAACGTCACCTATCGATTTGCGTCCGAAGTTTCATTTGTACCAGCCTAATATTGCTTTGATCTCCGGTATTGCCTGGGATCATATTAATGTATTCCCGACGTTTGAAAATTATGTAGAACAATTCCGGATTTTTACCAATGGGATTACTAAAGGCGGGATTTTAGTTTATAATGAAGAAGATGCGGTTGTAAAACAAGTAGCGGAAGAATGTGAAAACCAAATCCGAAAAATTCCGTACCAAACACCGGAATACACTGTTGAAGGAGGAGTGACTTATTTGGGAACACCGGACGGTTTTATGCCGATTGAGGTTTTCGGGGCACACAATCTGAACAATTTAGCAGGAGCGAAATGGATTTGCCAGTGTATGGGTGTTGATGAAGCTGAATTTTACGAAGCAATTGCTACTTTTAAAGGAGCAAGCAAACGTTTAGAGAAAATTGCAGAAAGCACTAATAAAGTAGCATATAAAGATTTTGCACATTCACCAAGCAAAGTGTCAGCGACGACAAAAGCAGTAAAAAATCAATATCCTGACAGAAAGTTAGTGGCTTGTTTAGAATTGCATACATATAGTAGTTTAAATGCCGAATTCTTAAAACAATATCAAGGCGCTTTAGATGCTGCTGATGTTGCAGTGGTTTTCTATTCACCTGATGCTGTTAAAATTAAGCAATTGGAAGAAGTAACGTATGAACAAATTGCCAATTCTTTTGAGCGCAAGGACTTGGTTATTTATACCAATCCAGTGGAATTTAAAGATTTTTTATTCAGTCAAAATTTAGATAACTCCGCTTTATTACTAATGAGTTCCGGTAATTACGGCGGATTGAATTTTGACGAAGTGAAGCAATTAATTAGTTAGTGTGTCAATTTGAAAATTTGATAATGAATAAAAAAATCCGAATTAAATTCGGATTTTTTTGTTTAAAATAATGTTATTTAATATTAATTTGATTTTGTAAAAACTCCATTAATGATTCTGTTTTTTGTAAGTCTTCATTAGAAGAATTAATTTTTAGTTTTCCAAATTTTGGATCTAATATAAATTCGAATGATATTTGGTTTAAGTTTTCTAAATTTACTTTTATAACTTTATTTATAAATTTGAAAGGAATGATATTGAAATAGGGTTCGGGTTCATTTCTACTATTAGAGGATTCAGTTAAAGTTGAAGAATAGATTATGAAATATTTTTTTCTAAGTCTAAGTATATTATTGGTTTTCCAGAATATTTTGGTTGTTATACCAAAGAATCTTATATGTATTAAAATTTAATGAAGAGGCTTTACAGTTTTACTATATTTATACCTCCTTGTTTCATGACTAACTAAATAAATCATTACAATTAGAACTAAAATAGGGATAATAATCATAATCTTTTTTGAAAATAAAATCAAATATAACTTTTTCCACTTAATAATTTTCAAATTTTCAAATCAACACATTATTTCCCATATCGATAGTGCCCGACAATTTTCCAATTGAAAAGGCAATCTTCTAAAACTTGTCCACTTCCTATGTTGTGGACAATTTTATTTCGTTTTCCATCATTTGATTTAATATGCGTTACAATCCCAATATGTGGAATCCCGTCGTCGGAAAGCCGCCATGTTACAATGTCGCCAATGGTATAATCACCAGCGTTCTGAGAAATGGGTAGACTTCTTCCTTTTCGTTTAAAAAAAGTTTCCAGATTAGGAACTCTGCGATGATCAATATTTTTATCGGTAGTTTTTAATCCCCAGATTTTCGGGTATAAGGAAAAGTTAGTTTTCATGTCTTCATGTACCTCTTTTTGCAGATCAATGCCTAATTTTCGATATGTCCGAATTACTACATCACTACAAACCCCTGTTTTAGCAGACACATCACCATTTGGATAAGTAATAGAAACATAAGTTGGAGTATATACTACTTCAGGATCTATAATTGAAATAGCAGCATTAGAAAGTTTCTGGTAGAAATCAATTTGATTTGAATCTTGAAAAAAATTTTCTTTCCGGATTTCTTTAGTGTCTTTTAAAACCCAATATTTAGTTTTCTCTTTACAATTAAAAAGAAGAAAGGATAAAAAAAAGGTGCTGATAATTTTCATAAGACTCATTTTAATTTTAAAACGGACTAATCATACTTTTAGTATTTATCGGCTATTCATGCTTGTTTTCAAACTTTATGATGATTCTAGAATGCTGAATTTTAAAAAAGGGTTGTTGCTTTTATGGTTTTATATTGACAAATTTTTCATACATTTGTTTTATAAATGCCAAATAAAATAGTATGTATACGCCAATTAATCAGTGGGCAGAGGACGATCGCCCACGCGAAAAGTTTTTACTTAAAGGTAAATCTTCTTTGTCCGACTCAGAGCTCTTAGCAATACTTATAGGGTCGGGTTCCCGTAGCGAAAGCGCTGTTCAGTTATGCCAACGCATTTTAGCGTCTTCACAAAATAATCTCAATCTTTTAGGGAAATTATCGATACAACAACTGACCCATTTTAAAGGAATAGGGGAGGCTAAAGCTATTGCTATTGCAGCTGCATTGGAATTAGGGCGAAGAAGACGAGAGGAAGAACTCGTTCAGCTAAAAAAAGTAACGTCCAGTAAAGCTGTTTTTGATGTAATGCATTCAATAATAGGTGAATTGCATCATGAAGAATTCTGGGTCTTATACCTGAATAATTCTAATAAAATAATCTATAAGTCACAAATCAGCAAAGGAGGACTCATAGGAACAGTTGTTGATATTCGTATACTGTTTAAGTTAGCATTAGAGCATAATGCCACTTCAGTCATTTTAGTACATAATCACCCTTCAGGAAAGCTGTCGGCAAGTGAAGCAGATGTTCAGATAACGAAAAAAATTAAATCAGCCGGAGAAAATTTAGACATTAGAGTATTGGATCATATTATCATTACCGAACGCTCTTATCTAAGCTTTGTTGACAATGGAATATTTTAGAAAAGATTAAGAAGTAGATTTGGAGCAATTCCTTATCTTGCAGACTAATTGAAAATAAGTTGAATAATTCTATCTCAAATTTAATTGTTCTTAGATAGGGCATTCTTAACCTTCGCTTTGAACAGATAAATAAATTTATGATTGGAATTTAAATTATAATTGAACATTAAGTTTTTATGATTAGCACTAAAGGAATAACTTTTTCTTATGCGGATGATCAACTGTTTCACATGCCGGATCTGCATTGTGATGCAGGAAATACTATTTTGATAACCGGTGATTCCGGAAAAGGAAAAACAACATATTTGCATATTTTGGCAGGTTTGTTAAAACCGAAGACCGGAGAAATTTTAGTTGATAAAACTGATATTGTTTCTCTATCAGAAGCAAAAGGAGATAAGTTCAGAGGAAAGCATATAGGTTTAGTATTGCAGAAATCGATCTTTATTGCGGCTTTTACCGTTTTAGAAAATTTAGAAATGGCAAGTTGGCTGGCAACCGGTAAGAAAAATACGGAAAGAGCTAAAAGGTTATTAGAGCAATTAGACATAACCGATCAGTCACATAAATTACCAAACCAATTAAGTATAGGGCAACAGCAACGTGTTTCTATTGCCCGTGCTTTGATGAATGAACCTAAAGTGCTTTTAGCAGATGAACCAACGTCAAGTCTGGATGACAAAAATGCAGAAAAAGTAATAAAGTTATTAACTGATTTGTCTAAAGAGTACAAAGCGGCCTTGGTAATTGTTACGCACGACACACGAATAAAAGAGAAGTTTATTAATAAAATAACGATGGTGTAAGATGATCACAAAATTAGCTTGGCGAAATATCTGGTTTAAACCGTTAAACACTATTTTGAGTATTATTTTGTTAACTTCAAGTGTAGCTATTATTACGGTGTTGATTTTATTGGAAAAACAATTTGAAGAAAAGTTTAATAGTAATATTGACGGAATTGATTTAGTAATGGGTGCCCAAGGAAGTCCGTTGCAATTAATTTTATCGTCAGTATATCAGGTAGATGCTCCTACCGGAAATATAAGCTTTGACTCCGCAAAGATATGGATGCAAAACCCTATGGTAAAGAGAGCCATTCCGTTGGCTTTCGGGATAATTATAAAGGATTTAAAATAGTAGGGACAACTTCTGAATATTTGGAAAAATACGGAGCAGTAATTTCTGAAGGAAAGGTATTTGAGAAGAATTTTGAAGTGGTGGTAGGTAGCGAAGCTGCTCAAAAATTAAATTTAGGTATAGGAGATGAGTTTTTCGGGGCACACGGTAGTGAAGAAGAAGGTGAAGTGCATGAACATTATGCTTACAAAGTGGTGGGAATTGCGTCAGCAACAGGTAGAGTAGTAGATAATTTAATTATTTCTAATATTCCCAGTGTATGGCAAATGCACGGAACTCATGAAGAAGAAGCCCATAGACATGAAGAAAATCCTGCGCATGGTGAAGCGGGTCATATTCATGAAGAAGGAGACGAACATGAACACCATATCGATGAGGAAAGTGATATGACAATTGACGAACCCGGAATGGAAATCACTTCAGTTTTATTGCAAATGCGAAACCCTATGGCAAAACTAACCTGGCAGCGAATCATTCCGCAAAATACCAAAATGCAGGCTGCATCTCCGGCAATTGAGATCAATCGCCTGTTTACATTGTTTGGCGTGGGAATAGATGCGCTTCGTTATTTAGCCTATGGAATAATGCTTATCTCCGGAATATCGATTTTTATAGCTCTTTTTAACACTTTAAAAGAACGTAAAAATGAATTTGCTTTGTTGCGTGTTAACGGTGCTGGGAGAAGACAATTACTAAAACTGGTTTTAATAGAAAGCTTATTGCTTTGTGTCTTAGGGTTTATTTTTGGTACGATTTTGGGAAGAATTGGTTTGATGTTGATCTCAAGATCATCAGAAAGTGATTTTAAATTGAGTTTTAATCCGTATGAGTTTATCTGGGATAAGGAAGGCTGGTTGTTAGTACTGACTTTATTAGTAGGCGTTATAGCAGCATTGATCCCGGCGATAAAAGCTTATACACTAAACATATCAAAAACATTAGCATATGCGTAATTTATATAAAATAGGAGTGGCCTTAGTAGTGGCGATTGCTATGTTCAGCTTTACCGATAAAAAAGAAAGTTTCAAAAAGGATCATTCGGAAAACATAGTTTTAACGGATACTTTGACCTGGAAATTATTAGGACAGATTGATTATGTAAAAAAACCGGATAAAACATATGGAGAAGTAATGTTTCCGGTGATTAATCCTAAATTAAGAGCTATGCAGGGAAAACCTGTTGTTATAAGCGGCTTTATTATTCCGATAGATAATAAGAATTATGCTATTAGTAAAAATGTATTTGCATCTTGTTTCTTCTGTGGAAAATCCGGTCCGGAAACCATAATGGGAATCAAATTTAAAGACGGTCTCCCTAAGTTAAAAACAGACCAATACGTAACTTTAAAAGGAATTTTTCGTTACAATGATAGCGATGTGGAAGATTGGATCTACCATGTTGAAAATGCAGTTATTGTAGAAGGAAACTAAAGAGCAAAAAATAAATGACTTTCTATCATAAAAAACACCTTTTCTTTGATTTAGATCATACTTTGTGGGATTTCGACAGAAATTCGGCAGCAGCTTTTGACGTTATTTTCAAAGAACACGGTTTTGATTTCAGTACGGAAGAATTCTTAAAGCATTATGTGCCCAGAAATCAGTATTATTGGAAACTGTATCAGGTAAATAAGGTTTCGCATGAAGATTTACGTTACTATCGTTTAAAAGATGTTTTTGATGTCTTGGGAGTTGATGTTTCAAGAGAAATAATCCATCAGCTTTCCGAAGATTACATTAGCCATTTACCAAATAGTAATCATTTGTTTGACGGAGCGATAGAAGTCTTAGAATACCTTCAGCCTCATTATAATCTTCATATCATTACAAATGGTTTTCATTTTGTACAAGATAAAAAATTAAGAAATGCAAATATTGAACATTTCTTTCAGACAGTTACCAACTCTGAAATGGCCGGAGAAAAAAAACCGCATCCGATAATTTTTGAGCACGCATTAAGTTTGGCTAATGCCGACAAACAAGAAAGTATTATGATAGGAGATAGTTTGGAAGCCGATGTTGAAGGTGCTATAAATTTCGGGATGGATGCTATTTTCTTTAATGCTGAAAAAATAGCGACAAACCAACCCGTTTACCAAATTAATCATCTGTTGGAATTAAAAAATATATTATGATAAAAAAGAGTTTTACAGCTATAGTCTTATTGTTAACTTTATTCGGTTGGGCACAGGAAAAATACCAATATGTAATTGTTCCGGCAAAATTTGAATTTTTAAAGGAAGCAAATCAATATGGATTAAATACGCTGACAAAATCTTTCTTTGAGACAGAAGGTTTTACGGTGTTCTATGATACAGACGAATTACCGATTGATATCGCAAACAACAGGTGTAAAGTTCTGTATGCAGAAGCAGTGGAGCAAAACAAACTGTTTACAACTAATGTGCTCTTTGAAATAAAAGATTGTCAAGGGAAAGTTTTGTATGAAAGTTTTAGAGGAAGTAGCCGGGAAAAATCATATGAAGTGGCTTATAAAGAAGCTTTCAGAGCTGCTTTGAGCTCTATGAAAGGACAATTGAATCTGACGAATAATTTTATTATTAATGTTGCTGCTGAGAATAAACCTTTAGTAGTTGAGGCTAAACCGGATAAAAAAGAAGTGCAAAAACAGGTAGATCCCAATCAGTTATTTGCATTGCCAATTGAAAATGGTTATAGGTTAGTAGATAGTGTCCCGAACGTGATCTATACTATACAGCAAACTTCTGTAGAGAATGTATTTATTGCACAAAAAGGTGAGATCAACGGTGTTTTTCAAAAGAAAATCAACGGGTGGTATTTTGACTATTATCAAAACGGAAATTTGGTTTCAGAAAGAATTAGTGTGAAGTTTTAGCCTTTTGTAATAAAGCTTTAATAACCATATTTATCTTTCCATCTATTCTTTAAAAATTGACGTAATTCACGCTCGCGAGCATTTTCCCCGGGCTCATAAAATTTTGTCTCTGAAATTTCAGTAGGTAAAAATTCTTGCTCAGCAAAATTGTTAGTATAATCGTGTGCATACTTATATTCATCGCCGTAACCTAACTCCTTCATTAACTTAGTAGGAGCATTTCTTAAATGTAGAGGAATCGGCAAGTCTCCTGTTTGTTTAACGAACTGTTGGGCTTTGCCTATGGCCATATAACTGGCATTGCTTTTTGCCGAACTTGCTAAGTAAATAGCACATTGACTCAGAATGATCCTGCTTTCGGGATAGCCAATTGTCGTTACAGCCTGAAAAGTATTATTCGCCATAATTAAAGCTGTCGGATTAGCATTGCCAATGTCTTCACTGGCTAAGATGAGCATTCGACGAGCAATAAATTTAACATCCTCACCTCCCTCAATCATACGGGCTAACCAGTATACGGCACCATTCGGGTCGCTGCCACGAATCGATTTAATAAAAGCAGAGATAATATCGTAATGCTGCTCTCCGGTTTTGTCATACATGACCGTATTTTTCTGAACCAATTGCATGACCTTATCGTTGGTGATTTCAATGGTATCTCCTTCACTGGCATTAATGACTAATTCAAAGATGTTCAATAATTTCCTGCCGTCTCCTCCTGAAAGTCGAAGCAAAGCTTCAGTTTCTATAAGTTGAATGTCTTTTGTTTTCAGAATTTCGTCTGTTTCAAGTGCTCTGTGTAAAAGAGCTTCTAAATCATCTTTGGTAAACGGATTTAAGACATAAACCTGACATCTCGACAGTAGTGCGGGGATTACTTCAAAACTTGGATTTTCAGTAGTAGCACCTATCAAAGTGACCCAACCCTTTTCAACAGCAGCCAGTAAAGAATCTTGTTGGGATTTACTGAATCTATGGATTTCATCAATAAACAGAATAGGGTTTTTACTGGTAAATAAACCGCCGCTTTGTTTTGCTTTTTCAATGACTTCTCTCACTTCTTTTACACCGGAGTGGATGGCGCTTAATTGGTAGAAAGGACGTTTGCTTTCCTGAGCCATGATCTGAGCTAATGTTGTTTTTCCGGTTCCCGGAGGCCCCCATAAAATTAAGCTGGGAATAATCCCCTTGTTAATTTGATGGGTCAACGAGCCTTGTTCTCCAACGAGGTGTAATTGGCTGATATATTCAGATAAATGTTGCGGACGTATGCGTTCTGCTAATGGTGCTTCCATAGTGTAAAATTACGATTTTCTATTCTATTTTCCAGTTGGAGGAAAGCAAACTTTTATTCTATAATATGACATTTTTTCAGAAAAAATGATTTGGTTTATTTTTTGTTGTAATCTTGCTGAAAATAAATGAATTATACAGGCTATTATAGATCTTTTTTAAATTAGTTTTTGTATTCTAATTGAAAAATACAATTGGAGATGCCGAAAACCAATAAAGTAGAGTAGGCTAATTAAAAACTTTAAATTATGTCATTAATAAAATGGAAAAATAATGATTTTTTTCCTGCTTTTGAAGGATTGTTCGGAGATTTCTTTAATGATGATTTTTATAAAAAAGGACTCCAATTGGGAACTACAGTTCCGGCTGTAAATGTGAAAGAAACGGATAATGGATATCAATTAGATGTCGCAGTTCCGGGGGTAAAAAAAGAAGATATTAAAGTGAATTTAGACAATGGTATTTTAACCATTTCTTCTGAATCAGAACATGAAGATGAAAGTAAGGAAGGAGAAAAAGTAACGCGTAAAGAATACAGCTATAGTTCTTTTTCCAGAAGTTTTTCTTTACCGGATAATGCTAATGAAGGTGAAATTGATGCTGAATACAAAGACGGGGTTTTGAAAATTAATATTCTGAAAACTGCCCCTAATCACGTTGAAAAAACACGATTGATTGAAGTGAAGTAATTTTTTTGTAATTTAAAATTGAAACCTGAAAGGTTTTTTAAGCCTTTCAGGTTTTTATATATAAGACCAGGAATCTTTTCAAAACCTGAAATAGAATGAAACGTATTGTGAGAGAACATCAATTCAAATTTACGGCTTCGGTAATCTTGTTGCCGTTAGTTTTTGTATTTGCAATGTGGTTGGTTTTTTGGGTGGAAATGAAATTTAACGTTAATTTCCATCATTACGGGATTTACCCCAGAGAGTGGTTCGGACTAAAAGGAGTGTTGTTAAGTCCGTTTCTACATTCCGATTTTCAACATATCACAAATAATTCTTTAGCCCTTTTGGTTTTGTTAGCCATGCTTCAGTATTTTTATAAAGCACAAACAGTAGCGGTTCTTTTTTTAGGGATTCTTTTTTCCGGATTCGGAACGTGGCTTTTAGGCCGTCCCAGTTATCATATAGGTGCCAGTGGGTTGATCTATGTTTTGGTAAGTTTTATCTTTTTTAAAGGTATATTTACTAAATATTATAGACTTATGGCGGTTTCTTTTGTGGTAGTATTGCTCTACGGAGGAATGGTTTGGTACATGTTTCCGGAAGTAGATCAGTCTGTTTCCTGGGAAGGGCATTTAAGTGGGTTTCTAACGGGTTTGTCTATGGCGCTTTTGATTAAAACACCTCAATTCGGAAAACCAATGCATTACGAATGGGAGCATCCTGATTTTAATCCGGAGAAAGATAAATTTATGCGAAATTTTGATGAAAACGGCAATTTTAATCCGCCGCCAAAAATTGTGTTAGCAGAGGAAGAAGATTCGCTAAAAAATTATTTTTCGTCTTCTATTAAGGTAATTTATGAGTTTTTGGGGTTTAAAAAAGAGACAAAAAGATAAGATTTACAGTTTTATTTTTTTGAGATGACTTTTTCAATTGGTAAACGCTTTTTCGGAGTGATTGAAGGTTGATTTCTGTCTTCACCGCTTCTTTTTCCGAGTGCAACTGCAAATAAGGTTTTGTAATCATTTGAAGTTTCTAATATTTCATCATATTTTTCAGGTTCTATTCCTCCCATAGGAGTGGTATCAATATTCATAGTTGCACAGGCACTGAGTAATACACCTAAAGCAATATGTACTTGCTGATCCATCCAGTTTTTTGTGTAAGCTATACCGAGTGGTTTAATATGGATATTGTAGTAAGTTACAGCGTATTCAGGTAAATACTCAGCCATTTGCTTTTCAAATAATTCAATATTATCAAGCATACTGAAAACGATCAAATGACTACAATCTTCAACCTTCTCTTTGTTGTGAAAAGAAAAAGGAGCCAGCGCTTCTTTTATTTTTTGATCAGAAACAATGGTAAATTTCCAAGGTTGACTGTTAAGGGAAGAAGGACTCAAATGTAAAATTTTTTCAATTTCTTGTATTTTTTCAGTGTCAAGTTTTACCCCTGAATCATACTTCTTAGTCGTATAACGCAATTTCATACATTCTAGAAAATTCATAATCTTTACAATTTTTAAGGGAATAGAAATTTTAATAAAGGTACAAAAGAAAAATATAGAAACTTTTTTATAACTAAACTTCTTTGTTAAAGAATTGGAGTAGTGTAAAATGCCTTTTGTTATGATAAGTTTTTTATTTTTTTGATGTAATTCACTAATATGTTGCTAGGTTAAAACTGGTTTTTAAATTGTCGAATATGTGCTTTTTGCGTATATTCGGTGCGTTTATTTTTAGACTGGAGATAGTTGAGTGCTTATTTTTTTAAATTTTAGTTAAAATTAATAGAAAGACTAAGCGTATTTTTTCCGGTTTGGAGCGTTAAAGTTATGTTGAAAGAGTGAATTACGTAAGATAAAATGATTGTCAATAAAAAGTGTGTTAAGGTCTTCTTTTGTTATATTGTACTATTCTTTTTTAGTGCAAGTCTTTTTTCGCAACAATCGGATGCAAGAAAAGAGTTAGAGCAAAAAGTCATTGCCAACGGAGCGCTTTTTAAACAAAACTTAGATGAAGCCAATAAGGAAATTGATGATCTGCTTCAGCAATCCATTAAACTTAAAGATTCAGTTTTAGAATTAAGAATATTGGATCGTAAGTGTCGGTATTTCTATGCTAAAAGAGATGTTGAAAAATTAGGTGTAACAGCTGAACAATTAAAAAAAAGATCAGAAGAATATAATAATATACAAATGCAAGGAATGGCTCATATTTATCTTGCAGAGACCTATTCAATTAACCAGCTTTACGATCAATCAATTACTGAATTAGAAACAGCATTAAAAGTTCTTGAAAAAGGAGATGATAAAGATATTCGGGTTTTCTTTACGAAAGTGAATGCTTTAAATGGCTTTGCCAATGTTTATAATTATATAGGACAACCGGAAAAAGCGGTAGAGAAATTACTTGAAGTTGTAGAAAGTTATGACAAGCTTCCAGATCCGGAAGACGTTAAAAGATACCAATACATAAATTATTCAAACTTAGCGAATACGTATATTTTGTTTGATCCGGAAAAGGCAAAATATTATGCTTTAAAATCAAATGCCTTAAAGCCCAAAGGCGCTCCTGATGATAACATTATGATGACCAATTATTTTGTTTTGGGATTAGTCTGTAAAGAAGAAAAAAAGACGGAAGAGGCACTGGATTTTTTTTTAAAGTCCTATGAATTGAGTAAGGTTAATGGGGAAGTTCTGAATTTGGAAGAACTGTATCTTAATTTAACTGAGGTTTATAAAAAAATGGGTGATTCTTCTCAAACTGCTTTTTTTGAGGGGAAATTAAAAGAAATTCGTTTGTCAACTTTAGAAAGTAAATACAATTCACTTCAAAAAATTTTAGATAAAGATAAAGAAACTGAAAATATAAAAGAGAGAAAAATCCCTTTATGGCTCTTTTACAGCGTAGGAGCTTTAATCCTTTTAGTTTTTGGAGCATGGATTTATTTGTTCAGAAAAAAGCAAAAAACAAAAGAGATCTTTGTGACAGATTATGAAGAACTCATTGAAATGATCCGAAAAGACGATCCGGGTTTCATGTTTGCTTTTGAGAAACTGTATCCTGATTTTTCAGAAAAACTTTTGCAGATAGATCCGAGCCTGACTAAATCAGAAATAGAGTTCTGTGCTTTACTTAAACTGAATCTTTCTACAAAGAAAATTGCAGAACTGAAATTTATTGAAATACGAACTGTTCAAAACAAAAAATACCGTATCCGGAAAAAACTAAACATTCCTCAGACAACAGATCTTTATAATTGGTTTTCTTTTGTTTAATTTTTGAAAAAACAAGCCTTTTCAGTTAAAAAAACATCAAAAAGAGGTAAAGAGTAGCAAATGAGTAGCATTTTTTTGTTATAAAAGCACCTTTTGAGTATTGCAAAATAAAAAAATGTTAAATTTTTAACATTAGTTTGCGTTGAATATCTTATGGAATAACAACGCTAAACTGTAATACTTATGAGAAAACTTTACCAATTAATCAAAAAATTAACATTAGTCTGTCTTTTATTTGCAATAAATTCCAATGGAATGGTTTATAAAAAGACAGCGCTCTTTCACATCAGTAACAATTCAAAAGAAATTAACTTTACGGGTTTAAAAAGCAATAGATCGGTTAAACCTATTAAGAAAAAAGAAACAGCTAATCAGACCAGTACAGCTGTGTGTACTTTTACCGCTTTAACATTATCCGGATTTAATGCAGATGTCATTGCTGAAGGCACAGGGGGGATACATTCGATAAAACAACTCATACAGTTGATGCATTCTACACTTTTTATTCACAAGATTTTGTGCCCTTGAACCCTCATTCTTCAGGAGCAAGTGCAACGGCTTATGGCGGTGGTTTCCCTACAAACGGAATACTGTCCAATACTGCTATATCAGGGCTTTCTTTCCAATTGGCAGATTTTAGTTCAAATAATGCATTGGTTTTGAGAAACAATGTGACTAATCAGGGAAATCTAACATTAGCTTCGCCTAAAAAAGCGGAAAAGATTTATATAGCAGCAGTCAGAGGAGAGGGAAGCTCTTCATCTGCTGATAACCATAATGTAACAGCAACTGTAAATTTTTCTGACGGTTCAAGTCAGGTTTTCGTATTTCAGGCTACGGCTTGGTGGTACGATAGTAACCCGCCGGCTAATACTGTAATGTTGGGAACAGGAGAAGTATCCCGAAACACAGCTACTACAGGTTGGGCTCCGAAAAATGAATTCAGAGGGCTTACTCAGGCTAACCTTTTTTACAATGAATTAACACTGGATCAAACGAATTACAATAAGAATATAGTTTCTATAGCTTTCGATAAAGAAGTAACGGCTAATGATGCTCATACAACAACCATATTAGGTGTTAGTATCTGTGAAACAGCTTCACAAGTAACAGGCTTCAATTATGATATTATTGCTAATGGTATCGGGGATGCCTCCTCTTCTGCAGATATCGGATTGGATGAAGTAAATACCAGAGCTTTAGTGTCTATGGATTTTCAGGCTACAGCAGGTAGCAGCTTTCCTACTTACGGTTTACCTTCGGATGGAATAATAAGCAGCGCCAATACATCAGGAGTAAGCTTTCAATTAGCAGATTATTCAGGACCGAATGCTTTGTTTTTGACTCCTTCTTATGTTACGGGTTCTGCAAATAGTCAAAATTCAGGAACCTTATCATTTACAGCCTCAAATGTGGGAAATGTGTATATTTTATCAGCAGCAGCTGGTGGAGGATCATCTAATTTGCCATATACAGCAGTTGTTAGTTTTTCTGACGGAACTTCACAAACTGCAAATTTACAGGCAAAAGATTGGTACGACGGTACGGCTTATGCCATTCAGGGAATTGGGAGAGTGAATATGGCAAACAATGCATTGGAGGGAAGCAGTACAAATCCAAGATTGTATGAAGATGTAATTGCATTAGATGTAGTTAATCAAACTAAAACAATAACAGGAGTAACCTTTACTTTTGATGGGGATTCTACAGCGCCTTGGGCAAATGAGATACGATTATCCGTTTTAGCAGTGACAACTACAGAATCAACTTTAAGTACTTCTGATTTTGGTAGTTTGGATTCTACGATAAAAATATATCCGAATCCTTCATCGGGAATAATCACAATAGATGCAGTTTCGGAATTGGAATCTGTTGAGATATTTAATGCAATAGGACAAGCTGTTTTGAATTCAAAAAATAAAAATCAAATAAATATTTCTGATTTAGAGGAAGGAATTTATATGATTAGGCTTAAAACAAAAGAAGGAAAAACTTCAGTGCAGAAAATAATTAAAAAATAATTCAAAGGATTACGTCTGGATCTTTTTGCCCCAAAAACCATAAAACCTAAAAAATAGAATTAATGAAAATCAAATATAAATATATACTATTCATTGTATTAGTCAATATCTCTTTTAACAGTTTAAGGTCTCAAAATTTTTCGTATACTGTTTTTAATGAAATCTTATTTTATGACGGATATGCAACCGTTGTTAGTGATCCGGTTCCCCAAGGTGTGATAAGACATAGAAATGATCTGTATGCCAGAAAATTACCGGAAACAGTCTTGGCCTCTTTCGGAGACCAAATAACAATGAATATAACAATTAAAGCAGCGTGTGACAATTACGACAGGATCGGAAATGTAAATTTAGCTTTTGTGCCTAAGGGTCAATCCACGTATGACCCTGATAGTGTGCAACGAATAGAAGTAGGTCGCTATATTACTCCATTTATGGATAAGAATGTAAGCCCTACTGAAGTGCCATATACTTATACGGTCGATAACCTTGATAAGATATTTAAAGATAGTGCGATCAATGCAATGTATGATATTTGGGTTGAATTGGAGCTATTTGGTGTTCCTTATGCTGCAAATACTCAAATAACAGGTTGTGCCGGAAGAAATGATGTGTTTTTCGGGACTTTAGAGTTTGTTTCTACAGGAGTTTTTACTCAAAACCCTCCTCAATCTTTTCTTTTGCCGTTGTCAATGAAAGCAAACTTCAATAATTATCAGGCAGGTGCAACAGATCAGATAGGCACAACAACTAAAACAATCACTTTTAATTTGATTGACAATATAGAGAATGCAAAATTATATCTGATTACTTCAAATCACGGAGCAAATTCAGGTGGAGAAGAATATGTACGAAGATGGCATTACGTGTCTTTCGACGGAAATCAGGTTTTATCATATCAGCCTGGGGTATTTCTTGTGAGCCTTACAGAGTATATAACACACAGGCTAACGGAATTTACGGTTCATCTCCCCAGTCTTTTTTCTGGTGGGTATCTTGGAATAACTGGTGTCCGGGGAATTCAATTCCGATCCGGGAAATAAATTTAGGAGATCTGACAGCCGGAACACATACTTTCGTAATATCTGTACCGGATGCTCAATTTGCATCCCAACAAGGAAATTTTCCGTTGTCTTTGTACCTACAAGGAAATTACCTGAATACAGCAGGATTGGAAGATGTTAACGGAACAGCATTTAAAATATACCCGAATCCGGTCAGTGACTTTGTTCTAATAGATTCCTCAGAGAACATTAAAAATGTAAGTGTATTTAATGTTTTAGGGGAAAGAGAAGATTGTAAGATAACTTCAAATAGAGTAGATATGTCCGGATTAGAATCAGGCGTTTACTTTCTTAAGTTAGAGTTTGTAAACGGAACAAAAGTCAATCGTAAGATAATAAAACAATAAGTTTAGTATAAGGTTAAAATATTCTTGATCTGATTAAGTTAATCTCCAAAATACTCTAAATCATAATGAGAAAAAAAATAATATTTCATTGTCTGTTTCTGCTTTTACTTTTGATTATTCAATCAAAGGTAGTTGCTCAACAATACCAACCATTGTCTGTTTCATCCGGGTTTAATGCAGATGTAGTGGCTAATGGTGTAGGGACACCACTAAGCTCAAGTACTGCGGGTATAGATGCTTCTAATTGGGCATTGCTTTCAAATGATTATCAACAAACGGCAGGAGGGACTACTTACCCTAATGCTATTTCTTCCAATGGATTGATTACAAGTATGAATGATGCAAATTTAACTTTTCAGTTAAATTCACTTTCAGCTAACAATTCATTGCGTTTAGGGACACAAAATCAAAGTGGTACATTAGTATTCTCTAATCCCGAGGCAGCTTTGAGTGTCGCTGTTCTGGTGACGTCAGGAGATGGCTCTTCGACTGTTTCAGGTGTAATTACATTTACAGATAATACCACTCAGATATTTACCGGGCTTTCTATCCCGGATTGGTATAATTCAACAGCTTTGCCTACTGTACTGTGGAACATGGGACGTATTAACAGAAATACTGCTGCAGTACAAAATCCGGCAAATAATCCCAGACTTTACCAACTTGATATTGCGATTGACGGAAGTAATTACGGAAAATCAATCCAGTCTCTCGAATTCACTAAGACTTCTTCAGGCGGAGTGGCTAACATTTTGGCTGTAACAGCAAGCCTTTTAGGAAACTGTCCTCCTCCCATATCATTAAGTGCTATAAACGGAACCCCTACATCAGCTGATTTTGTCTGGAGTTCTCTAGGAAGTGAAACGCAATGGGAAATCATAATTCAGGCAGAAGGTGCTCCGGCACCGGGAAGCGGAGTGTCTGGAGTAAGTGTAAATCAGATGAGTTATTACGCTAATTTCCTCCTTCCTAATACAGGATATGATGTTTATGTAAGAGCCGTATGCTCAGGAACAGAATATAGCATTTGGTCAGGTCCGTTTAATTATTATACTCCTGTAGCCAACGATACTTGTTCTTCGCCAACAACTATTCCGGTTAATTCCGGTTCTGATTGTGCACAAGTGGCACCGGGAGCTTTTTTAGGTGCAACGGTATCACCTGAACCTAATTATTGTGGTGCTATCAATACAGGAGATATTTGGTTTGATTTTACGGCAACTGCTAATACACATATAATTTCATTGTCAAATTTTGCTGGGGCTCCTTTACCGATTGTATTAACGGTTTATGAAGGGAACGATTGTAATTCTTTAACACAGGTTTTTTGTAGTTCAGTGAATTACATAACAGCTACAGGGCTTACTATAGGAGAAACTTATTATATAAGAGCTTCAATTAATGATACCAATACAACTCATACAACTACTTTTGATATTTGTGTCAGTACACCTGATATTTCAGGAAGTAATAATAGTTTAGAATGTTTAATTGATACGATCAATAGTGATTTTGAAACCCCTTCATTTCCCTCAGGAGGAACGGGCTGGTATAATCATAATCAAATACAAGGATGGCGAACCACAGCTTCTGATGAAGTAATCGAAATGTGGAATAATTTTCAAGGGGTAACAGCCTATTCGGGAGATCAATTCATAGAATTGAATGCAAATGAAGCTTCAGGAGTGTATCAGGATTTTGATACCCCTGTTTCTACAGTATTTAATTTCGGTTTTGCTCATAGAGGACGTTTGGGGACGGATAGTTGCGGCTTATATGCCGGACCTCCGGGTGGTCCTTATACTTTAATTTTTACAGCGACTACCGGAAATAGTGATTGGCAATATTATACAGGAACTTATACTGTTCCTAACGGACAAACCCAAACACGTTTTATCTTTGAGGCAATAAGTGCAGCAGGGGGAATTACTGTAGGGAATTTTTTAGATGCTGTTACTTTTACAGCTAATAATGGAATCTTGTCAGATAATCCGATGACATTAGATTGTGATCAGGATTCAGCTTCGTTGATTCTTGCTGCCGGAGTTGGTACTTGGGTGGCTCATTCTGATAATCCGTCTTCGACGACTATTGATGATGTAAATTCGAATACTCCGTTGATTACTGGTTTTGCTGCACCGGGAATTTATCGATACGATTGGACAACGTTGTATTGTTCCAGTACATTGGAAATAAATTTCTCAGGGAATACTGTTCCGGCTCCGGAAGCCGAAGATGTTACATATTGCCTTGGACAAACAGCAGTTCCGCTGCAAGCAACAGCTTTAGCAGGATATGTTTTAAATTGGTATGATGTTTCAGATGGTGGAACAGCTTTAAATAGCGCTCCGATACCGGATACTTCTTTACCGGGGTGACAACTTATTATGTAAGCCAATCATCGGGAGCTTCTACTTGTGAAGGGCCAAGAACACCAATAGTTGTTACGGTAAATGAACCTGCAACCTATACGATTACAGGAGGGTGTGAAGGAGTTAGCTATTGGCTTCTTGTAGAGGGAGATTTTACAGATCAAGCTTTGTACTCATGGACGGATAGTGATAATATAACAGTATCTGAGCAAAATAGTTTTAATGTAACTGATTACTTAGCTCAAAATCCCGGATATTCAATACCTGAAGGAGGAATTACATTTTTTATCGATATAAATGATAACGGATGCCAGTACCAGGATCAGTTTTTGGTTAACTCTGTTTTTTGTAGTATTCCCAGAGGTGTTTCTCCGAATAATGACGGTTTAAACGATTCATTTGATTTAACAGGCTTGAACGTAGAAAAGCTTTCTATTTTTAACAGATACGGGAAGGTTGTATATGAATTTAACGGACAGTATACAGATCAATGGAAAGGACAATCTGATAAAGGAGAATATTTGCCCGATGCTACATATTATTATTACATAATGACAAGTGACGGAAATAAATTTACGGGTTGGGTTTATGTTAATAAAGCATACTAATCTTTTGACAAAAGGATCAATGAAGAAAATATTTTTATTTGTCTTTTTTATGGCGTCATATTGTATGACTGCACAGTATGCATCAGTGCATTACATCGCTCCGTCACCTTGGCAATATTGGAGCAATGCAAATGAAATTGTTGTATCGACAAAAGAGGCAGGGACAGTTAGTGTGGAATTAAGAAAAAGCGACGGAACTTTCATTACAACATTTAATGTAACAGCTAATAATCCTGTGTCTTATAGGTTTTTGGGTTCAGCCAATTCGCTTTCGAGGAATAACACAGGAACTAATTATTCTGATAGAGGTTTAATAGTTTCGGCTTCGGCTCCGGTTTTGGTAAATATGAGAAATATTGCATCCGACACGTCAGGAACCAGTAACCTGAATATAAAAGGAAATGCGTCTTTAGTGAGTTTCGGAGATGAGGGACGCGGATTAGAATTCAGGTTGGGATATTATAGAAGTAGTTATACCGGATTAGCAACAGGAAATCCTATTTATTCTGTAATGGCAATAAATGATAATACAACAGTAACTTTAAACGGAGTAGTAATGACATCACTAAATGCCGGACAGAGTAGATTGTTTACTGCGGCAATGGGAGCTTTATTAACAGCAGATAAAGCAGTTGTGGTCAATGTGGGTAGTTACGGAGATACTCCTCAAACATGCGGAGGAAATGGTGAAGACGGAACAGTAGATCAAATCGCACCGGTTAATGTACTTGGTCAGCAGTATATAGTTGTGAGAGGTAGCGGAACATCAGGTGCAGGAGCAAATGATCCGGAACAGACAACTATTGTAGCCACTCAACCCGGAACCAGTGTTCAAATCACAAATTTTAATGCTTCCGGACAACAGATAAGTACACCGCTTACATACAATCTGGCCAATGCCGGAAGCTATCAGACAGTACATCATGGTGACAGTAATAATCAATATTCAAGTTCGTTCATAGTGTCAAATAATCCTATTATTGTCTATTCGGGAACGGCTGTGGATTGTGAAACAGATATTTCTACGGTAATGCCAATAGGTGGTTGTTCAGGAACAACTAATGTAATTACCAGAAAGTTTATAGATTATGCAAATGGTGATCTGCCTTATTTCGGATATATACTCATAGAAAGTTTGACAGAACCTGTTTATATGAACAGTCAGGATATAGAAACTTTGACAGGAGTCCCTAGAGTAGCTTTAGGAAGTACCGGATTTTATATGATACGTTTTAATAATAATAACATCGGAAACCCATTGAGTATTCATATTGAATCTCTGGCAAGACTTACCACAAGTATCGTACAGCAAGGAACCGGTTTTTCTATGTCAGGGTTCTTTTCAGCCTTTAGCGACAGTCCGAGTCCTCCGGCAGAACTATCCGTAGATCAATGTTCAACAACTTTGACCACAACTTCAGGGATGGATCCGTATCAATGGTTTTTAGACGGACAATTGATCGCAGGGGCAACGTCAGATACTTATGTGGCTACTGAAACAGGAAATTATTCAGTAAGAGGGGAGAGAGCCTGTGGAGTTACTCAGTTATCGGCTCCCGTGTATGTGGAGATCAATCCTTGTAGTGATTTAGAAGTAAATAAAACAGTTGCCTCAGCTCAAGGAGACCAGGCAGTATTCCAAATAGTAGCTTCAAATTTAGGGTTGAGTAACGATACTAATGTTGAGGTAACTGATCTGCTTCCCGATGGATATCAGTATGTGTCTTATACTGCCAGTGCGGGAAGTTATGACCCTGTTGCAGGAATATGGACCGTCGGAGATTTAGATTTCGGAGCAACAGAAACACTTTTAGTTACTGTTACAATCAACCCTACAGGAAACCATACAAATATTGCCCAGATTTCAGGGACAAATACAGATACAGACCAGTCAAATAATAGTTCTCAGGCAATAGCTGATTATCCGACACCGGATCTGCAATTTTCGAAAGAATCCCAGTTTTCAGTTTATTACAATATCGGAGATGTAATTGAATATGAACTGGTATTGGAAAATACAGGACAGATAGCAATTAATAACATTCAGGTTACGGATAATAATGCTGATCTTGGTAGTATAAGCCCTAGTGCAATTTCAGTTTTGAACCCGGGTGAAAGTGTAACGGTAACGGCGCAGCATACGGTTACTTTGGCTGATATTCAGGCAGGGGAAGTGGTAAATCAGGCTATAGCTACTGCAGATGCTCCGCAAGGAGGAACAATGGCTATTGTATCAGATGATCCAAGTACTGCAGCAGATGAAGATGCAACAGTGGTTGCTATTCAGTATCTTTCAGATTTAGAAGTTGTAAAAACAAATAATCAAACCATGTACTATTCAGGGACAACGACTACTTATACCATTACGGTTACTAATAACGGTCCGAGTGATGCAACTCAGGTTGTGGTTTCCGATCCGGTTCCGACAGGAATAACGGATATGAGTTGGCAAGGGAACGGACAGATCGGTATAGGTGATTTGAATGATAGTATAGTCGTTTTATCAGTAGGTGAATCTGTTAGTTATGAAGTTACCATTGATATCCCTGTTCAGTTTACCGGTAATTTAACAAATATTGTTGCCGTAAGTTCAGATGTACCCGATCCGAATCCGGATTGTCCCGGATGTACGGATGTGGATGTTGAGTGTACAACATTAGGACCTACTTCACTAACAGCAGATGTAATTGCAGGACAATTTTCAGACCAAGCCGTAGTATCTGCACAGGCTTCAGGATCAGGTAATTTTGTTTATTGGATGGATAATGGATTGTTACAATACGATGGTTACTTTACCAATGTGCCCGGTGGCGAACATACAATTTATGTAGAGAGTGTTGACGGATGTGGAGAGGTAATTAGTGTTAAGGTAATTGTTTTGAATTACCCGAGATTTTTCACGCCTAACGGTGACGGATATAATGATAATTGGCAACTTATTGGGTTAGAAGGTCAACCTGATGCAACTGCTTATATTTTTGATCGTTACGGGAAATTACTGAAACAAATCAGTACCATGTCATTGGGTTGGGACGGGATTTATAACGGCCATCAGTTACCCTCAACGGATTATTGGTTTAAATTGATTTACAGAGATCCGGCAAATAATGAGATGAAAGAGTTCAGAAGCCATTTTAGTTTAAAAAGGTAATTCTCCGGATTTAAAAATAATTTTTATAGTTCTTAAGTAGTAGTTCAATTCCGGTTGACACAATATCGCCCATGGTATTACATTGTTTAAAGTGTATATCATGGGTGTATTTTTGAAGTGCTTTTTTTAACATTTCAACATGTTCTTTCGGAGCAATTTCTTCTTTTCTCATGATTGCTAATAATTCTTCCAAGCGGTTTTCCAGTCCCAAAATACGTTTTACAGTAGCTGATCGAACTTCTTTCCGATACTGCTCAACCGAATTAGGCTTTAGTTTATCCATAACTAATTTGACCATCTGAAAGTTTTCTTTATAAAACTGAGGAAAATAAATTTTTAAATTACCCTCGTACGATTGTTGGTCAAAATCAATGGGACGTATTCTATAGACTACATGGTCAAAATCGTGAATGGGAATAACCACATAATTGTACGAACGCATATCTCCTAATAACCCTAAGAAACAACGCTCATTGAATTTCACGAATTCTTTGGCAATTTGAGCTTTTTCCAGTTCCGTGCAGTTGGGCAGCATTTTTTGTATGAAGACATCTCCGGGAACACCTATAATATGCTCTTCTATTAAAGTATCTTTATGGATCAAAAAATTGATTCGGTTGGGAGAAAGTATTTCTTCCAGTTCCAATCCGTAAATACGGGAAGCATCGGCTTTTTTGATGTAAAAATTGGTGAAATTGTCATTCAGGATATTACGAACTTTAATCCGAAATGGTTTAGAGTTTCCGAAAGTACAATAATCAATAGAATCGACAGTAAGAAATGGCAGTGTTTCCTCATCGCCATCGGAATGTAAAAGAGTATAAATTTTATTTAAGCTGGCTTCGATCTCGGCTCTTTCAAATTCCGGATAATAAACGCGTAACCACAAAGTATCATTGCCTTGCTCGTCTTCTAAACTGATATAGCCGGAAAAGCGTAATAGATCATCATACAACACGCGGGTTTGTGTAGTTCGTCCATACTTTTCCGAATAACGAAAAAGTTCATCTGAAACTTCATAATTCGGTTTGCGAAAATTTATTTTAACGTCGTCCGGTTTCATGTTCTTTATGATCGTTGGCGAATAGCTTCATATAAAAAGGCACCACAGGCAACAGATACATTTAAAGATGAGATAGTGCCAAACATAGGTAATTTAGCTTTTTCATCTACAACCTTAAGAACAGAAGGATTCACACCCTTGTCTTCACTTCCCATAATAATAGCAACGGGCTCTTTAAGATCAACCTCGTACAGATCAGTATGGGTTTTTTCAGTTGCAGCTACCGTTTTGATTCCGGAAGCTTGTAGGTGGAATACAGCATCTTTAATATGATCTACTTTACAGATAGGGACATTAAAAACGGCGCCGGCACTTGTTTTTACAGTGTCTCCGTTTACAGGGGCACTACCTTGTTTGGATATGATGATTCCGTGAACTCCGGTACATTCAGCCGTTCGGATAATTGCTCCGAAATTTCGGGCGTCGGAAACCCCATCTAAAACCAAAAAAAGAGGTGTTTTTCCAGCTTCTGAAAGGGACACGATCAATTCATCCAGGTCCTGAAAGGAAATAGGGGAAACAGTAGCAATGGCTCCTTGATGGTTTCGGTTGCCTAACCTGTTCAATTTTTCAACAGGAACCTGAGCATAATTGATATTGTGTTCTTTGAGGACCTTCAACAATTCACGCATTAATTCGCCGTGAGAATCTTTTTGAATAAAAACTTTATCAATTTCAGTTCCTGATTGAATGGCTTCAATTATAGCACGAATACCAAATATTTGTTGTCCTTTTTCCATGGGGACAAAGGTAGTTATTTTTAGTATTTCTTTCTATTTTAAATATCTGTAAGTGGAGGATTAATCGAGGAATGGGATTGGCGAAGGAAAAAGAATAAAATGAAATAAAACTTTTGGTGTTTTTTTAGGCTAAAAATTAGTTTTAAAACTAATATGAACAATAGAGTTAGAGAGTTTTATAGTCTGTTCTTTTGTAGAACCGTTTGCATAGACTAAACTGAATAAGCCATTCGGGCTAGCCAGTCCGAAACCAAAGCCCAAGCCTAATAAATTTTCCCGAATATCAGCTGTTTTATCCTGCATATATCCATAATCTATAATAGAATTAACGAATAAATTGGAAGCTAAAATATATCGGTATTCTGTGAAGATTCCGGAAAACAAGCTGGCTTGTAATGTGTTTTCCCTAAAACCTCGGATGGAATTAATTCCTCCGAACCGGAATAATTCGTTGACAACATAGTTGTTACTATCTAAATAAAACGTTTGGTTCTTTACATTGATGCTGTTTTTTTCATTGATGTAGAGATTATGACTGATTTCCATTTGTCCCAATATCTGATGAGTTGTCTCAGCAGTTAAGGTTCTGTTACCGATTCCGGTTTTCAGAAAGAAATTGGTTTTTTCGGGAAATAAAACAGAATTTTTATCTTGTTTGATATATTCAAAACTTAAGGTATAAAATTTACTGTTGAAATCTTGCAAAGATGCGGAATTACTATTTTGAATGTCAACGGAATTCGTACTCTGATACCCCAAAAAAGCTTTTTTGTTATAGGAAAAATAATAACCTACATTTAAATCCAGATTGGTATTTTGAAAGGTGCTGTCTTGTTTAAAGATCTTTAAATTTCCTTTTAGTCCGAAAGCTGTTTTAAAGGCGTAAGGAAGTTCTGTGCCTAAATTAAAAGAAGTCTGTTGATTCCCGTCATTTCGCCAATAGATGTTAAACTTTTCACCCGAATTGAAAATATTTTGCAAGGCAAGATCGAGATATCCGTTAAAAACGATTTTACTTTTTTCAGCATCATTAGCAAAGCCTATAAAACCGTCAAACTTATTTGGTCGGCTCTTTTCAACATAAGCATACACTTTGGTACTGTCCTGAGTCAATAAGATTTCCGGATATTTAATTTGGTTTACAAAAGGGAATTCAGAAAAATCATTATAAATTTCTTCAACCAGTTCTTGGTTGAAATCTCTTTTTTTTAGCTTTTTATTCCAATTGCGTTTAATGTTTTCAGGAAACTTATCATAGCCTATAATGACTAATTCATTAAAAGTCCTTTTGCTTCCGGCACTGAAAAATAAAGTAGCTTGTAAAGTATTTTTTCGGGAAAGAACGTTTTGCAATTGCAGTTTGGCTAAAGCGTATCCGTTTTTTTCTAAGAGTGCCAGTTTGCCATTCATCCAATTTTCAATTTCGGAAGTGGGAATTGTTATAGTATCGCTTGTTTCGTGAATAAGTTCCTTTTCGTTATCCGAAAGTGTATTGAAATTAATATTGATCTCGGTAATTGCTTTACCAAGTTGGTAAACCAAAAGAAAAGAACTGTCATTTACTTTTTGTTGTTCGAGAAGCTCTTTTTGATAATAGCCTAGAAGCGTTAGTTTGTTTTCAAAGGATTTTTTGTGCTCAACAATTTCACTGACTTTTTCAAAGGTATTAACATAACCTATACTGTCAATAGTTTTTGTTTCTGTATTATTTTGTCCTTTGATCTTTAAATGAAAATTTTGGGCAAAAGTATTTTGCAGTAATAAAAAGGTGAAATACAGAAAAATTTTTTTCATACTGTAAAGAAACGAAATTGTTGTCTATTTCGTATAAAAAAAGAAGCACCCGAAGGTGCCTCAAACTTATAAAACTAACCCAAATTTAGTTTTTAATCAGTTTTTTAGTAATGGATTTATTTTCTTTGGTGATCTTAATCAGATAAACACCGGATTTTAAATTAGCGACAGCAATTACTTGGTTTGCCTCTATATTAGACTGTTTCAGAATGCTTTGTCCGGTAATTGAAAAGATTTCAATTGAATCGGCTGATGAAGAAACTGAAAAACTCTCTTTTGCCGGATTTGGGTAAAGAGCGAACTCATTTTCTAGATCAAAAGTTTCAGCAGTTAAAGTCGCCGGTTGATTTCCATATATTTTAAACTGTCCGGATGGAATTAAAATTTGAGCAGATGTACTACTAACCGTTATTGGGGTATTATCCATTAAGTCATACCAGGTTCCGGTATAAGGGAAGTCTGGAGTGACATTTTGGTCAGCAACTGAAAAGTTTGCTAAAACCACTACATTTTTCAAACTGCTAGCCGGTAAGCTATTATCATAGATGTAAATACGAGGTTTAATAGCATTAGCATCCGGACTGATGGCGTAATCGCCGTTAAAAACAGGCTCAGTGGTTTTTAATTGAATTAATTTAGAGTATTTTGTATAGATAGCGCCTCTTATCGCATCATTTAACCAATCTTCCACCCATTGTGGTTGTGGTTTAGTAGATAGTTTACAATCTCCGGTTGTAGTATCGGTCTCACTGTTTACAGTTCCGTTTGTGCAAGTGTAAATAGAATCGTCCATTCCTAACTCCTGAAAGTGCCAGATCATTTTAGGCCCCGGGATTAATAAACTGACCGCTCCCAAGGAAGCCATTCTGTTTAAAGCATTTGTCAGGTTGCCTTGAACAGGGTAAGATCCTGCACCATTTCCATAAGTAACCGCTTCATACATTAAACGATCTTTATCGTGACTTTCCGGATATCCCATCAAACGTTTACCGGAGAATCCACGGCTTACATGTCCCATTCGGGTAATATCAGCATTAGTAGCGTATCCCTTAGCCAGTTGACTGTAGTTGTAGAACATTTCACCCCACATCATAATGCCTTTTCCTTCATTTAAACGGTAGTTAGCCCATTGTTGTTCTTCAGCATCCGTTCCTAAATGTTCAAAGATCACATAATGATCCGGATCAATACTCCATGAAAAGTCAGCATAATCTTTAAGGATATCTACACGATCTTGTTGGTAAGCATTGGTACAAGTTTCATCACTGGCTGTACAAGCTTGTGTAAAACCTTTCGTTAAGTCCCAACGAAAACCGTCAATTTTAAATTCTTCAATCCAATACTGAACCGTTCTTTTTACATATTCTTTAGTGTCTGCAGAAGTATGATTGAAATCTTCTCCTACACTATAGGAATGTTTGGCAATGGTATTAAAATAAGGATTGTCGGTATTCGGACCACCCCAACCGTCACCGTCAGGATCGTTCATCCACATGCGAACCATAGGATTTCTACCGAAAGCATGGTTAAAAGCGATATCTAGAATAACGGCAATTCCGTTTTGATGGCAGAGATCAACAAATTCTTTTAGTTTATCAGATGTGCCATAATATTTGTCTAAAGCCATGTGAAAGGAAGTATTATATCCCCAACTTTCATTGCCTTCAAATTCCATAACAGGCATTAATTCAATAGCATTGACTCCTAAATTTTTGAAATAGTTTACCTTGTCAATCAGATCCTGATAGTTTCTGTCTGCATCAAAATCACGTACCAAAACTTCATAAACCACTAAGTTGTCTTTAGAAGGTTTTGTGAAGTTTGTTACTTGCCAGTTATAAGGTGTTTGTCCGGTTTGAAGAACTGTAACTTCCCTTTCTTGTCCGGCAGGATAAGCATAAGTTGTTGCCAGATCAGGAAATGAACCGGATGGAATGTAAGGATCATCATAAGGCGATAAAACTAAAGTAGAGCAAGGATCAGCCGTTTTGACTAATATTTGTGAATTAGTTGTAGGAGTTGTGTCGAATACCCAATATTGGTAAGTGTATACTTGTCCGGGAGTTAAACCGACTAATTCGATCCAGAATTTATCCGAAGATGGGTCTTTTTTCATGGCATAAGCCGAAGAAGGTTGCCAATTGTTAAAACTTCCGGCTACATAAATAAATTCTTTTCCGGGAGCATTCAGTACTAAAGTTGCTTTAGTAGTATCACTGTTGTCATAATTGATACCGATCACAGTATTTGCAGGAAGGTTCTCAGAGAGCACTCCGGGATTGATAACAACAGAGAAGTATTTTGATTGTGTAATACCACCTTGAGTAATTTGTAACTCATAGTTTTTATTGGTTGTGATATTAGTGTCAGTATAATTATAAGTACTTCCGGTAAAAGTATTAAGACTAACTCCGTTAGCCAATAGCGTGTAATCAGCATTTCCGTTAGTGTTCGAAGCACTGATGCTTAGATTATCACCAGAGTTTAAAATGGTTGTACTGTTTTCTGAAGGAGAGATTAATGTAGATTGAAAAGAGCCTACATTTATTTCTAAATCCGCTGTTTGCTGTGTTCCGTCTGCACTTCTCAGAACAATATTGATTTTAGATATGGTTCCTGAACTTACAGAATAAAAATTCTCAATGGTAGACGTTAAGTCCAATTTATAGATGTTTCCTGAGACTAAAGTTAGCGAGGGTTGCGCAGTATTATCTCCCAGTTCCCGATTACATTTTGCCAAGCACTTCCGTTTAAAGTTACTCCGGTATGGGCATATATAGTTCCTGAATATGAAGCTAAACCGGTTCCGGTTTTATCAAATAGTAGGGTTGCAGATTGATTCTGGTCAGGATTAGTCCCTCCCTGCCATGAGAGTTGCGCAAATGAAATGGCTGTGATACAAAAGAAAAAATAGGTAAAGATTTTTTTCATTTCTTATAGTTTAAAAAGGGCTAACTTTTGGTTAGCCCTTGAAAATTTTTATTGTGCGGTTAAAGTATAAGTATACTCTCTCGGATTGCTTAAATCTAATTCAATTAAATAAGATCCCGTTGTCGCAATAGTGATATTTGCTCCTCCTTCATTTAATGATCCGTCAGCACCATCATCACCATAATTCAATGTCCAAGCATTATTTGCTCTGAATTTTAATTCTTGACCTCCTGTAAGAGTTGTGATAACTTCCCATTTTTTTGTTGCTGTATTATAAGTTAAATCTACATCCTGACCATCAGTACCATCAGGACCGGCAGGCCAGCCTAAAGTAGTAGCAGAACCGGTTACAGCCCATTGAGTCGCTGTAGTTGTGTATGTCATTGTTGTAGTGTTCGCATTTATTTTATAATAACTTCCCGCAGATAGTTGAACGTTAACTTCACCATCTTGAAGTAAAGCACCTGTAAAGGTTCCGTCATCACCGTAATCGCCATCAAAACTACTGTTAGTTGGTAATAATTTGAATTCAGGACTTGTTACATTCATATATACATACCCTTCAAAATCAGTTAAGCCATAACCAGAAGAAGCTAAAGCAGGTAAACTGGCATCCGGCGTCCAATCAGCACCATATCCGCTGCCACTTAGGAAATTACCGATTACATAAAGTTTAGGACTTTCGGTTGTGTAAGGAGTAATAACTATAGTTACAATATTAGAAACCATTGGCGAATAAGCAGTACTGTTACTTCCTACCGAAGAAACTACTCTTACATCAAAACTACTAGCTTCATAAGGATTTGCACCTAGAGCTGTGCAAGCATTGTTTAACGTTTCTACTGTAACCGGAGCCTGAAGATCACTTGAAGTTCCTCCCAATACTTGAGCATTTGAGAAATCCCCACCGGTAAGATCCATTTCAACGGAGTAGTTTATAGCTACATTACCATTATAATTAGCCGCTGTCCAAACGAAACGTTCTGCTAAGGCATCCATATTTTCAGGAAGTAATGTGTAAGTATTTCCGTCTTCAGGAGCAGTTAAAACAGGTGCGTCAACACCTTGTATAACAGGTCTGTCTTGTACATCGTCAGTACTACATGAGATAGCAAAGACACTTAATAAAACAAATAATGATTTAACTATATTTTTCATATATCTTTAATATTAAATTAATAACCAGGGTTTTGAATTAAATTCGGATTTACAATAATTGCATCTTGTGGTATTGGGAATAATTTTCTGTAAGAAGGGATTGGTGCGCCATTGGCCACATTTCCTTTCCAAGGCCATAAATAAGAACTACCGCTAAATTTTCCGAAACGGATCAAATCAGATCTTCTGTGGCCTTCCCAATGTAATTCTCTTGCACGTTCGTCTAAGATAAAATCTAAGTCCAAGTCAGAAGCTGTAATATCTCCGGAAGTGTTTCCGTAAGCTCGTTCTCTTAGCTCATTGATATAGCCCACAGCTGTTGTAGCATCACCGCCACCTCCTCTTAAGAAACATTCTGCATACATTAGGTAAGCATCAGCCAATCTGAACATAGGGTAGTCTGTGTCAACAAAATCTCCCGAAGCATCTGACCCTTGATTGCCCATACTGTCTACATTTTTCCATTTGGCAATTGCATAGCCATCGGTAAAACTTCCCACATCGTTAATCTCTAATGTTTGACCTGAAGTGTAGAATTGTTTTCTGGTATCATTATCCATTCCGTCAAATTTTTCAACAAATGCAGAAGTAGTTCGCAATCCTGCCCAACCACCGTTAATACCGAATTCAGAAGCATCCATACTACCTCCAACCGGAGCATGTGTCAGGTAAGTTGTACCTCCGTATGTTTTAGTATGTAAACCATCAAATGCTACAGCAAAGATGAACTCATTTTGAGCACCGTTAGTATCATTATCAGCTAAAAATAGTTGAGAATAATTACTGTGTATAGAATAACTGGTTTCATTGATTACTTTATTTACATAAGTATAAGCGTCTTGAGTTCTGTCTGTTCCTACATAAACCTGAGCATTTAAGAACAGTTTCGCTTTTAACATCCAAGCAGCCGCTTTATCAACTCTGAATTGTTCATTGCTGTTAGGTTCTTTCAAATCCGCTTCCATTCCGGTTAATTCACTTTCAACAAAATCAAATAGTTGTTGTCTGTTAGCATAGTCCGGTAAATAATATTGAGTAGGAGAATCTTCAGTAGTTAAAGAAGCACCTCCGAATAGGTCGATGATGTGCCAGTAGCTCAAAGCTCTTAAAAAACGAGCTTCTGCTCTGAAAGTTTTGATGTCATCTCTTAAGCTACCTGTTACACCTCTACCATCTAATTTTTCATCTGTAGTCTGTCTTAAAAATTCATTACAGTTTGTAATTTGGTAGGATAATCTGTAAAAAGTTGCTTTTACAAAACCATCAGAAACGGTCCAAGTGTGCCAATGGAAGTCTTTTATAGTAGCATCGTTCCATGCTATGATTGCTTCGTCTGTTGTCAATTCTTGAAAATTCCAAAGGTTTCTGACATATGAGCTAAATCCTTCATCAATACCAGCAACATCTCCCTGTCCTGCAGGCCCTTGCTGACCAGTCGTTGCAAGACCGGCATAAAGTTTAGCTAAAAAGCTTTTATATGAGCTAGGATCTGCAAATAATTCATCTGCTGTTTGTTCAGTTCCTTCAGGTTTTGTGTCTAATTCATCAGTACAAGAAACAGTAAGGAATAAGAATAACAAAGAAGATAAGCTTAATAGTTTTAATTTTAAATTCTTCATAGTGATTTTTTTTAAAAGTTTACATTTAAACCGAATGTGTACATTCTAGGTCTTGGGTAAATTGTATTGTCAATTCCTCCGTTTACCTCAGGGTCAATTCCTTTATAATCTGTGATTAAGATCAGATTTTGTCCTGCTAATGATAATCTTGCATTCGCCTTTGAGCCTAAGAAATTTTTGAAATTATAAGCAATAGTCAGGTTATCCATTCTTATGAATGAAGCATCTCTTATGTAATAATCTGATAAGTAACGTTCTGATCCTGAGTAGCTAAAATTAGTATCCAGTACTTCTGTCGTAGCATTTCCTAAGTCGGTATCTCTAATAAGAATTTGATTGCTCCATCCTAAGTTTGAATCAACATTGTAATAGTTATAATTACCCCAACTTCCTCTCCAAGACATAGCTAAATCCCAGTTTTTGTAGCTTAAATTAGTATAGAAACCATAATATACATCAGCTTGTGGTTTTTTATAGAAATAACGGTCATCAGTAGTTATTTGTCCGTCTCCGTTTCGGTCTACAAATACGCCGTCAATTGGTTGACCATTTGAATCATAAGCTTGCTCATATACATAATAAGCATTTGGAGCATAGTCAACCTGTATTCTTTGTACTTGATTGTCAATACCTCCTGTAATACCTCCGGTTGAGATTCCAAAGTCAGGAGCTCCGTCAATTAAACCGGTTACTTTAGAGTTTTGTAGCGTCATGTTACCTCCTACAGTAAAGTTCCAATCATCTGTACTAACAACTACAGCTTCTAAAGCCATTTCAATACCTTGATTCTTTGTTTTACCAATATTATAATAATCATAGTTAGAAAAACCATAGAATGCAGGGTTAGGAACATATGCAATTAAGTCTTTTGTTCTTTTCTCATATAGGTCTATGCTACCCGTAATTCTGTTTTTTATTAGCCCGAAATCAAGACCTATATTTCTGGTTTCGGTTTGTTCCCATTTTAAATTAGAATTGTAGGCTTGTGGTCTTACTGTTGTATAAAAAGTGTCCCCTATTTGATACTGAGCTTGGTTATCAGAGCTAAGGTAGGTAGGTAATGAAGGGTACAGCTTTCCTATGTCTTGCTGTCCGGTAATACCCCAACCTATACGAAGTTTCAGTGAAGAGATAGAAGAAACATTTTCTAAGAACTTTTCTTTATCGATTTTCCAGGCTAAAGCTGCTGAAGGGAAATTACTCCATCTGTATTCAGGAGCAAATCTTGAAGTTCCGTCTCTGCGGATAGTTGCTGTTAATACATATTTATCATAAAAGTTGAAGATCCCTCTGGCAAAATAAGACTGTAGGTTATAACCGGTTTTTGTAGCCGGTGTTACAGATTCTACTCCGGCAATATTTACAGAATAGCCACCATTGTTGATATAATCAAAATTTTGATAGTTATATCCGGCAGTTAATTCTACCGAACCTTTAATGGCATCAATATCTTTATGATAGTTTAAGTACAAATCCATTAATCTGTTTTTACTATCATTTGTGTAGTCATATTCAGCAGAAGCATTTGTATAATAATAATTGCTGTCATATCCATACCCTCCATAGCTTCTCCCTGTTGTATAGTCATAGCCAAAGTTAGCAACAGCTTTTAAGTCTGGGAAGAAATGTAATTTATATTCTGCTTGAATATTTCCTAAGCTTCTGAAAGCAGTTCCGTAATTATGGGATTGATTAATTAAAGCTACTGGGTTTCTGCTGGCCAATTGTTGGTTCCATTCAAAATAAGAGCCATCAGAATTATAGATGTTTTGTGTTGGATCGAAAGCTAATGAAGATCCGATTGCACTCCTTTCACTGTAGTTATTACGCATGGAAGAAGTCTTGTTATTAGCTTCAATTTTTAAATGTTCATTAAAAAAGTTGCCTACTACTGAAGCACTGGTTGTAGCTCTTGTGAAATTGTCTTCTTTTAAGATACCATCCATATCAGTAAAACCGGCTGAAGCTCTGTACGTGATATTGTCACTACCTCCTGATAAAGAGATGTTGTGATCAGTACCAATTGCATCGCGATAGATTTCTTCTTGCCAATTCGTATTGGCTGTACCTAAAAGTGCCTGTTGGTTGGTGTTTCCATAAGTATTAACATAACTTCTTAATTGGTCACCACTTAAAACATCTACTTTTTTTGCTATACTACTGTAAGAAACATTTCCACTGTAATTAATTTTCATTTCCCCGCTTTTCCCTTTTTTGGTGGTAATAATGATTACCCCGTTTGAGGCTCTGGAACCATAGATAGCAGTAGCAGATGCGTCTTTTAAAACGGTAACACTTTCAATATCGTTCTGGTTAATAGAAGCCAAAGGATTTCGTCCTCCTGTGTTGTCTGCTGCAACAGGAACACCATCAATTACAAATAAAGGGTCGTTATTTCCACTCAGAGAAGACCCCTGACGAATTCTGATTGTCGCTCCTTCACCGGGTGCTCCACCACCATTGGTGATCTGTACTCCGGCAACTTTTCCTTGAATCATCTGATCCGCAGCAACTACCGGTCCTTTAACAAAGTTTTTCTCAGTAACTGTGCTTACAGAACCCGTTGCGTCTTCTTTCTTAACAGTACCATAACCTATAACAACTATATCCTGAAGTTGTTGAAGGTCTTCTGTCATGGTAATTGTAACATTGTCTTGACCTGTGTAAGTATAAGTTACTTCTTTAAAGCCAATGTACTTCAAAATTAAAATGTCATTCTTTTTAAGATTGTTTAGGGTAAAGTTTCCGTCAAAATCAGTTGTAGTACCATTTGACGTGCCTTTTACTAAAATGTTTACACCCGGCAGCGGTTGTTGCGAACCACTATCTAAAACAACTCCTTTTAAGGTGTTTTGTGCAAACATACTTATGGGTAAGATAAGTAATAAAAGTAATAACTTTTTTTGCAGTGTTTTCATACAAAAATATTAGGTTAAACGATTGTTTTTATTCGCTTATATTCACTTCTAATGTTAAAATTATGTAAAAAAAACGTTTTCCAAAATGAAATTCGATTAACAACCTTGCGAAAACGTTTTCGTGTTGAAAACTTTAATGAAAAGCTCGATTTTTGCGTGTAAAATTGTGATAGTGAAAAATATAGATTACATTTATTCAAAAATTATTACTTGTTAAAAATACCATGAGACGAAAAGTTACCTTAAAACAAATAGCTAAAGAATTAGATGTTTCAGTATCAACAGTTTCAAAATCGTTAAGAAATAGCCCCGAAATAAGTGAAGATACTCGCCTGAAAGTTCAGGCTTTTGCAAAATTGTATAATTATAAGCCTAATAATATTGCGTTAAGCTTAAAAAATAAAAAAACGAAAACAATTGGGGTCGTAATCCCTGAAATAGTTCACCATTTTTTTGCAACTGTAATTACAGGGATTGAACAGGTTGCTAATGAACAAGGCTACAATGTTATCATCTGTATGTCAAATGAATCTTTTGATAAAGAAGTGATTAACTTAGAGATGTTGGCAAATGGCAGTACTGATGGTTTTATTATGTCTCTTTCCAAAGAGACCCAACAAAAGTCAGATTACCATCATATAATGGAAGTAATGAATCAGGGAATGCCGGTAGTGATGTTCGATAGGGTAACGAATGAAATTTTTACAGACAAAGTGATCATCGATGACTTTTCGGCTGCTTTTGATGCTGTTTCTTTTTTAATTGAAGGTGGTGCTAAAAAAATAGCATTAATTACAACTGTAGATTATGTAAGTGTCGGTAAATTGAGAACGGACGGCTATATTAAAGCCTTGGAGACTCACGGTATTGAAGTGGAAGATAAGTATATTATTAAGATTGAAGATATAGATAGTTGCAATACAAAAATACATTACTTGTTAAATAATGAGGAAGTAGATGCGATTTTTGCAGTAAATGAATTATTTGCTGTGGTAGCTATTAAGATAGCTAAAAGTTTAGATATTAATGTTCCGGAGGACTTAGAAGTTATCGCATTTACGGATGGTATTATTTCTAAGTATTCAACACCAACAATTACAACGGTCAGTCAGAATGGTATTAAGATGGGGAGAAAAGCAGCTCAGATGTTGATTGAAAGGTTGGAAAATGAAGAAGAATATGATTATGAAGAAGAAATTATAGAGCAATACAAAACGGAAGTTATTGAGACTAATTTGATTTTACGTGATTCTACGAAAACGAAATAGTTTTTGTAATTATCAGTTTTTCAATATATTATGTTATTTTTTGTTTTGTGTAGCCGAAATTTTTCTCTTGAAAATAGTTTAGCAATAGGCTAAAAAAATAAATTTGTGATATCAAAGCTTATATTTCACTTCTACATTTTTAAGTTTTGATAAGCATTTAATGCGCTTATCGTATTGAACCGATAAATTATTTACGATAATGGAAAAGCGTAAGTTAAGTTTCTGGGAAATTTGGAACATGAGTTTCGGTTTCTTAGGAATTCAGATGGGGTTTGCTTTGCAAAATGCAAATGCCAGCAGAATACTTCAGATTTTTGGTGCCGATGTCCATGAGTTATCATGGTTTTGGATCATTGCTCCTTTGATGGGGTTAATTGTTCAGCCTGTGATTGGTCACTATAGTGACAATACTTGGTCGAAGTTCGGACGAAGAAAACCTTATTTTTTGACAGGAGCGTTGTTAGCTTCAATAGGACTTGTGTTAATGCCGCAAGCTGAAATTTTTATTGCATTTATGCCAGCCTTATGGGTAGGAGCAGGAATGTTGATGATAATGGATGCTTCATTCAATATTGCCATGGAACCTTTTAGGGCATTAGTTGGCGATAATCTTAGATCGGACCAGCACACCTTAGGGTTTAGTGTACAAACAGCATTGATTGGAATAGGTGCCGTAATCGGTTCTTGGTTGCCTTATGTTTTGCACAATTGGTTTGATGTTAGCAATCAATCGACAGAATCATCAGCAGTGCCTTTAAACTTGATTTACTCTTTTATTATCGGTGCGGTGGTTTTAGTTGGAACGATTTTAATAACAATCCTTACAACTAAGGAGTATTCACCGGAAGAATTGATGCAATTTCAAGATGAAAAAGAACATCAAAATGCACTGGATGAAGATGTGAAAGAAGCTAAACTTTCTGATATTTTTTCTGATTTTGCTAAAATGCCGGAGACAATGCGCCAACTAAGTTGGGTGCAATTCTTTTCTTGGTTCGGGCTATTCGGAATGTGGGTCTTTTCCACACCGGCTATTGCCCAACACATTTATGGATTAGCACCTGAAGATACAAAAAGTGCTGATTTTCAAAATGCAGGAGACTGGGTAGGAATTATATTCGGTGTTTATAATGCAGTTTCAGCAGTTATTGCTTTTGCACTTCCGCTTATAGCTAAAGCAATAGGTAGAAAAAAGACTCATGCAGTATCACTTGCTTTAGGAGGTATAGGGTTGATATCTATGTATTTTATGCCTAATAAAGAATCACTTGTTTTTTCAATGATTTTAGTAGGAATAGCTTGGGCTAGTATCCTGGCTATGCCTTATGCAATTTTAGCAGGATCGATTAAACCTAAAAAAATGGGGGTTTACATGGGGATTTTTAATTTTTTCATTGTTATTCCCCAAATTATTAATGCTTTGATCGGAGGGCCGTTAGTTAAATATGTTTACCACGATCATGCAATTTTTGCTATTGTTATGAGTGGTGTGAGTTTTTTGATAGCAGCAGTTTTAGTGTTGAAAGTTAAAGATATTAAAGGCGTTTAAAATGAAACAGAAAACATTCATATTTGATCTGGACGGAGTTATAGTTGATACTGCTAAATACCATTTTATAGCTTGGCAAAACTTAGCCCAAAGTATTGGAATTCAGTTTACACATGAAGATAACGAGCAACTAAAAGGAGTTAGTAGAGTGCGTTCACTGGAATTGATACTGGAATGGGGAAATGTTCAGGCAAATCAGGAACAGAAAGAACTTTGGCTGGTACAAAAAAATGAAGAGTATTTAGCATTCATTGAAAAAATGAATGAAACAGAAGTACTGAAAGGAGTGGTTAACGTATTGGAATTTTTAAAACAAAATCATCAAAATATTGTATTAGGATCGGCAAGTAAAAATGCTAAACCCATTTTAGAAAAGACCAATTTGCTACACTATTTTGATGCTATTGTAGACGGAAATGATGTAACCAATGCTAAGCCGGATCCGGAAGTGTTTTTACAAGGAGCTAAAAAAGTTAATGCGGTTGCAACAGATTGCATTGTGTTTGAAGATTCGGTTGCCGGAATTCAAGCCGCTAATGTTGCACAAATGACCAGCATAGGAATTGGAGAAGTAAACGTTTTGAACGAAGCACAATTTTGCTTTCAGAACTTTACACAAATAAGTGAAGATTTTTTAAAAGAACTAATTAAAAAATAATGCTTTTGTTCTAAAAGCATACTAATAATATGAATCAAGATTATATAGTACCGGATAATTGGTCGGTTATAGAAGAAGGATTTGAGCCGGCTCATGTACGTTCCTCAGAAAGTTTATTCAGTTTAGGAAACGGAGCAATGGGACAACGTGCTAATTTTGAAGAAGATTATTCAGGAAGTACTTTTCAAGGAAGTTATATTGCCGGAGTATATTATCCTGATAAAACTAAAGTGGGTTGGTGGAAGAACGGTTATCCCGAATATTTTGCCAAAGTCCTAAACGCACCCAATTGGATTGGAATTCAAATAGAAATTGACGGAGAAAATTTGGATTTGAAAACTTGTAAATCAGTTGCCAATTTCCGTCGCGAATTGAATATGAAAGAAGGTTGGTACAAACGTTCTTTTCAGGCAGTTTTACCAAACGACGTAGAAATTCAGGTTAATGTTTTGCGTTTCTTGTCTTTAGAATGGAATGAAGTCGGAGCTATTCGTTACCAAATTAGGCCATTGAACAAGTCGGTTAATGTAACTTGGAAACCGTATGTAGATTCAGGAATTGAAAATAAAGATACTAACTGGGAAGAAAAATTCTGGAAAGTTGATGCTATAAAGCAATATAAAAATGCAGGGTTTATCCAGTCACATACTTTAAAAACTAATTTTGAAGTAGTTACTTTTATGGATAATCAGGTTTTTCTTGATGGTGAAAATCTAAATTTGCAACCTGCTGCAGTTACTCAGGAAGAATCAAAAGTACAGTTGAGTTACAGTGTTTCTGTAGGGCAAGACCAAACGGTAGTTTTGCAGAAGTTCGGAGGCTATGTAACCTCAATGAATCACGCAGTTGAAAATTTATTCGAAGCAGCTCAAAATGCTATTGATAGAGCGAATCAATTAGGTTTTGAAACACTTTTATCAAATCAAATTGAAGATTGGGATAGGATTTGGCAAATGAGCGATATCACCATAGAAGGAGATGTGAAAGCCCAGCAGGGAATTCGTTTCAATATTTTTCATTTGAACCAGACCTATTCAGGGAAAGATTCGCGTTTGAATATTGGTCCCAAAGGATTTACCGGTGAAAAATATGGCGGTTCAACTTATTGGGATACAGAAGCCTATTGTATTCCGTTTTACATGGCAACCAAAGATCAGAACGTAGCCAGAAATTTATTAGCCTATCGATACAATCAGTTGGAAAAAGCCATTGAAAATGCCGAAAAATTAGGATTTTCTAATGGAGCGGCTTTGTATCCTATGGTAACGATGAATGGTGAAGAATGTCATAACGAATGGGAAATTACATTCGAAGAAATTCATAGAAATGGCGCCATAGCTTTTGCTATCTTCAATTACACACGCTATACGGAAGATGAGTCGTATATTCCGGAGAAAGGTTTGGAAGTGTTAATCGGAATTGCGCGTTTTTGGCATCAAAGAGCCACATTTTCAACGCATAAAAATAAGTATGTAATTTTGGGTGTAACCGGTCCGAATGAATACGAAAATAACGTGAATAATAACTGGTATACTAATTATATTGCCAAATGGTGTATTGATTATACAGTACAGCAGATTGAAAATGTAGCTCAAAAATTCGGTTCTGATTATACCCGAATTATGAATAAAGCTAAACTGTCACAAGCGGAAATTTCTGAATGGAAAAAAGTTGCCGACAATATGTATTTCCCTTATTCGGAAGAACATGGTGTGTTTTTACAACAAGATGGTTTCTTAGATAAAGAATTGGTGTCTGTAGCTAATTTAGACAAAGCGCAACGACCAATTAATCAAAAATGGTCTTGGGACAGGATTTTGCGTTCGCCTTACATCAAACAAGCGGACACATTGCAAGGGTTCTATTTCTTTGAAGATCATTTTACCAGAGAGGAATTGAAAAAACATTTTGATTTTTACGAACCGTTTACAGTACATGAAAGTTCACTTTCGCCTTGTGTACACTCTATTCAGGCAGCGGTTTTGGATAGAATGGAACAAGCCTATACATTTTATCTGAGAACCTCTCGTTTAGATTTAGATGATTACAATAAAGAAGTTCATGAAGGATTGCATATTACGTCTATGGCAGGAACCTGGATGAGTATCGTTGAAGGTTTCGGTGGAATGCGTGTGAAGAATGGAACACTTTCTTTTGATCCTAAGATCCCAGCGGAATGGCAATCGTATTCTTTTAAAGTTAATTTTAGAAATCGTATCTTTAAAGTTCAGGTAAGCCAGTCTGGAACTGAAATTTTTGTGGACGGAGACCAAAATATCGCTATTCAACTGAATGGAGAATCCTTTGAAGCTAAAGCCCTATTAAATATATAAAAAATGAAAAAAATAATTGTTCTGTTATTCCTTTCTGTGGTTTCATTTGCTGTTAATGCACAAGAGTTAAAGTCGCCAAACGGAAAGCAAGTAATGACTTTTTCGCTTCTGAAAGACGGTACGCCGACGTATCAGCTAAGTTATAACGGAAAAGAAGTAGTAAAACCAAGTAAGCTGGGTTTTGAATTGAAAAATGATAAACAATCCTTGTTAGATGGTTTTGTAATAGAGAAGATAGAAACGAATACATTCAATGAAACGTGGAAACCGGTTTGGGGCGAAGTAAAAGAAATTGTAAATCATTACAATGAATTGGCAGTAACTTTACTTCAAAAAGTAACGAATCGTAAAATGGTTGTTCGCTTTCGTTTGTATAACGAAGGTTTAGGTTTTCGTTACGAATTTCCGGAACAAAAAGATTTAGTGTATTTCGTTATCAAAGAGGAAAGAACACAGTTTGCAATGACGGGAGACCATACCGCTTTTTGGATTCCGGGAGATTATGACACACAAGAATACGATTATACTGAATCAAAATTATCTGAGATACGATCGTTGTTTAAAAATGCAGTGACTTCCAATGCTTCACAAGAGCAATTTTCAGAAACGGGAGTACAAACGGCGTTGATGATGAAAACCGCTGATGGTTTATACATCAATTTACACGAAGCAGCTTTAATCGATTATTCGTTGATGAGTTTGAACTTAGACGATAAAAAATTTGTATTCCAATCTTGGTTAACACCTGATTCAAAAGGAAACAAAGGAAACCTACAAGCACCTTGTCATTCGCCATGGAGAACTGTTATGGTGAGTAATGATGCTCGCGAAATTTTAGCGTCAAAATTGACCTTGAACTTAAATGATCCTTGTAAAATTGAAGATACCTCATGGATTAAACCGGTAAAATATGTTGGTGTTTGGTGGGAAATGATTACCGGAAAAAGCTCATGGGCTTATACTGATGATTTACCTTCTGTACAATTAGGGGTGACGGATTACTCTAAAACAAAACCTAATGGGAAACACGGAGCGACAACTAAACACGTAAAAGAATTGATCGATTTTGCAGCTTTACATGGTTTTGATGCAGTTTTAGTAGAAGGTTGGAACGAAGGTTGGGAAGATTGGTTTGGTCACGAAAAAGATTATGTATTCGATTTTGTAACACCATATCCGGATTTTGATGTAAAAGGAATCCATCAATATGCGGCTTCAAAAGGTATAAAAATGATTATGCACCATGAAACCTCAGGTTCGGTTCGCAACTACGAGCGTCACATGGATACGGCGTACCGATTCATGAAAGACAACGGATATGATGCCGTGAAAAGTGGATATGTGGGGAATATTTTACCAATTGGCGAACATCATTATAGTCAATGGATCAACAATCATTATTTATATGCTGTTAAAAAGGCAGCTGATTATAAGATCATGGTAAATGCGCATGAAGCGGTTCGTCCGACAGGTATTTGTAGAACCTATCCGAATTTAATCGGAAACGAATCGGCTCGTGGAACCGAATTCCAAGCGTTTGGAGGTTCAAAACCAAATCACGTGACGATTTTGCCTTTTACACGATTGATTGGTGGACCAATGGATTACACACCGGGAATTTTTGAAATGGATATCGATAAGTTAAATCCGGATAATCATTCGCATGTAAATTCAACATTGGCAAACCAATTGGCTTTATATGTAACGATGTACAGCCCGTTGCAAATGGCAGCCGATTTACCGGAAAACTACAATCGTTTCTTAGATGCTTTCCAATTTATCAAAGATGTAGCAGTAGATTGGGATGATTCTAAATATTTAGAAGCTGAGCCGGGAAAATATATTACCGTGGCTCGTAAAGCAAAAGGAACTCAAAATTGGTTCATAGGAAATGTTAATGGCATAACCAAGAGAACTTCAAAAATCAAATTAGATTTCTTAGAAAAAGGTAAAAAGTACAAAGCAACTATTTACGCAGATGCTAAAGACGCACATTACAAAACCAATCCGCAGGCTTATATTATTTCTGAAAAAACAGTAAGTAACAAATCAGAGTTAACGTTAACTTCTGCTCCGGGTGGCGGATATGCGATCAGTATCATTGAAGTGAAATAATTAAAATTCCTCCTTATTGTCATTTCGACCTAAGGAGGAATCTCATAAAGAAGATTATTTATTGACTTATGAAAAAACTACTATACTTAATATTAGTGTTGTTCACTATTTCCATTTCAGCTCAGATCGAAAAAATGGAGCCACCGTTTTGGTACGAAGGGATGAATTACAATCAGGTTCAAATTCTTTTCTACGGGAAAAATATAGCGCAAAACCAAGTATCGGTTTCTGATAATGTGGTGATTACAAATGTAGTTAAAACAGAAAATCCGAACTATGTATTCGTGACTATCAATACTAAAGATGTTTCAAGTCGCATCTTACATTTTACATTCAGGAACGGAAGAAAATCGTTTGTTAAGGATTTCGAAATTAAAAAGAGAAGACCTAATTCTGCTTTGCGCAAAAGTTTTGATTCGTCTGATGTGATTTATTTGTTAATGCCGGATAGATTTGCAAATGGAAATCCGGATAACGATTCTGTAAAAAAGTTACAGGAAAAAGGAAACAGAAGTTTGCCGGGTGGAAGACATGGTGGCGATATTCAGGGAATTATCGATCATCTGGATTATGTGCAAGAATTAGGGGCAACAGCAATTTGGTCAACACCGCTTTGCGAAGACAACGATAAGGGCTATTCATATCATACTTACGGGCAATCGGATGTGTATCAGATTGATGTGCGTTACGGGACCAATGAAGATTACAAACGTTTAGCGGCTGAAATGCACAAGCGCGACATGAAATTAATCCTGGATTATGTAACGAATCACTGGGGGGCAGAACATTGGATGTTTAAAGATATGCCAACATACGATTGGTTTCATCAGTTTCCGGGTTATGCCCAAAGTAATTATCGCATGACTACGCAATTTGATTCCAATGCTTCTCAGCGTGATGCTAAATATTGCATGGACGGATGGTTTGTGCCAAGTATGCCTGATTTGAACCAATCCAATCCTTTAGTGCTGAATTATTTGATTCAAAATGCTATTTGGTGGATAGAATATGCTGATTTAGACGGATTCCGTGTCGATACATATTCATACAATGATAAGGAAGGAATTGCTAAATGGACAAAAGCTATCACTGATGAATATCCGTATTTTAATATCGTGGGGGAAGTGTGGATGCATGACCAGGCACAAATGTCGTATTGGCAAAAAGACAGTCCCATTGCTAAGATCCAAAGCTATAATTCGTATTTGCCAAGTGTAATGGATTTTACATTGCACGATGCTTTTGGAAACGTTTTTAATGAAAATAACGCAGGTTGGAATGATGGAATGATTAAATTCTACGATAATTTTACCAATGACTTTTTATATGCCAATCCGAATAATTTATTGATCTTTTTGGAAAACCACGATACAGGTCGTTTCAATCAAAATTACCAAAAGGATTTTAAAAAGTATCAGTTAGGAATGACAGTATTAGCAACTATGCGTGGGATTCCGCAATTATACTATGGAACCGAAATAGCAATGGCTGGCGATAAAGGAAAAGGCGATGCTGATATTCGTCAGGATTTTCCGGGCGGCTGGGAAAGCGATTCCAATAATGCATTTACCAATTCGGGAAGAACGGCAGAGCAGAAGCATTTTTTTGATTTTACCAAAAAAGTGTTGAACTGGCGTAAAACATCAAAGGCTATTCACAACGGGAAGTTAATGCATTACATTCCGGAAAATAATGTGTATGTGTATTTCCGTTATACGGATGATGAAACCGTAATGGTGATCTTGAATAACAATTTAGAAAATCAAACGCTGTCATTGTCTCGATTTGAAGAGCGATTAAAGGATTTTACTTCGGCGGATGAAGTGATCTCAGGAAGTAAGATTTCGCTGGAAAAAGAACTTTCTATTTCAGGGAAAACAGCCATGATTTTAGAATTAAAATAAATGATACCTTGTCATTTCGAGCGTTAGCGAGAAACGTAAGTTCAGCGTAGCTAAATCTCATAAAGTATATTTTACAATAATCAAAGCACATGAAGAAAATAATTCTATCCGTTTTTGCAATTCTGATTTTAATGAGTTGTAAAAAAGAAAAACCAGCAGAAATCCAATCTGAAGAACCGAAATTAGAAGCTATAAACGAAACAACAGCAGATAATGCAGTGATTTATGAAGCTAATATTCGTCAATATTCACCGGAAGGAACGTTTAACGAGTTTACCAAAGATATTCCGAAAGTAAAAGAATTAGGCGTAAAAATCCTTTGGCTGATGCCAATCCATGAGATCGGAGTAAAAAAACGCAAAGCAAAAGGTGAGTTGTCAGTCGAAGATATTACGGATACTATTGAACGAAAAAAATATTTAGGGAGTTATTATTCTATTAAAGACTACAGAAGTATCAATAAAGAGTTTGGTTCGGCTGACGATCTGCATCAATTGGTAGAAACAGCACATCAAAATGGGATATATGTTATTTTGGATTGGGTAGCCAATCATACCGCTTGGGATCATCCTTGGGTAACGGAGCACAACGATTTTTATACACATGATGAAAAAGGAAATATGATTGCTCCTTTTGATTGGACTGATGTTGCCGAATTAAACTATGATAATCCGGAATTGCGGAAAGCTATGATTGCAGATATGAAATATTGGATTACCAATTTTGATATCGATGGTTTTCGATGTGATGTAGCAGGAGAAGTACCAACTGATTTCTGGAATGAAGCTACAGCTCAACTTCGCAAAGAAAAACCAGTTTTTATGTTGGCCGAAGCCGAAAAACCGGAATTAATGAAACAGGCTTTCAATATGCAATACGGTTGGGATGTGCACCATATTTTTAATGATATTGCACAAGGTAAAAAGACAGTTAAAGATTTTGATGCTTACATGACAAAGATCGACACATTGTTAGATAAAGACGATATTTACATGAATTTTACGTCGAATCACGATGAGAATTCCTGGAATGGAACTGAATTTGAACGAATGGGTGATGCGGTTGAAGCTTTTGCTGCTTTGAGCTATGTTATGCCGGGCATGCCTTTAATCTATAACGGACAGGAATACGATTTAAAGAAACGTTTGAAATTTTTCGAAAAAGATACCATTCCTCATGTTGAAGGAAAAATGATGAAGGTTTATGAAAAGCTGGGGAAATTGAAAGCAGAAAATCCGGCTTTAAGCGGAGGAGAACATAAAGCCTCTTATAAAAGAATACTAACGTCAAACGATAATTCGATTCTGGTTTTTGAAAGAGAAAAAGAAGGAAAGAAAGTGGTTTTTATAGCGAATTTGTCAGCAGAAGAGCAAAATGTTACTTTTGAATTAGATCAGAAATATAAAGATTACAACGCAGGAAAACCTTTTGAATTCAAAAAAGAAGAAGGGTTGAAATTAGAACCTTGGCAATATTACATCTTAGTAAATTAAAGGTTAATTGTAATGAATAATAAAGGCGACCTGAGAAAGGTTGCCTTTATGTTTTTGTAAGCATATTGAAAATTAAAGATTTAAGATTTGGTTTATAAAAAATAATTTCTACCTTTGCATCCCTAAAATAGGGTAGTTAAAACAAGTATTAATTTATTAGTAATTATGCCAACAATTCAACAATTAGTAAGAACTGGAAGAGCCAAAATAACTAAGAAGAGTAAATCGGCTGCTTTAGATTCTTGTCCTCAAAGAAGAGGGGTTTGTACGCGTGTTTACACTACAACGCCAAAAAAACCAAACTCGGCAATGCGTAAAGTTGCCCGTGTTCGTTTAACAAATGGTAATGAGGTAAATGCATACATCCCGGGAGAAGGACACAATCTACAAGAGCACTCGATAGTATTAGTTAGAGGTGGAAGGGTAAAAGATTTACCAGGAGTTAGATACCACATCGTACGTGGTGCTTTGGATACAGCCGGAGTTAACGGTCGTTTACAAAGAAGATCTAAATATGGTGCTAAACGCCCTAAAGACAAAAAGTAATTTTAAAACTTTTAAAGAAAAGACATGAGAAAAAGACAGGCCAAAAAAAGACCTCTTTTACCGGATCCGAAGTTTAACGATCAATTGGTGACTCGTTTTGTAAATAACTTAATGTGGGATGGTAAGAAATCAGTTGCTTTTAAAGTATTTTATGATGCATTAGACATCGTTGAGTCTAAAAAGCAAGACGCAGAGAAAACGTCATTAGAGATTTGGAAAGACGCTTTAACAAATGTTATGCCTCACGTAGAAGTTCGTTCTCGTCGTGTAGGTGGTGCTTCATTCCAAATTCCGATGCAAATTCGTCCGGATAGAAAAATTTCTATGGCGATGAAATGGTTAATTCTTTATGCAAGAAAAAGAAATGAGAAATCTATGGCTGGTAAATTAGCTTCTGAAATTTTAGCTGCTGCTAAAGAAGAAGGTGCTGCAGTTAAGAAAAGAATGGACACTCACAAAATGGCTGAGGCAAACAAAGCATTCTCTCACTTTAGATTTTAATTCATAAAGAAATAACAATACAATGGCAAGAGATTTAAAATATACAAGAAATATCGGTATTGCGGCTCACATTGATGCTGGTAAAACAACAACGACTGAGCGTATTTTATTCTATACCGGTAAATCGCATAAGATTGGTGAAGTTCACGAAGGTGCTGCAACCATGGACTGGATGGAGCAAGAAGCGGAAAGAGGTATTACAATTACTTCTGCTGCTACAACTTGTGAGTGGAACTTTCCAACTGAGCAAGGTAAACCTGTTGCAGATACTCACGGATACCACTTTAATATTATCGATACTCCGGGTCACGTTGACTTTACAGTAGAGGTAAACCGTTCATTACGTGTATTAGACGGATTGGTGTTCTTGTTTTCTGCTGTTGACGGTGTTGAGCCTCAGTCAGAAACTAACTGGAGATTAGCTGATAACTATAAGGTTCCTCGTATGGGATTTGTTAACAAGATGGACCGTCAAGGGTCTAACTTCTTAGCGGTTTGTCAGCAAGTAAAAGATATGTTGAAATCTAACGCTGTGCCTTTAGTTTTACCTATTGGTGATGAGGCTGATTTCAAAGGGGTAGTTGATTTGATCAAGAATCAGGCTATTGTATGGCATGATGAAACTCAAGGAGCTACTTTTGATATTATTCCGGTACCGGAAGATATGGTTGCTGATGTGAAAAAATACAGACAGCAATTGATTGAGGAAGTTGCAGCGTATGATGAAAACTTGTTAGAAAAATTCATGGAAGATGAAGATTCTATTACAGAAGATGAAATCAACAATGCATTAAGAAGTGCGACTATCGATATGGCTATTATTCCTATGTTATGTGGATCTTCATTCAAAAACAAAGGAGTTCAGTTTATGTTGGATGCAGTTTGTAAATTCTTACCTTCTCCGTTAGATAAAGAAGCTATCGAAGGAACAGATCCTGATACTGAAGAGCCTATTTCAAGAAAGCCGTCTGTATCTGAGCCTTTCTCAGCTTTGGCGTTTAAGATCGCTACTGACCCTTATGTAGGTCGTTTGGCTTTCTTCCGTGCTTATTCAGGAAGATTAGATGCAGGATCTTATGTTTTCAATTCTCGTTCAGGGAATAAAGAGCGTATCTCTCGTATCTATCAAATGCACGCTAACAAACAAAACCCGATCGAATATATCGAGGCTGGAGATATTGGAGCAGCTGTAGGATTTAAAGATATTAAGACCGGTGATACTTTGTGTGATGAGAAACACCCTATCGTATTAGAATCTATGGTGTTCCCTGATCCGGTAATTGGTATCGCAGTTGAGCCTAAAACAAAAGCTGACGTTGATAAAATGGGTATGGCTTTAGCGAAATTAGCTGAAGAGGATCCTACTTTTACTGTACGTACAGATCATGCTTCAGGTCAAACTATTATTTCAGGTATGGGTGAGCTTCACTTAGATATTATTGTTGACCGTTTAAGACGTGAGTTTAAAGTTGAGGTTAATCAAGGTGAGCCACAAGTTGAGTATAAAGAAGCTTTCACTAGACAAGCAGAGCATAGAGAGGTTTATAAAAAACAATCTGGTGGTCGTGGTAAATTTGGTGATATTGTATTCAAAATCGGACCAGCTGACGAAGTTGATGGAAAAGTTCCTATGGGATTACAATTCATTAATGAAGTTAAAGGTGGTAACGTACCGAAAGAGTACATTCCTGCTGTAGAAAAAGGTTTCAAAGAAGCTATGAAAGAAGGTCCTTTAGCGGGATACGAAGTTGATAGCTTAAAAGTAACTTTATTAGACGGTTCATTTCACCCTGTTGACTCGGATGCACTTTCGTTCGAATTGGCTGCTAAATTAGGTTATAAAGAGTCTGCAAAAGCTGCAGGTGCTGTTATCCTTGAGCCGATCATGAAGTTAGAGGTGTTAACTCCGGAAGAAAACATGGGGGATATTGTAGGTGACTTAAATAGAAGAAGAGGTCAGGTAAATAACATGGATGATAGAGCAGGTTCAAAAGTAATTAAAGCTTCTGTTCCGTTGTCAGAAATGTTTGGTTATGTAACTACTTTGAGAACATTGTCTTCTGGTAGAGCTACATCAACAATGGAGTTCTCTCACTACGCTGAAACACCTTCTAATATTTCAGAAGAAGTTATTAAGAAAGCTAAAGGTAACGCTTAATTTTTAAGAAAATGAGTCAAAAAATCAGAATAAAATTAAAATCATACGATCATAGTTTAGTAGACAAGTCTGCTGAAAAAATCGTAAAAACTGTAAAAAGTACAGGTGCGGTAGTAACGGGTCCTATTCCGTTGCCTACTAATAAAAAGATTTTTACTGTATTGCGTTCACCGCACGTAAACAAAAAATCAAGAGAGCAGTTCGAGTTAAGTTCTTATAAGAGATTATTGGATATCTATTCATCATCATCTAAGACTATCGATGCTTTAATGAAATTGGAATTACCAAGTGGTGTTGAAGTAGAAATCAAAGTTTGATAATTACTTAAACTTACATAAAGAAACCGTCTGGGCTCTGTTCAGCGGTTTTTTTTATATTTTAATTCAAGGTTTGTTAGTAGGTTTTTTCGTTCTGAAAAACACTTAACTAATTAAATTTGCGTGAATTAAAATAAAATTATATATTTGCACCCTCAAAAAGGAGGAGTGTGCCTTTTTGTGAGTAATTTTTAAAGAATTATAAATTAATAAATTGTTAAATATGTCTGGGTTAATCGGAAGAAAAATTGGCATGACTAGCATTTTTGATGAAAATGGGAAAAATATCCCATGTACAGTAATCGAAGCTGGTCCATGCGTAGTTACCCAAGTCAGAACCAACGAGGTTGACGGGTATGAAGCTCTTCAACTTGGTTTCGATGACAAGACTGAGAAACATGCTGTAAAAGCTGAGGTAGGTCACTTCAAAAAAGCAGGTACTGCTGCTAAGAAGAAAGTTGTTGAATTCAAGTATTTTGAAGAAAAACACAATCTAGGAGATGTGTTGACTGTTGATTTATTCAACGAAGGAGAATTTGTAGATGTACAAGGTGTGTCTAAAGGTAAAGGTTTCCAAGGTGTTGTTAAACGTCATGGGTTCGGTGGTGTTGGTCAGTCAACTCACGGTCAGCATAACCGTTTAAGAGCGCCGGGTTCTGTGGGTGCATCGTCTTACCCTTCAAGAGTGTTCAAAGGAATGCGTATGGCGGGTAGAACAGGAGGAGAAAATGTAACAGTTCAAAACCTTAGAGTTTTAAAAGTTGTAGCTGAGAAAAATCTTTTAGTAATAAAAGGTTGTGTTCCTGGTCACAAAAACTCTTACGTAATCATTCAGAAGTAATGGAAGTAAAAGTATTAGATATCAACGGAAAAGATACAGGACGTAAAGTGCAGCTTTCTGATTCTGTATTCGCAATTGAGCCTAATAATCATGCTGTTTACCTTGATGTTAAGCAATATTTAGCAAATCAAAGACAAGGTACTCATAAGTCTAAAGAGAGAGGTGAGATTGCTGGAAGTACTCGTAAAATTAAAAAACAAAAGGGTACAGGTACTGCGCGTGCAGGTAGTGTTAAATCTCCTGTATTTGTAGGTGGTGGTAGAATCTTTGGACCAAAACCAAGAAACTATTCATTCAAATTGAATAAAAACTTGAAAAAATTAGCTCGTAAATCAGCTTTGTCTTTAAAAGCTCAGGAGTCTAATTTGGTAGTAGTAGAAGATTTTGTATTTGAAGCGCCAAACACTAAAAATTTCATTAACGTATTGAAAGCTTTAGGGTTAGATAATAAAAAATCATTATTCGTGTTGGGTGATGCAAATAAAAATGTATATTTGTCGTCACGTAATTTACAATCAACTTCTGTTGTAACCACTTCAGAATTAAACACTTATGCTGTTTTAAATGCTAAGAGTTTAGTTCTTACTGAAGGTTCGGTTAGCGGAATTGAAGCTAATTTAAGTAAATAATTAAGGTTATGAGTATCATTATTAAACCAATTATAACTGAAAAAATAACCAAAGAAGGTGAAGTTTTTAACCGTTTTGGTTTTGTGGTTGATAAGGCTGCTAACAAAATTCAGATCAAAAATGCAGTTGAAGCTGCCTATGGTGTGAATGTGGTTGCTGTTAATACTATGAACTATAGAGCTGATAGAAGTGTTAAATATACCAAAAATGGTTTGATCAGTGGAAAAACAAATGCTTATAAAAAAGCGGTTGTTCAAGTTCAGGAAGGTGAAACAATAGATTTTTATAATAATATCTAATAGAAAATGTCAGTTAGAAAATTAAAACCTATTACCCCGGGTCAGCGTTTTAGAGTTGTAAATAGCTTTGACACTATTACAACTGATAAGCCGGAAAAGTCATTGTTGGCTCCGAAAAAAAACTCTGGAGGTAGAAATAGTCAAGGAAAAATGACCATGCGTTATACGGGTGGTGGTCATAAACAAAAGTATCGTTTGGTAGATTTTAAAAGAACAAAAGCCGGAATTCCTGCTACTGTTAAAACTATCGAATACGATCCGAACCGTTCAGCTTTTATTTCTTTAATCGCTTATGCAGATGGTGCTAAAACATATATCATTGCACAAAACGGTTTACAAGTTGGACAAACTGTAGTGTCTGGTGAAGATGCGGCTCCGGAAATCGGAAATGCAATGCCTTTAAGTAAAATTCCTCTAGGTACAGTTATTTCATGTATCGAGTTAAGACCAGGTCAAGGTGCTGTTATTGCACGTTCTGCAGGGACTTTTGCTCAATTGATGGCGAGAGATGGTAAATATGCAACAATTAAAATGCCTTCTGGTGAAACAAGATTGATCTTGTTGACTTGTATGGCTACAATTGGAGCTGTTTCTAACTCAGATCATCAATTAGTAGTATCAGGTAAAGCTGGTAGATCTAGATGGTTAGGTAGAAGACCTAGAACTAGACCGGTAGCGATGAACCCAGTTGATCACCCAATGGGTGGTGGTGAAGGACGTTCTTCAGGAGGTCACCCACGTTCAAGAAAAGGTTTACCTGCTAAAGGTTATAGAACTCGTTCTAAGGTTAACCCGAGTAATAAGTATATTGTAGAACGTAGAAAGAAATAATTAGATAGACATGGCACGTTCATTAAAAAAAGGACCTTACGTACACTATAAATTAGAGAAGAAAGTTTTAGAAAACGTTGAGAAAGGTAATAAAGCAGTGATCAAAACTTGGTCAAGAGCTTCTATGATTACGCCTGACTTCGTTGGACAGACTATCGCAGTGCATAACGGTCGTCAATTTGTTCCGGTTTATGTAACTGAGAACATGGTAGGTCATAAATTAGGAGAATTTTCGCCAACAAGATCATTCCGTGGTCACGCTGGTGCAAAAAATAAAGGTAAAAAATAATAAGAAGCTATGGGAGTTCGTAAAAAAGAAAGAGCAGAGCAGATTAAAGAAGCTAAAGCGCAAGTTGCTTTTGCTAAATTAAATAACTGCCCTACTTCGCCAAGAAAAATGCGTTTAGTAGCTGATTTGGTAAGAGGTAAGAAAGTAGAATTGGCTCTTAATATATTGAGATTTAGTCAAAAAGAAGCTTCTAGAAAATTAGAAAAACTATTGTTATCAGCTATTGCTAACTGGCAGGCTAAAAATGCTGAAGCAAGTTTAGAAGAAGCAGGCTTATTTGTTAAAGAGATCCGCGTAGATGGTGGTATGATGTTGAAAAGACTTCGTCCGGCTCCGCAAGGTCGCGCGCACAGAATCAGAAAACGTTCTAACCACGTAACAATCGTGTTAGGAGAAAATAATAACACACAAAGTAATTAATAAACAGTATGGGACAAAAGACAAATCCAATCGGAAATAGACTTGGTATCATCAGAGGATGGGACTCAAACTGGTACGGTGGAAATGATTACGGTGATAAAATCGCTGAAGATTACAAAATCCGTAAATACATCCATGCTCGTTTATCTAAAGCTAGTGTTTCTAAGATAATTATCGAGAGAACTTTAAAGCTTGTAACCGTTACTATCACTACGGCTCGTCCAGGTATCATTATTGGTAAAGGAGGTCAAGAGGTAGACAAGTTAAAAGAAGAACTTAAGAAAATTACTGACAAAGAAGTTCAAATTAACATCTTTGAAATCAAAAGACCCGAGTTAGATGCTTATTTAGTGGCTAACAGTATTGCTCGTCAAATTGAAAGCAGAATTTCTTACAGAAGAGCTATTAAAATGGCTATTGCGGCTGCAATGAGAATGAATGCTGAAGGGATCAAAGTTATGATTTCCGGTCGTTTGAATGGTGCTGAAATGGCACGTTCAGAGCATTTCAAAGAAGGAAGAATTCCATTGTCAACTTTCAGAGCTGATATTGACTATGCTTTAGCTGAAGCTCATACTACTTACGGTAGAATGGGAATTAAAGTATGGATCATGAAAGGTGAGGTTTACGGAAAAAGAGATCTTTCTCCGTTAGTAGGTATGGATAAAAAACAATCCAAATCTTCTGGAGGAAAAGGTAAACCAAACACACGCAAAAGAAAGTAATTATTTTAAATTAAAGAAAAATGTTACAGCCTAAAAGAACAAAATACCGTAAGGTACAGAAAGGTAAAATGAAAGGTGTTTCTCAAAGAGGACATGTACTTTCAAATGGTATGTTTGGGATAAAATCTTTAGATTCAGCTTTCATTACTTCTCGTCAAATTGAGGCGGCTCGTATCGCAGCAACACGTTTCATGAAAAGAGAAGGACAGTTGTGGATTAAAATTTTCCCGGATAAGCCAATCACAAAGAAACCTCTTGAAGTACGTATGGGTAAAGGTAAAGGTGCAGTTGAATATTGGGCTGCAGTTGTGAAACCGGGAAGAATCATGTTTGAAGTAGGAGGTGTGCCGCTTTCTGTAGCAAAAGAAGCATTACGTCTTGCTGCACAAAAACTTCCTGTAAAAACTAAGTTTGTTGTTGCTAGAGATTTCGAAGCATAATTAAAAGAGCATTATGAAACAATCAGAAATAAAAGATCTATCTGCAGCTGAGTTACAAGAGAAACTTAGTCAGTTAAAGAAAACTTATACCGACCTAAAAACAGCTCATACAATTTCTCCGATTGATAATCCATTACAATTAAGAAATGTAAGAAGAGCGGTTGCGAGAATTGAAACTGAGTTAACTAAAAGAGAGTTACAATAATTTGTATTCTGCTGAAAGATGGAAAAAAGAAATTTAAGAAAAGAGAGAGTAGGTGTTGTTACTAGCAACAAAATGGAGAAATCTATTGTTGTTTCTGAAACAAGAAAAGTAAAACACCCTTTATATGGTAAGTTCGTGTTGAAAACTAAAAAATACGTTGCACACGACGAAACAAACGATTGTAACATTGGAGATACTGTAAGAATTATGGAGACTCGTCCATTAAGTAAATCTAAATGTTGGAGACTAGTTGAAATCATTGAAAGAGCTAAGTAATTATGGTACAACAAGAATCAAGATTAAAAGTAGCAGATAACACGGGAGCTAAGGAAGTTTTAACTATCCGTGTTTTAGGAGGAACGAAACGTCGTTATGCCTCTGTAGGTGATAAAATTGTAGTTTCTATTAAAGATGCTACTCCTAACGGAAACGTGAAAAAAGGAGCTGTATCTACTGCAGTTGTTGTACGTACTAAAAAAGAAGTGAGAAGAGCTGATGGATCTTACATCCGTTTTGACGATAACGCATGTGTATTGTTAAACGCTGCAGGTGAAATGAGAGGTACTCGTGTTTTTGGTCCGGTAGCTAGAGAACTTCGTGAAAAACAATTCATGAAAATTGTATCATTGGCACCAGAGGTGCTTTAATTCTTAAAATGATGGCAAAGCTAAAAATTAAATCAGGAGACGTAGTAAAAGTAATCGCCGGAGATCATAAAGGGTCTGAAGGAACAGTTTTGCGCGTACTTCGTGAAGCAAATAAAGCGGTAGTTGAAGGGATTAACATGGTTTCAAAACATACAAAACCAAGTGCTAAAAACCCTCAAGGTGGTATCGTTAAGAAGGAAGCTCCTATTCATATTTCAAACCTGTCTTTAATTGACCCGAAATCAAAGTCAGTTACTAAAGTAGGTTTCAAAGTTGAAGGAGACAAGAAAGTGAGATTTTCAAAAAAATCTAATCAAGTATTATAGTTATGTCTTATATACCTAGATTAAAAGAAGAATATAAGAGTAGAGTTATTGCTGCTCTTAGAGAAGAATTCGGTTACAAAAACATTATGCAAGTTCCTAAACTTGAAAAGATTGTTGTAAGCCGTGGAGTTGGTGCAGCTGTATCTGATAAAAAATTAGTAGATTACGCTGTTGAAGAAATTACTAAAATTACTGGTCAAAAGGCTGTGTCTACTATTTCTAAGAAAGACGTTGCTTCTTTCAAATTGAGAAAAGGTATGCCGATCGGTGCTAAAGTAACATTACGTGGAGAAAGAATGTATGAGTTCTTAGACAGATTGATTACTTCGTCTTTACCGCGTGTTAGAGATTTCAACGGGATCAAATCAACTGGTTTTGACGGTAGAGGTAACTATAACTTAGGGGTTCTAGAGCAAATTATCTTCCCTGAGATTGATATCGATAAAGTAAACAAAATTGCTGGTTTTGATATTACTTTTGTAACTTCTGCAAAAACAGATAAAGAAGCAAAATCATTATTAGGAGAACTAGGATTACCTTTTAAAAAGAATTAAGACATGGCTAAAGAATCTATGAAAGCCCGTGAGGCGAAAAGAGAAGCATTAGTAGCTAAATATGCTGAAAAAAGAAAAGCTTTGAAAGAAGCCGGAGATTATGAGGCATTGCAAAAATTACCAAAAAATGCATCTCCTGTGCGTTTACATAATCGTTGTAAATTGACAGGTAGACCAAGAGGCTACATGCGTCAATTCGGAATTTCACGTGTAACATTCCGTGAAATGGCTAACCAAGGATTAATTCCGGGGGTAAAAAAATCCAGTTGGTAATATAAATTTGTTAAAAACAATAAAAAAGTGTACATTTGTGCGCTTTTTTATTGAAAATAAGATTTTTATAAGTCGCAATAGTGCTAAAAACTGGTGCTATCGCGGCTTATAGGAGTTAATTAGAATTTTGAATTTAATTGGTTTTAGGTTCAAGGAGTGGGTTGCCTCTTGAAAACCGGAACCGCAATTTTATATATATGTATACAGATCCAATTGCAGATTTTCTTACAAGAGTTAGAAATGCTGTGAGAGCTAACCACAAAGTGGTTGAGATTCCGGCTTCTAATTTGAAAAAAGAGATCACAAAAATTTTATTTGACCAAGGGTATATCTTGAGTTACAAATTTGAAAATAATACTGTTCAAGGTAGTATTAAAATTGCTCTTAAGTATGACAAAGAAACTAAAGAGCCTGTAATCAGAGATATCCAAAGAATTAGTAAACCAGGTTTACGTAAGTATGCTAGCTCTACTGATTTACCAAGAATCTTAAACGGACTAGGTGTGGCTATTGTTTCTACATCTAAAGGTGTTATGACTGGTAAACAAGCCAAACAGCTTAATGTTGGTGGAGAAGTAATTTGTTACGTATATTAATTAAAAGACGAAAGCATGTCAAGAATAGGTAAAAATCCAATTGCAATTCCAGCAGGAGTAACTGTAGAAGTGAAAGATGCTGTAGTTATAGTAAAAGGAAAATTAGGCGAGCTTTCTCAAGAGTTTTCTGATGTGACGGTAAAAGTTGAGGACAACAATGTTGTTGTTGAGCGTTCATCAGATAACAAAAGTGAGAGAGCGAAACATGGATTATATCGTGCTCTTATCAATAATATGGTTGTAGGAGTTTCAGAAGGTTTTACTAAGGAGTTAGAATTAGTGGGTGTTGGTTACCGTGCTTCAAATCAAGGGCAAAAACTTGATTTGGCATTAGGATACTCTCATAATATTGTTTTAGATATTGCTCCGGAAGTAAAAGTTGAAACAGTTTCTGAAAAAGGTAAAAATCCAATAGTGAAATTATCATCATTTGACAAACAATTATTAGGTCAGGTATCTGCTAAAATCAGATCTTTCCGTAAACCTGAGCCTTACAAAGGAAAAGGTGTTAAGTTTGTAGGTGAAGTATTAAGAAGAAAAGCAGGTAAATCAGCTTAAAAATTAAGGCTATGTCATTAACAAAAACTGAAAGAAGACAAAGAATTAAATTCAGAATTAGAAAGATTGTTAGCGGTACTGCTGCACAACCTAGACTTTCTGTATTTAGATCTAATAAAGAGATCTATGCGCAAGTCATAGATGACGTAAACGGTGTTACATTAGCTTATGCATCTTCTCGTGATAAAGAAGTTGCAAAAGGTACAAAAACTGAAATTGCTAACGCAGTAGGTAAATTAGTAGCTGAAAGAGCTCTTAAATCAGGTATTAGTGAAATCTCTTTTGATAGAGGTGGATATTTGTACCATGGACGTGTTAAATCATTAGCAGAAGGAGCTAGAGAAGCTGGACTAAAATTCTAAAGTTATGTATCAAAAATATAAAAATGTAGAGCTAGTAAAACCAAGTGGTCTTGAATTAAAAGATCGTTTGGTTAGTGTAAATCGTGTTACTAAAGTTACTAAAGGTGGTAGAGCATTCGGTTTCTCTGCTATCGTAGTAGTAGGTGATGAGAGTGGAGTTGTAGGACACGGATTAGGAAAATCTAAAGATGTTTCTGAAGCTATTGCTAAAGCAGTAGAAGACGCAAAGAAAAATTTAGTTAGAGTTCCTTTGAATGGTGTTACTGTACCTCATGAGCAAAAAGGTAAGTATGGTGGGGCTAGAGTTTATTTAATGCCAGCATCTCATGGTACCGGAGTTATTGCCGGTGGTGCAGTGCGTGCGGTATTAGAGTCAGTAGGTATTCACGATGTATTATCTAAATCTCAAGGTTCATCTAATCCTCATAACGTTGTTAAAGCTACTTTTGATGCTTTGTTACAAATGAGAAGTGCTGCAACTGTTGCTAAACAAAGAGGCGTGTCTCTTGATAAAGTATTTAAAGGATAAAAAATTCAAGGAAAATGGCAAAAATTTTAGTAAAACAAGTAAAAAGTAGAATTAACTGTCCGGAGACTCAAAAAAGAACATTAGATTCTTTAGGTTTAAGAAAAATCGGACAAGTTGTTGAGCATGACGCAAGTCCTGCTGTCCTTGGAATGGTAAATAAAGTTAAACACTTAGTTTCTGTTGAAGAAACTAAATAATAGTTTTCGTTATGAATTTAAGTAACTTACAGCCAGCTGAAGGTTCAGTTCACAACCAAAATAAAAGAGTAGGTAGAGGACAAGGTTCCGGTAAAGGTGGTACTTCGACAAGAGGTCACAAAGGAGCAAAGTCACGTTCTGGTTATTCTAAGAAAATTGGTTTCGAAGGTGGTCAAATGCCACTTCAAAGACGTGTACCTAAGTTTGGATTTAAAAATATTAACAGAGTTGAGTATCAAGGTGTGAACTTAGATACAATTCAATATTTAGTAGATAATGGTATTATTACTGATACTGTTGATTTCGACGTATTAGTAGAAAATCGTTTAGCTACAAAAAATAGCTTAGTAAAGATTTTAGGTAGAGGTGAGCTAAAAGCTAAACTTAAAGTTAGTGCTCACAAATTTACTGCCTCTGCAAAAGCTGCAATAGAAGCTGCTGGTGGAGAAGCTGTAACTTTATAATCCTTTTAGTAATATGAAGAAATTTATAGATTCTTTTATCAATGTCTGGAAAATTGAAGAGTTAAAAAACAGAATTTTGTTAACTCTAGGTTTGTTATTAGTGTATCGTTTCGGTGCTCAGGTAACACTTCCGGGTATTGATGCTACTAAATTGGGAAATCTTACTAACCAAACAAACGAAGGTATTGGTTGGTTAATCAATGTATTTACAGGAGGCGCGTTTTCGCAAGCCTCTGTATTTGCATTAGGTATCATGCCTTATATCTCTGCTTCTATCGTAGTTCAGTTGATGGGGATCGCTATTCCTTATCTGCAAAAATTACAGAGTGATGGAGAAAGCGGAAGAAAAAAGATTAACCAAATCACGAGATGGCTAACAATTATAATCACTTTGGTTCAAGGTCCGGGTTATATCTATAACTTATACAGAACCTTGCCTTCTGATGCGTTTTTGTTAGGTGTAAGCTCATTCTCATTCTTGTTCTCATCTGTTTTAATTATGGTGACAGGAACAATATTTGCTATGTGGTTAGGTGAAAAAATCACTGATAAAGGAATCGGAAACGGTATCTCTTTATTAATTATGGTGGGAATTATCGCCAGAATGCCGCAAGCATTTATTCAGGAATTCATGTCTCGTACGTCGCAAGAGTCTAGCGGAAGCATTATGATGATTGTGATGGAGGTGATTTTATGGTTCTTAGTGATCATTGCCAGTATCTTATTGGTTATGGCAGTGAGAAAAATTCCTGTGCAATATGCCAGAAGAACAGTAGCTGGTGAGTTTGAACAAGATATGATGGGTTCTAGACAGTTTATACCTTTGAAGCTAAATGCTTCAGGTGTAATGCCGATTATCTTTGCACAGGCTATTATGTTCATTCCAGCTGCAATTTCCGGATTAGCAAAAGAATCTGACACGGCACAATCGTTGGCCACCATGTTTAAAGATCCGTTCGGATTGGTTTATAATGTGGTATTTGCTTTGTTAATTATAATTTTTACGTATTTTTACACCGCAATTACCGTACCGACAAACAAAATGGCTGATGACTTGAAAAGAAGTGGTGGTTTTATACCAGGGGTAAGACCAGGGGTTGAGACTAGTGATTATCTGGACAAGATTATGTCGTTAATAACCTTTCCGGGTTCTATTTTCTTAGCATTGATTGCGATTTTACCTGCATTCGTGGTAAGTTTATTGAACGTTCAAGGTGCTTGGGGTTATTTTTATGGAGGTACATCTTTACTAATTATGGTGGGGGTTGCTATTGATACTATTCAACAAATTAATACCTATTTATTGAATAGACATTATGATGGTTTGATGAAAAGTGGTAAAAATAGAAAAGCAGTAGCTTAATATTTATGGCAAAACAATCAGCAATAGAACAAGACGGAACAATTGTAGAAGCATTGTCAAATGCAATGTTCCGAGTAGAGTTAGAAAACGGACATGTTGTAATTGCTCATATTTCCGGTAAAATGCGTATGCATTATATTAAATTACTACCGGGAGATAAGGTAAAACTTGAAATGAGCCCTTACGATTTAACAAAAGCAAGAATTACATATAGATACTAAAGGCTATTAAAATGAAAGTAAGAGCATCAGTAAAAAAGAGAAGTGCCGAGTGCATTATAGTGCGTAGAAAAGGAAGATTATACGTGATTAATAAAAAGAATCCTAGATTTAAACAAAGACAAGGATAATTATGGCAAGAATTGCAGGGGTAGATGTACCTAAACAAAAAAGAGGAATTATTGCTTTAACATACATTTTTGGTGTTGGTAAAAGCAGAGCTAAAGATATCTTAGCAAAAGCTCAAGTGAGCGAAGATAAAAAAGTTCAAGATTGGAATGATGATGAGATCAGTGCCATCCGTGAAGCTGTTTCATACTACAAGATTGAAGGTGAATTGCGTTCTGAGATTCAATTAAACATCAAACGTTTAATGGATATCGGATGTCAAAGAGGTATTCGTCACAGAGCTGGACTTCCGTTAAGAGGTCAAAGAACTAAGAATAATTCTAGAACTAGAAAAGGTAAGAGAAAAACTGTTGCTAACAAGAAAAAAGCAACTAAATAATAAGTAAGTAATATGGCTAAGACAACAGCAAAAAAACGTAAAGTTATAGTTGAATCTTCTGGAGAAGCACATATTAATGCTACTTTTAACAACATAATCATTTCATTAACTAACAAAAAAGGTGAAGTGATCTCTTGGTCTTCGGCTGGTAAAATGGGCTTCAGAGGTTCTAAAAAGAACACTCCGTATGCAGCTCAAATGGCAGCAGAAGATTGCGCAAAAGTAGCACTAGAGGCTGGATTGAAAAAAGTAAAAGTTTACGTTAAAGGTCCAGGTAACGGTAGAGAATCAGCTATCCGTTCTATCCACAATGGTGGTATAGAAGTAACTGAAATCATCGATGTTACTCCAATTCCTCATAACGGATGTCGTCCTCCGAAAAGAAGAAGAGTTTAATTATTTTTTAGTATAACCAAGGTAGGTTTACGATTATCGAAGGATAAAATTAGACCTGAATTCATAATCCCTACCTTAATTTATTTTTTAAAATGGCAAGATATACTGGTCCTAAAACAAAAATCGCTCGTAAGTTTGGCGAAGCTATCTTCGGAGATGATAAAGCCTTCGAAAAAAGAAATTACCCTCCGGGACAACATGGTTTGGCTCGTAAAAGAGGTAAAAAATCTGAATATGCTATCCAGTTAATGGAAAAACAAAAAGCTAAATATACGTATGGTATTTTAGAAAAACAATTCAGAAATTTATATGAAAAAGCATCTGCTGCTTCTGGAGTAACAGGTGAAATCTTATTACAATTATGTGAATCACGTTTAGATAACGTTGTATTCCGTATGGGTGTTGCTCCTTCAAGAAGAGCAGCTCGTCAAATTGTATCTCACCGTCATATTACTGTAAATGGAGAGGTTGTTAATATTCCTTCTTATCAATTAAAACCTGGTGATAAAGTAGCTATACGCGAAAAATCAAAATCTCTTGAGGCAATTGAGCGTTCTTTATCTAATTCTGCTCACGTTTACGAGTGGATCACTTGGAACAACGACACTAAAGAAGGTACTTTTGTTGCCGTTCCGCAAAGATTACAAATTCCAGAAAATATCAAAGAACAACTAATCGTTGAGTTGTATAACAAATAATAATTGACTTTAGTCGAGATATGGCATTATTTAATTTTCAAAAGCCCGATAAAGTTATCATGATCGATTCAACCGATTTTGAAGGTAAGTTTGAATTCAGACCTTTAGAACCGGGATACGGATTGACTGTTGGTAATGCATTAAGAAGAGTTTTACTTTCTTCATTAGAAGGTTACGCAATTACATCTGTTAGAATTGAAGGAGTTGAGCATGAATTCTCAACAATTTCTGGTGTAGTTGAAGATGTTACAGAAATTATCCTTAACTTAAAGCAAGCACGTTTCAAAAGACAAATTGAAGACGTTGATAATGAATCTGTTTCAATTTCACTTTCTGGTAAAGAGCAAATTACAGCTGGAGATTTTCAAAAATTCATCTCTGGTTTCCAGGTGTTAAATCCGGATTTAGTAATTTGTACTTTAGATAGTAAAACAACTATCAACATGGAACTTACTATCGAAAAAGGTAGAGGTTATGTTCCTGCTGAAGAAAACAAAAAAGCAAACGCGCCTATTGGAACTATTTTTACAGATTCTATCTATACACCGGTAAAAAATGTAAAATATTCAATTGAAAACTACCGTGTAGAGCAAAAAACTGACTACGAAAAATTAGTTTTTGAAATCGTTACCGACGGATCAATTCATCCAAAAGACGCTTTAACTGAAGCAGCTAAAACGTTGATTCACCACTTTATGTTGTTTTCTGATGAGAGAATTACATTAGAGGCTGATGAAATTGCTCAAACGGAATCATACGACGAAGAATCTTTACACATGCGTCAGTTGTTAAAGACTAAATTGGTAGATATGGATTTGTCTGTAAGAGCATTAAATTGTTTGAAAGCGGCTGAAGTAGATACATTAGGAGACTTGGTTTCTTTCAATAAAAACGACTTAATGAAATTCCGTAATTTTGGTAAAAAATCTTTAACTGAGCTAGACGAATTAGTAGCTTCTAAAGGTTTGAACTTCGGAATGGATTTAAGCAAATATAAATTAGATAAAGAATAAATTACTTCATATTTTGCTCTCCAGAGAGGATCGTAGCAAGATGAAGGCTAAATAAGAACGTCATGAGACACGGAAAAAAAGTAAATCACTTAGGTAGAAAAGCAGGGCATAGAAAAGCTATGTTGGCTAATATGGCATGTTCGTTAATTGAACACAAAAGAATTAACACAACAGTTGCTAAAGCTAAAGCTTTAAAACAATTTATAGAGCCGCTAGTAACTAAGTCAAAAGAAGATACTACACATAACAGACGTATTGTTTTCTCTTATTTAAGAAGCAAATATGCTGTTACTGAATTATTCAGAGAAGTAGCTGCTAAAGTTGGTGATCGTCCGGGAGGATATACTCGTATCATAAAATTAGGAAACCGTTTAGGGGATAATGCAGATATGGCGATGATCGAACTTGTAGATTTTAACACAATCTATAACGGTGGTAAAAAAGAAGTTAAAAAGACTACTCGTCGTAGTAGAACTAAAAAGACCGATGCAGCTCCTGCAGCTGAAGCACCGGCAACTGAAACTTCTGAAAATACTGAAGCAACTGAATAATCATGAAGAAATGATTAATAAAAAAAGGATAAGCTATTTTAGTTTATCCTTTTTTTTATGTTTTAATTTTAAAATAGGTCGAATAGATTTAACTTTGCAAAAAACAACACAATAAGAATGAAATACACAAATCGCAAAAAAGCTGTATTGCTATTAAAGGACGGTACTATTTTTTATGGTAAATCAATCGGAATCGAAGGTAAAACTTTCGGAGAAGTAGCATTTAATACCGGAACGACAGGCTATCAGGAGATCTTTACAGATCCGTCTTATTATGGTCAAATCATGGTGACTACTAATGCGCACATCGGAAATTATGGTGTAAATGACCTGGAAGTGGAATCCAATGGTGTGAAAATTGCCGGTTTGGTATGTAAAAATTTTAGTTTTAACTACTCAAGAGAAAGAGCAACGGAAAGTTTGTTGGATTACTTCCAAAAACAAAATCTGATCGCTATTTCAGATGTGGATACCAGAGCTTTAGTAAGCTATATTCGTGATAATGGTGCAATGAACGCTGTAATTTGTACAGATGATACGTCAATTGATGAATTGAAGAAACTTTTAGCTGAAGTGCCGGATATGAATGGATTAGAATTAGCTTCAGTAGTTTCAGCAAAAGAACCGTATTTTTTCGGTAACGAAAACGCAACATATAAAGTTTCAGCGTTAGATTTGGGGATCAAGACCAATATTTTGCGAAATCTGGCAGCAAGAGATTGCTATATTAAAGTTTTTCCTTATGATGCAAGTTATGCTGACCTGAAATCATTTAATCCTGATGGTTATTTCTTGTCGAATGGTCCCGGTGATCCCGAGCCGTTAGAGTCAGCACAACAGGTAGCTCGCGATATTTTGAACGAAAATAAGCCTCTTTTTGGTATTTGTCTGGGACATCAGGTAATTGCTTTGGCAAATGGAATTTCTACCTATAAAATGTTCAACGGACATAGAGGAATCAACCATCCGGTCAAAAATCTGATTACGGGAAAAGGCGAGATTACCTCTCAAAACCATGGTTTTGCGGTATCGAAAGAGGATTTGGAAAAGAATACAGATTTTGAATTGACTCATGTGCATCTTAATGATGGTACGGTTGCCGGTATGCGTATGAAATCTAAGAACTGTTTTTCAGTACAATATCACCCGGAAGCAAGTCCCGGACCACACGATTCTTCCTATCTTTTCGATCAGTTTGTTGAGAATATCAAGGCTTCGAAGAACTAAATCGTTATCGTTTATAAGTTTTTTTAGAAATGTGTATTATTAATTTTAATAGTTATATTTTTGTTTAATACACAAAATAATTAACCAAAAATTACAAAAAAATGAGCATTATTATAAAAGTACATGCGAGACAAATTTTGGATTCCAGAGGAAATCCTACAGTTGAAGTGGATGTAGTAACAGAGAATGGAGTTTTAGGGAGAGCCGCTGTGCCAAGCGGAGCTTCAACCGGTGAACATGAAGCAGTTGAATTACGTGATGGTGGAAAAGATTATATGGGAAAAGGCGTGTTGAAAGCTGTAGAGAATGTAAATACTAAAATTGCTGCTGAAGTAATAGGGATGTCTGTTTTTGAGCAAAATGCTATTGACAAAGCCATGATAGAACTTGACGGAACTGCAAATAAATCTAATCTGGGTGCAAATGCGATCTTAGGTGTTTCCTTAGCAGTAGCTAAAGCTGCGGCTAATGAACTTGGATTGCCATTGTATCGTTACGTTGGGGGTGTTTCTGCAAACACTTTGCCGGTGCCGATGATGAATATTATTAATGGAGGTTCGCATTCTGATGCGCCAATTGCATTTCAAGAGTTTATGATTATGCCGGTTAAGGCTAAAAACTTTACACATGCTATGCAAATGGGAACAGAGATCTTCCATAACCTTAAAAAAGTATTACACGACAGAAATCTTTCTACAGCAGTAGGAGATGAAGGAGGTTTTGCTCCTAATCTGGCAGGAGGAACTGAAGATGCTTTAGACTCAATTAAATTAGCAGTAGAAAAAGCAGGTTATACATTCGGTGGCGACGTGAAAGTTGCTTTAGACTGTGCTTCTTCTGAATTTTATGTAGACGGAAAATACGATTATGCTAAATTTGAAGGCGAAACAGGTAAAGTAAGAACTTCAGCTGAGCAAGCAGAATATTTGGCAGAATTAGCAGCTAAATACCCGATTGTTTCTATCGAAGACGGTATGTACGAAGACGATTGGGAAGGATGGAAATTATTGACAGAAAAAATCGGTGATAAAGTGCAGTTAGTAGGTGATGATTTATTTGTTACGAATGTAGAACGTTTGTCAAGAGGTATTTCAGAAGGTATTGCTAATTCAATTTTGATAAAAGTAAACCAGATAGGTACATTGACAGAAACTATTGCAGCTGTGAATATGGCACACAATGCAGGATATACTTCCGTAATGAGTCACCGTTCAGGGGAAACAGAAGACAATACGATTGCAGATTTAGCAGTAGCGCTAAATTGTGGTCAGATCAAAACCGGATCTGCCTCACGTTCAGATCGTATGGCGAAGTATAACCAGTTATTACGCATTGAAGAAGAGTTAGGAGAAGTAGCTTATTTTCCGCAAGAAAATGCTTTTAAAGTGAAGTAATAAATATCAAATTTTTATCAAAATCCCGATTCTGTTAACAAAACTTTATCGGGATTTTTTGTATATAATAAATAAACATAAAATATTTTGAAATTTTTTAAAATTCGAATATAATTCGCTAAATTCGCATGATTCTTAAAATTTTACATTAAAAAAACTATATACACGATGTCAAAAACTGCAATATTAGAGATCGATGGCAATAAATATGAGTTTCCTGTAATTGTAGGGACTGAAAATGAAGCTGCTATCGATATAGAGAAGTTGCGTGCTGCAACCGGTGCTATAACTATCGATCCTGGCTATAAAAATACAGGTTCTTGTAAAAGTGAAATCACTTTCCTAAACGGAGAAGAAGGTGTTTTGCGTTACAGAGGATACACGATCGAAGATTTAGCAGAAAAAGCTACGTTCCTAGAGGTGTCATATCTATTGATTTTTGGTGAATTGCCAACAGCTTCACAGCTTGAGAAGTTTGAAAATGACATCAGAAAATATACAATGGTTAGTGAAGAAATGAAGAGCATCATTGATGGTTTTCCAAGAACAGCCCACCCAATGGGAGTTTTGTCTTCATTGACAAGTGCTTTAACAGCATTCAATCCTAAGTCTGTAAATGTTGAAAATGAAAAAGAATTATACGAAGCTGTTTGTAAAACAATTGGTAAATTCTTAGTAATTGCAACTTGGACTTTCAGAAAGAGAATGGGATATCCTTTAAATTATTACGATAATACAAAAGGGTATGTAGAAAATTTCATGCGTTTGATGTTTGAATTACCGACAGGTCCTTACAAAGTAGATCCTAAAGTAGTTGCGGCATTAGACAAGTTGTTTATTTTGCATGCTGATCACGAACAAAACTGTTCAACGTCAACAGTTCGTATCGTAGGGTCATCTCATGCAGGTTTATTTGCTTCAATTTCTGCCGGAGTTTCTGCATTGTGGGGTCCGCTTCACGGAGGAGCTAATCAGGCAGTATTGGAAATGTTACAACAAATTCATGATAATGGAGGAGATGTTGCCAAATTCGTATTGAAAGCTAAAGATAAAAATGATCCGTTCCGTTTAATGGGATTCGGTCACCGTGTTTATAAAAACTTTGACCCGAGAGCTAAGATCATCAAAAAAGCTGCTGATGATGTATTAGGAACATTAGGAGTTGAAGATCCGTTATTAGACATTGCAAAACAATTAGAGAAAGTTGCTTTGGAAGACGAATATTTCAAAGCAAGAAATCTGTATCCTAATGTAGATTTCTATTCAGGAATTATTTACCGTGCAATGGGTATTCCTGTAGAAATGTTTACAGTATTGTTTGCAATCGGGCGTTTACCGGGTTGGATTGCTCAATGGAAAGAAATGCGTCTGAACAAAGAGCCGATAGGACGACCTCGTCAAGTATACACCGGTTCACCGCTTAGAGCTTTTAAAGAGGTGAAAGACAGATAAAATAATAAATAAAAAATCCCGAGTAATCGGGATTTTTTATTTAAAGTTAGTTTTTTAGAGCAAAGCTCTTTTTTCTATCTTTGCGCAAACCAAACAAACTATGCTAAAACTGAATATTAAAAATGAAACTTCCCGTTTGAGGGCTGTCATTTTAGGTACAGCTCAGAGTAACGGACCAACACCTACCAAGTCAGAAGCTTACGATCCTAAATCTTTAGAACATATTCTGGCGGGAACTTATCCGCTGGAAGAAGATATGGTTAAAGAGATAGAAGCTTTTAATCAGGTTTTTGAAAAATATGATGTAGAGGTTTTTCGTCCTCAGATTATAGAGAACTACAATCAGATCTTTGCTCGTGATATCGGATTCGTGATCGATGATGTGTTTATAAAAGCAAATATATTACCCGATAGAGAACGAGAGTTAGATGCGATTCAATATGTGATAAATCAAATGGATCCGACCAAAGTAGTAAGGCCGCCTGAAAAAGTACATATTGAGGGAGGAGATGTAATGCCTTGGAATGAGCATATTTTTATAGGGACTTATAAAGGAAGTGATTACAAAGACTATATCACAGCCAGAACCAATATGTATGGTGTAGATTTTATCAAAGAAATGTTTCCCAATAAAATAGTGAAAGAATTTGATCTGGTGAAGTCAAGGATTGAACCACGCGATAATGCATTGCATTTGGATTGTTGTTTTCAGCCGGTTGGTATAGATAAAGGAATTATTTATAAAAGTGGTTTCCGCGAAGAAGCAGATTATCTGTATCTGGTCGATATTTTCGGAAAAGAAAATTTATTTCATATTGAAAGGGAAGAAATGTATCACATGAATTCGAATATTTTTTCAATAGCACCTGATGTTGTGGTTTCAGAAAGAAATTTTACAAGATTAAACAATTGGCTTAGAGCTAACGGCTTTACAGTTGAAGAGATACCTTATGCTGAAATTTCTAAACAAGAAGGACTATTGCGTTGTTCTACGTTACCGTTGATTAGAGATTAAACAATGTTCGGTAGAAAGAACAATTAACACAAATAACAAATAAAATGAATCAAACAACAAATACAATATTGATGATTCGTCCGGTAGCATTCCGTATGAATGAACAAACGGCAGTGAATAATTATTACCAGAAAGTGTTGGATAACTTATTGCCAGCCACTGTAAATGTAAAAGCACAGGAAGAATTTGATGCTTATGTTGAAAAATTGAGAACAGTTGGGGTAAATGTAGTTGTTGTAGATGATACGAAAGAGCCGGATACACCGGATAGTATTTTTCCGAATAACTGGATTTCTTTTCATGAGAACGGTGACGTGGCTCTGTATCCGATGTTTGCTGAAAACAGAAGACTGGAACGTAGAGAAGATATCTTAGATATCCTTGAAGAAAAAGGTTTTGTGATCAATGACATTATGGATTATACAGCTGCTGAAGAAGATAATGTTTTTTTAGAAGGAACCGGAAGTATTATTTTAGACCGGGAAAATGAAATCGCTTATTGCGCATTATCACCTAGAGCTGATGAAGAATTGTTTATCGAGTTTTGTGAAGATTTTGAATATACTCCTGTGATCTTTGAAGCTTATCAAACAGTTGATGGTGAGCGAAAACATATTTATCATACCAATGTGATGATGTGTGTTGCAGAAACATTTGCAGTTATCTGTGCTGATTGTATTGATGACAAAGCAGAGCGTAAAATGGTTTTGGAAGTCTTGAAAAAATCCGGGAAAGAAGTTATCTTTATCACTGAAGATCAAGTTAACAATTTTGCCGGAAATATGTTGCAGGTAAAAGGGCAAAATGAGGAACGTTTTCTGGTAATGAGTAATGCAGCCTATCAATCATTGACGCAAGAGCAAATAGCAAAGATTGAGAAACATTGTAAAATTATCTATGCAAGTTTAGATACTATTGAAGCTTGTGGCGGTGGAAGTGCACGTTGCATGATGGCAGAAGTTTTTTTACCGGAAACAGAAAATTAATATGTTATCAAGAAAAACAAAATATGGGTTAAAAGCGCTGATTTATATTGCTAAGCAAGATAAATCAGCACCCGTTTTGATTTCTGAAATAGCCGAAAAAGAACATATTTCCAAAAAGTTTTTAGAGACTATTCTGTTGGATTTGAAGAAATCCGGTATCTTAGGTTCAAAAATGGGTAAAGGAGGCGGCTATTATTTAATGAAAGATCCGAAAGAGATCAAAATAGCAAGTATCATCAGAGTTTTAGACGGTCCGATTGCGCTTCTGCCTTGTGTTAGTATTAATTTTTATGAGAAATGTGACGACTGTCCGAGTGAAGAAACATGTGCGTTGAATAAATTGATGATCCAGGTGAGAGATAACGCTTTGTCTATTTTAGAAAAACAATCTTTACATGATCTGGCAAGCTTTTAAAAAAATTTAAACAAATAATCTATTAATTCTATAGACTAATCGTATATTTGAAGTCTGAAAAAATAAAGCTTATGTTTTTAGATTTATTGAGAACCAAAAAAACAGGAGAGATTGTAAGTCGGGACACAAAGATTTCGGCTTGTAAAGCTGTAACCTGGCGGTTGCTCGGGACTATAGATACTATGATTATTTCTTTTATTATGACAGGTAATGTAAAAATAGCCTTCTCTATAGGGAGCTTTGAAGTATTCACAAAAATGATATTATATTTTATTCACGAAAAGGTCTGGGCAAAATGGACAAAATAAGACAGGAAACATTAAAAAATTGGAATGAACAAATAGACCAATTGTCATTAAAGGAAAGTATTGCATGGGTTTTACAACATGTTGAGGGAAAAGTGGTTTTTTCAACCTCGTTCGGGATAGAAGATCAGGTTATAACACATTACCTTGAGCCACATTATGATAGCGTCGAACTTTTCACGTTAGACACCGGACGTCAGTTTAATGAGACCTATGAAGTGTTTCAGAAAACACAAAGTAAATATCCGAATCTGAATATTAAAACCTATTATCCGGAAGAAACAGATATTCAGGAATACTACAGCAAATCAGGAGTCAATGGCTTTTATAACAGTATAGAAGAACGAAAGCAATGCTGCTTTATCAGAAAAGTAAAACCTTTAAATAAAGCTTTGGATGGAGCTTCCGTGTGGATCACAGGACTTCGGGCAGAACAATCAGCAAATAGAGAGACTATGCAATTTTTAGAATGGGATGCTGATCATCAATTGATCAAGTTCAATCCGTTACTTCTTTTTACATTAGAAGAAGTGGAAGCAGAAGTAGATCAATACAATATTCCGATTAACAGTTTGTATAAAAAAGGCTATTTGAGCATCGGTTGTGCTCCGTGTACAAGAGCTATCGAACCCGGAGAAGATTTTAGAGCCGGACGTTGGTGGTGGGAAAATGGTAAAAAAGAATGTGGATTACACATACACACCGATCAGAATAATTAATGAAGTTGAAGAATGAGTAAACATTTAAAAGATTTAGAGAACGAGAGTATTTATATTTTACGAAGTAGCGGCTTAGTTTCAAAAGCTTGCTTTGTTTTCGGTAGGTAAAGATTCTATCACAGTTGCCTGCTTAGCGTAAAAAACCTTTTATCCTGATCAATCTGCAAACAAACAATACTGTTGCGGTTGGTTTTGTAGAAAAATAATATTTAGGTTTGAAATGAAAAGCCTGAAAAAAGCAGTTTTAAAAATTGCCTTTCAGGCTTTTTGCGTTATATACTTTTGTAAATATTGATAATTGCGCTAATGATATATTCAATACCTATTGCGATGACAATAAAACCGATAATTCTGGAAATAGCAACAATACCTGAGGCTCCTAAAATACGCGATAAATAGTTGGCACTTCTTAGAATTAAGAAGATAACCAATGCTACCAGTAGAACAGCAGCACAACAGATAAGTTTAGAAGCAATAGTGTCATGTTCTTGGTATAGTGCAATGAGTAAAGAAATAGAGCCAGGTCCGGCGAGCATCGGAATAGCTAATGGACTTAGAGCTATATCATTTCTGTTTTTAGCATCGTTTGCTACTTTTTTATTGACCCCTCTCTTTTTACTGAAGTTACCGTTCAGTAAGGAAAAACCCGAAGTCACAATTAAAATACCGCCGGCAATACGAAGTGAGTCAATACTAATACCGAAAAACTTTAAAACATATTCCCCTGCAAAATAGGATATTAGTAAAATAATGGCTACATTAATAGCTGCCCAAAGTGAAATTCGGGAACGTTCTTGTTTTGAATCATCCTGGGTTAATCCTACGAAAATAGGGATAGCACCTAAAGGATTTAAAACTGAGAATAAAGCAGCAAAAATGTAAATGAATTGTTCCATGTTTTTTTGGCAAAAATAATGTGGGTTATTGAGTTGGGAAATTAAAATAATGTTATTTCAAAGTTATGATTAATATTTAATTTTACTAATTTTATAGAAAAGAATCTACATGAAAACTTTAGTAATCGGAGCAACGACAAATAAAGAGCGATATGCCTACCGCGCTATAAACAGTTTAATAGATAAAAGTCATCAAGTGGTTGCGATCGGAGTAAAACCGGGAATGGCTCTGGATGTTGAAATTGAAACGGAAAAAATACCTTTTAAAAGTGTAGATACAGTTACTCTTTATGTAAATCCTACGATACAAAAAGAGTATTATGATTATGTGGTTTCACTTAAGCCCAGACGGGTTATATTCAATCCCGGAACTGAAAACCCGGAATTTGTACAACTTTTGGAACAAAACGGTATTGATTCAGAGATAGCTTGTACGTTAGTATTACTGGCGACGAACCAATATTAAACCTAAAAAGGTTAATAAACCATTTATAATTAAGATCTCAAAACCAAAATTAAAAGGCAGTAAGTATTGACTGGTGCTGTCCAGAAATAAAGAGATGAACACTGCTGAAAGAGCAATAATAGGGGTGTTATGATCTTTAATTTTCCATTTGGTAAATAAACCGAAGCTGAACAACCCTAGAAGAGGGCCGTATGTAAATCCGGCAAACTTAAATACCTTATCAATCAGACTGGAATCGTGAAAAGCATATTTAAAGAAAAGAATGATAAAGATCGAAATAAAAACAAATACAAGATGAATCCTTTTTCGGAGTTTTATTTGTTGGGTTTCAGAATATTTATTTTCAATATCCAAAATATCGATACAGAATGTTGTGGTTAACGAGGTTAATGAGCTGTCGGCACTGGAAAATGCAGCGGCAATAAGTCCTAATAAAAAGCTGAAAGCAACAGTAACACCTAAGTAATGATTTGCTAAGATAGGGAATAGCTTATCTCCGTGAGCATCAATATTGTATTTTAAGGCATATTCTGTAAAGAGCAAACCTAATACTAAAAAGAAAAAATTAACCACGGTCAATACGATCGTGAACCAAAACATATTTTTTTGAGCATCCTTCAAGCTGCGGCAAGTCAGGTTCTTTTGCATCATGTCCTGATCGAGTCCTGTCATAACGATTGCGATAAAAGCTCCGGATAAGAATTGTTTCCAGAAATAATTCGGAAGTTTCGGATTCTCAAAAAAGAAAGTTTTAGAAAAGTCACTCTGAGCAATAAAATCTGCAAAATTTGAGATGTTCAGCCCTAGGTCGGCAGAAACAACATAGATACATATTCCGACAGAAAGTAACATGAAAAAAGTTTGCAGGGTATCTGTGAATATAATGGTTTTGATTCCGGATTTAAAAGTGTAAAGCCAGATCAGAATAATAGTGGTTGTAACAGTTATCCAGTATGGGATTTTTAGCGGTTCGAAGACTAACGTCTGCAAAACATCTGCAACAAGGAGTAAGCGGAGGTTAGCGCCTACAGTTCTTGAAATAATGAAGAACCACGAACCTGTTTTGTAAGTTTGATTTCCGAAGCGGTCTTTCAGATAAGTATATATAGTGGTAAGGTTCAGTTTATAATACAAAGGAAGCAGAACAATTCCTATGGTAAGGTATCCTAAAATATACCCTAAGACTATCTGAAAATAGGTGAATTGAGAAGCCTCAACTTTACCCGGTACAGAAATAAAAGTGACTCCGGAAAGCGATGCTCCGATCATACCGAATGCAACCAGATACCAAGGAGACTGTTTGTTAGCTTTGAAAAAAGTACTGTTACTTTCATTGTCGTTTCGGGTCGTAAGAAAAGAAATGAGGATTAAAACAGCAAAATAGGCTAATATTAAAAAAAGTATAGATACAGGTTGCATAATTTTTGATCTTTGAGCAAAGATAGAAGTTTTTAAGAGATTTAATTCCGGCAGACTTTTGTATTTTTGTAACCATGGAATTGCCTTCGAAATTATTAGAAAATGCGGTAAATGAGATTTCACAATTACCCGGAATAGGAAAGCGTACTGCTTTACGTTTGGTGTTGCACTTGTTGCGCCAACCGGTAGAACAATCAGAAGATCTGGCGAATGCATTACTCAAAGTAAGAGGAGAGATAAAGTATTGTTCCGGTTGTCATAATATTTCAGATAAAGAAATTTGTCAAATTTGTGAAAACCCTGGTCGAGACAAATCATTGGTTTGTGTTGTGGAGGATGTGCGTGATGTTATGGCTATTGAAAATACCGGTACATATAAAGGGATTTATCATGTTTTAGGAGGTAAGATCAACCCTATTGAGGGAATAGGGCCAAGTCAGTTGAATATTGTGTCATTGGTTGAAAAAGTAAAGAGTAATGATGTGAAAGAAGTTATCTTTGCGCTAAGTTCCACGATGGAAGGTGATACGACTATTTTTTACATCTATAAACAAATAAAAGATTATAATGTAAAAACATCGACTATTGCACGAGGAATAGCAGTAGGAGATGAGTTAGAGTATGCAGATGAAGTTACTTTAGGAAGAAGCTTACAACATAGGATTCCTTATGAGCAATCTTTAAATCAGTTATAGTGCTTTTTTCAATAAAAAAGTGATTTATTTTTAGAAAATTTAATAGTAAAAACTATATTTGTTTCCACAAAAATAAGATGATGAAGTGTAAACGTTTTTTACAATTGGTGTTGGTTTTGACTTTCTTTACTTCTTGTATATCAAATAAGCAGTTGGTGTATTTGCAGGACGAAGGAAAATCAAACGAATCTATTGAGGTAAAATCGACCCAGACAAAACCTTACAGGGTGCAAACAAATGATATCTTAAGTATCAATATAAAAGCACTTGATCAGAAATTGGTTGAGATGTTTAATCCGTCGACAAATACCGGAAATGCCCAACAGCAAAATTCGCCTCAGAATTTATATTTCAATGGCTTTGTAGTAGACGATCACGGAAATATAAGGGTTCCGGTTTTAGGAGAAGTTAATGTAATGGGGTATACTTTGGAGGAAATCAGAACTACAATCGAAAAGAGACTTTTGAACGAATACTTCCGAACCCAGTCAAGACTTTTTGTGAATGTGAAACTGGCCGGGTTACGTTATACGGTTAATGGAGAGATCGGTTCGCCGGGAACGAATGTGCTTTATCAGGATAAGGCAAATATAATGGAAGCAATTGCTAATTCAGGTGATATTACAATGACCGGTGACCGTAAGAATGTTCAAGTGATCAGAAAATATCCTTATGGGTTTCAAACGTACTATATTGATCTGACCAGTTCTAAAGCAGTAGAATCTCCAGTTTTTTATCTACAGCCTAATGATTATATCTATATCAAACCTTTGAAACAAAAATCATGGGGTACCGGAACAACCGGTATGCAAACTGTCAGTACCATTATAACGGCACTTTCACTGGTAACTACCACAATTTTATTAACCAGAAACCTGTAGAAAAAAGATGTTAGATACCAAAGATTTTTCTTTTTTTGAGACGCAAAACAGCTTTGACTTTAAAGGTTTTTTGATTAGACTTTTGAGTTATTGGAAATGGTTCTTGCTGAGCTTGATTATTACGTTTCTGGTGGCTTATAATGTAAATATCCGAAAGCCTAAAGTTTACGGATTGGAATCCCTGATTGTAATTAAGGACGAGAATAATTCATTTTTCACCTCAAATACCAGTTTGGTTTTTAACTGGGGAGGCGTATCGGAGAAAGTACAAACCATCATTACAACGTTAAAATCAAGATCTCATAATGAGCTTGTTGTAGATAAACTTCAATATTATATCCAGTACCTGAAAAAAGGGAAATATTATTTTGAAGATGTCTACGGAACAGCACCTTTTAAAGTGACTATTGATAAAAATAAAGGACAATTGACAGGTGCTCCGATAAAGATCAAATTTTTATCACCAACAGAATTTCAACTATCAGTTGATTTTATGGAAAATCGTTCCAGATCCCTGATTCATTATGTTGATAATTCCAGAAGTAGATTTTCAATTGGAGAAGTTGAATTCTCTAAAAAATTTAAAGTAGGTGAAAATATCAATTTACCATTCTTACACTTACGACTTTACATCTTGCCGGAGGCCGATCAATATGTAGGAAAAGAATACTTTCTGCGTTTTGACGATTTTAATGCTACAGTGGGGCGATACAAAAGTATTGATGTGAATGCCGATACAAAAGCTCAGTCTGTTGTGTCTTTGCAATTGCAGGGCGCGAACAAATATCGTTTGGTTGAATACCTGAATGAAACCATCAATGTGTTGCGTAAGAACCAGTTGGAGAGTAAAAATAAATTCGCAACTAATACGATCAATTTTATTGACAGCACATTAGTTGTCATGGAAGCACAAATAAAAGATGCTGAAAATGAACTGAAAGACTTCAGAAAAGGGAAGAACGTTTTTGAGTTAGAGTCAGGAGGAGAAAAGCTAACAGAACGATTGACGGAATTTGATAGCCAAAAAGATTTGATTCAACGTAAAATGGAATACTTGAATCATTTGAAATCTTACTTGGAAAAAAGTACAGATTTTTCAAGATTGCCGGCGCCTTCTGTTGCCGGTATAGACGATCCTAATATTTTGGTTAACGTTTCCAAACTGATACAGCTTTCTGCTGAAAGGGAAGAATTAGGTTATGCGGTTAAAAGTGATGATATCTTTACAGAGTTTGACGTGGAAATGGAAGCACTTAAAAAAGTATTGCTGGAAAATATTTCAAGTGCTAAAGGAGCGTTGCAACTCGATCTGCAACTCATTAACAGAAATATTGCCAATGCTGAAGGAGAGATCAGTCAGTTACCCGAGCTGAAACAGGAGCACATCAAAATAACCCGTAAATACAATCTTAAAGACAATATTTATAACACATTTCTTCAGAAAAGAAGTGAGGCGGAAATCATTCGGGCAGCTAATAGTTCTGACGTAGAATTTATTGATACGGCTAAAGATGTCGGAGGTGGATTAAAAGGTCCGAAAACCAGTGTTAATTATATTCTGGCAGCCTTTCTGGGATTTATAATCCCTTTTGTAATAGTGCTATTAATTACATTGTTAGACAATAATGTAAATTCGGTAGAAGATATTCAAAAAATGACAAAAATTCCGGTTATCGGAATTATTGGGAAGAAAAATACAGAAAACAATCTGTCCGTTTTTGAAAAACCAAAGTCACCGCTTGCAGAGTCTTTCAGAGCTATTCGTTCGTCTCTTCAGTTCTTGTATAAAAAACAAAAAGGAGAAAGAACAAAGATATTAATGCTTACGTCATCCGTTAGTGGAGAAGGAAAAACATTCTGTTCGATCAATCTGGCAACGGTTTTTGCCTTAAGTGAAAAGAAAACGGTAATTGTCGGATTAGATCTGAGAAAGCCTAAGATATTTGGAGACTTTAATATCGATAATGTTACCGGTGTGGTTAATTATCTGATCGGACAAAAGACGTTAGATGAGGTTACACAAAGTACACATATTCCTCATTTAGATCTGATCACATCTGGACCTATTCCTCCTAATCCGGCTGAGTTACTAATGGGAGATAGTATGAGAGATATGATCGAAGAGTTGAAAGAGAAATACGATTACGTTATTCTGGATACGCCTCCGGTCGGACTTGTATCTGATGCCCTAGAATTAGCGCATTATTGTGATGCAACACTTTATGTGACACGTCAGGGATACACGAAAAAAGGAATGTTAGGAGTGGTTAACGAAAAGCACAAAAGAGGCGAGCTACAGAATATTAGCATTTTATTTAACGGTTTCCAGAATAAAGCAAAATATGGATACGGCTATGGCTATGGTTATGGATACGGTTATGGTTACGGCTATGGAGCCTATGGAGAAGCTTATATGGAAAGGGATACATCAACATCTGGTTGGAAGAAGTGGTTAAACAAATGGTTGAAAAAATTAAAATTCTAATAACAGGAGGAGCCGGTTTTATCGGTTCAAATCTTTGCGAATATTTTCTGGCTAAAGACTATAAAGTCGTTTGTCTGGATAATTTCAGTACAGGAAAGAGAGAAAATTTGCATAACTTTTTTTCTAACCCGGATTTTGAATTGATAGAAGGTGATATTCGTGACTTACAAACCTGTCATGATGCCGTACAAGGAGTTTCTTATGTTTTACATCAGGCAGCTCTGGGAAGCGTTCCGCGTTCAATTAAGGATCCTATTACTACAAATGAGGTTAATATCTCCGGTTTCCTTAACATGTTAGTGGCATCCCGGGATGCTAAGGTCAAAAGATTTGTGTATGCTGCGAGTTCATCTACATATGGGGACTCGGAATCTTTGCCTAAAACAGAAGATAAAATAGGGAAACCACTATCTCCTTATGCGGTTACTAAATACGTGAACGAGTTGTATGCAGATGTCTTTGCCAAAACCTATGGAATGGAAGTAATTGGCTTGCGCTATTTTAATGTTTTTGGACGACGACAAGATCCGAATGGTGCCTATGCTGCGGTTATCCCGAAATTTGTGATGCAATTAATGCAGCATGAATCCCCTGTAATTAACGGAGACGGTACTTTTTCAAGGGATTTTACATATATAGACAATGTCATTCAGATGAACGAACTGGCAATGTTGACACAAAATGAAGAAGCTTTGAATACAGTATATAATACAGCCTTTGGAGAACGAACTACTCTTAATGATTTGGTTACGATGCTAAAGGATGAATTGATTACATTTGATCCCGAAATAGGAAAAGTTGAAATTAGTTACGGACCTAATAGATTAGGAGATATTCCGCATTCTTTAGCTAGTATTGATAAAGCAAAAAAATATCTGAATTATAACCCCCGATTTTCCATGAAATCAGGACTGAAAGAAGCAGTTACATGGTATTGGGAAAATCTAAAAAAATAAACGTATTACCATGAAAATATCTAAGATTTGTTGTATTGGCGCAGGATATGTAGGGGGACCTACTATGGCGGTAATAGCGCAAAAATGCCCTCATATTCAAGTTACAGTTGTTGATTTAAATGAAGCCAGAATAGCAGCCTGGAATGATAGTGATTTGTCTAAATTACCGGTTTACGAACCGGGGTTAGCAGATGTGGTAGCTGAGGCAAGAGGGAGAAATTTGTTCTTTTCAACAGAAGTAGATAAAGCCATCGATGAAGCTGAAATGATTTTTATATCGGTAAATACGCCAACAAAAACCTATGGAATCGGTAAAGGGATGGCGGCTGATTTGAAATATATCGAATTGTGTGCCCGTCAAATAGCACGTGTAGCAAGAGATAATAAAATTGTAGTTGAAAAATCTACGTTGCCGGTAAGAACGGCAAGTGCTATAAAAAGTATTTTAGATCATACCGGAAACGGAGTGCAATTTCAAATTTTGTCAAACCCTGAGTTCTTAGCGGAAGGAACAGCTATAGATGACCTGTTTGCTCCGGACAGAGTTTTGATCGGAGGGGAAGATTCGGCTGAAGGTCAAAAAGCAGTAAATGCTTTAGCAGATGTTTACGCGAATTGGGTTCCGAAAGATAAAATTCTGACAACCAATGTATGGTCTTCTGAGCTTTCAAAACTAACGGCTAATGCTTTCTTGGCACAGCGTGTGTCTTCGATCAATTCCATTAGTGAATTATGTGAAAAAACAGGAGCTAATGTAAATGAAGTAGGTAAGGCAATAGGATTAGATTCCAGAATTGGTCCTAAATTTTTAAAAGCATCTGTCGGTTTCGGAGGTTCATGTTTTCAGAAAGACATCCTAAATCTGGTTTATATCGCTAAAAGCTATGGTTTGAACGAAGTGGCTGATTATTGGGAACAAGTGATTATCATGAACGATCACCAGAAAAGAAGGTTCGCAAAAAATATTATTACTACTTTATACAATACGGTTTCAGGCAAAAAAATCACATTTTTAGGTTGGGCCTTCAAAAAGGATACAAATGACACACGTGAGTCAGCTGCAATCTATGTAGCAGATTACCTTTTGAACGAACAAGCAAATATTGCTGTTTTTGATCCGAAGGTAGAAGAACAACAAATTCTGACAGATCTGGATTATTTAGATACACGCAGTTCTGAAGAAAATAAAAGTGGAGTTGATGTAACAGCTGATCCATATCAGGCATGTAAAGATTCTCATGCTGTAGCAGTATTAACAGAATGGGATGAATTTAAAACATACGATTGGCAAAAGATATATGACAATATGCTAAAACCGGCATTTGTTTTTGATGGTAGAAATATTCTGAATAAAGAAGAATTACAAAAAATAGGTTTTATTTATAAAGCTATCGGTTCATAAAAAATAAAAAAAATGAGTACTAAAATAGCTATAATAGGCTTGGGATATGTTGGCTTACCTTTAGCAAGACTTTTTGCAACCAAATATCCGGTTGTTGGTTTTGATATCAATCAAAACAGGATCAAAGAATTGCGACAAGGGAAAGATACAACTTTAGAGGTTGAAGATGATGAACTGCAAGCCGTCTTGAAAGGGAAGAATGACAATGCTAACGGATTGTATTGTTCGGATCAGTTGGACGATATTAAAGATTGTAATTATTATATTATAACAGTACCTACTCCGGTAGATAAGCACAACAGACCTGATTTGACTCCGCTTTATAAAGCTAGTGAAACAGTAGGAAAAGTGTTGAAAGCCAATGATGTTGTGATTTATGAATCAACTGTTTATCCGGGAGTTACAGAGGAAGAATGTATTCCTGTATTGGAAAAAATATCAGGTTTAAAGTTCAATAAAGACTTTTTTGCAGGATATTCACCGGAAAGAATAAACCCGGGAGATAAAGAACATACCGTTGAAAAAATATTAAAAGTTACTTCCGGTTCAACGCCGGAAATCGGTCAGAAAGTAAACAATCTTTATAAGAGCGTCATTACAGCCGGAACGCATTTAGCACCGACAATAAAAGTTGCTGAAGCAGCAAAAGTTATCGAAAATTCGCAACGTGATATTAATATTGCTTTTGTGAATGAACTCGCTAAAATTTTTAATCTGTTAGATATCGATACACATGCAGTTTTAGAAGCAGCCGGAACTAAATGGAACTTCCTTCCGTTTAAACCCGGATTAGTAGGAGGGCATTGTATAGGTGTTGATCCTTACTATTTGGCACAAAAAGCGCAGGAGAAAGGATACCATCCCGAAATTATTCTGGCAGGAAGAAGGTTGAATGACAGTATGGGTGAGTATGTAGCATCACAGGTGGTAAAGCATATGATCAAGAAAGGAATTAATGTCAATAATGCTTCGGTATTGTTGTTGGGAATTACTTTTAAAGAAAACTGTCCCGATGTTCGCAATACTAAGATTGTAGATGTAATTCAGGCTTTGGAAGAATACGGAATGAAAGTAACTACTTTTGATCCTTGGGCAGATCCTAAAGAAGTACAGCACGAATATAGCGTTGAAAGTGTAAAAGAGAAACCGGAAGAACAGTTTGATGCTGTCGTATTAGGAGTGGCTCATAAAGAATTCAGACAGATGGATTTACAGCAATTTTGTAAAACGCAATCGGTTATTTATGATGTAAAAGGAGTTTTAAGTGATAACGTTGACGGTAGATTATAATAAATGATGTTGAATAAAAATTTTGAAATAGCGATACAAGCTGCTGTAAAAGCCGGAGAAAAAGTAAACGAGATCTATAATAATTTTGACGGAGAGGTTATTGTAAAAGAGGATGATTCTCCTTTAACTATCGCTGATAAAGAATCAAATGAGATCATAAAAAACTTTTTGACAGCAACGGATATTCCCATTATAAGTGAGGAAATCAAAAATGCAGATTATTCTTTGCGAAAAACTTGGAATACCTGTTGGTTAGTTGATCCGTTAGACGGGACAAAAGAGTTTATAAAAAGGAACGGACAATTTACAGTAAACATTGCATTGATTGAACAAGGACGCCCTGTTTTCGGAGTGATTTATGTGCCCGTTTCAAAAGAACTGTATGTAGGGTTCGTTACTGAAAAAGAAAGCTATTATTACAAGAATGTAAATGCAGTTTTTTCATTGGAAGATTATATGAAAAATGCAGTTCTATTACAACCGGTTTCTCCATTATCTGAAATTAATGTAGTATGCAGCAATTCACATTTGAATGAAGAAACGGAACAATTTATTAAAGAATTAGAGAAAGATTTTACGAAGATAAATAAAGTGAATGCCGGAAGCTCATTAAAATTTTGTCTGGTAGCAAGCGGTAAAGCACATGTTTATCCGCGATTAGCGCCAACGATGGAGTGGGATACAGCGGCCGGACAGGCAATTTGTAATGCAGTAGGAGTTAAGGTCATAAACCAAGAAACAGGTAAAGAACTACAGTATAATAAAGAAAATTTACTCAACCCGAGCTTTGTAGTAGAAAATGAGTAAAGTTTCGCCAATACGACATATTACAAAAGCAATTACATGGCGTATCGTGGGCACATTAGATACTATGCTGCTTTCGTGGTTTATCACTGCTAATCCGTGGGTAGGTTTAAAAGTAGGAGTTGCAGAACTCATTACTAAAATGACCTTGTATTATCTGCACGAACGGATATGGTATAGAGTAGATCTTAGCCGATTAGGACTGAATGAAGATAGTAGAAAAAGACATTTACTGAAAGCAATGTCTTGGAGAATAGTAGGTTCGATAGATACTTTTATATTAGGATGGCTGATCTCAGGAGATCCGTTTATCGGGATAAAGATTAGTATTTTTGAAGTGGTAACAAAAATGATACTGTATTACTTACATGAAAGAGTTTGGTATCGTATAAAATTTGGAATAATAAAAACAGTTGACGATGAGTACTAATATTCATGAACATACTTTTGAAATTAATAAAGCTAAACGACAGGAGCTTTTAAAACAAAAAGCCGTTTTAGTTTGGTTTACCGGATTATCAGGATCCGGAAAGTCAACAGTTGCCGGAATGTTAGAGCGAAAATTGTTTGACTTGAATTTTAAAACCTATCTTTTAGATGGGGATAATGTTAGAGGGGGCTTAAATTCTAATTTGAGTTTTTCTATTGAAGACAGAAAAGAGAATATCAGAAGAGTTGCAGAAGTAGCTCGTCTTTTTTTAGATTCAGGAACGGTTGTTTTAGCCAGTTTTGTATCTCCTTTGGAAGAATACAGAACGCTTGTTAAAGAGATTGTCGGTTCGGAGAACTATGTAGAGGTATTTGTAGATACACCACTTGAGGAATGTGAAAAAAGAGATGTGAAAGGACTGTATGAAAAAGCCAGAAAAGGACTGATAAAAGACTTTACGGGAATTTCGTCTCCTTATGAAAAACCTGTCAATCCTGATATTTGTATAGATACCTCTAAGCTAAGTCTTGAAAATTCTGTAAATTTGATTTTTGAAAAAATAAAAGATAAGATAACACATCATGAGTAAATATTATTTGAATTACTTAGATGAATTAGAAGCTGAAGCAATTTTTATCCTTAGGGAAGTTTGGGCTCAATTTCAAAATCCTGTCATCCTGTTTTCAGGAGGGAAAGATTCAATTGTTGTAACCCATTTGGCTAAGAAAGCTTTTTACCCGTCTAGTATCCCTTTTCCGTTAATGCATATCGATACCGGTCATAATTTTCCGGAAACAATGAAGTTCAGAGACGACTTGATAAAAGAGTTAGGGGTAGGATTGATTGTAGGTTCTGTTCAGGAATCGATCAATCAAGGAAGAGTAGCAGAAGAAAAAGGCAAAAACGCTTCAAGAAATGCGTTGCAAACAACAACACTTCTGGATGCTATAGAAACAAATAAGATAGATTGTGCTATAGGAGGAGGAAGAAGAGATGAAGAAAAAGCAAGAGCAAAAGAACGTTTCTTCTCTCATCGGGATGATTTCGGACAATGGGATCCTAAGAATCAACGTCCGGAACTTTGGAATTTACTCAACGGAAAACATTTTCAAGGAGAGCATTTCAGAGCTTTTCCGATTAGTAATTGGACAGAGTTAGACGTTTGGAATTATATTAAAAGAGAAAATATAGCGATACCTTCTTTGTATTTTGCTCATGAAAGAGAAGTAGTCTGGAGAAATGATGCATGGATTCCGAACTCTGAATTTTTGAAATTAGAAGAGAACGAAAAAATCGAATTCAAAAAAATCCGATTCAGAACACTGGGAGATATTACAATCACCGGTGGTATCGAATCTGATGCTGATACGCTACATAAGATTGTTGAAGAAGTAGCAGCAATGAGATTGACGGAGCGAGGGAACAGAGCAGATGATAAACGTTCTGAATCAGCTATGGAAGATAGAAAAAGACAAGGATACTTTTAAAAAAAGAATATGCAAATAGACAATAATCAGTTATTACGTTTAGCAACCGCAGGTAGTGTTGATGATGGTAAAAGTACACTTATAGGAAGACTATTATACGATTCAAAATCTATTTTTGAAGACCAGATAGCGGCTATAGAAAATACAAGCAAGAAGAAAGGATACGACGGAGTAGATTTAGCGTTGTTTACTGACGGACTTCGAGATGAAAGAGAACAAGGAATTACCATTGATGTTGCCTATCGGTATTTTACGACTCCTAAAAGAAAATTCATTATAGCCGATACTCCGGGACATATTCAATATACCCGAAATATGGTAACAGGAGCATCAACGGCTAACGTAGCAATCATCTTGATTGATGCCAGAAAAGGAGTTATAGAACAAACCAAAAGACATTCCTATATAGCATCACTTTTGCAAATACCGCATGTGATTGTTTGTGTGAATAAAATGGATTTAGTAGAGTATTCAGAAGAAGTATTTAATAATATTGTTTCCGATTATGAAAGTTTCTCTTCAAAATTATTGATCAAAGATGTTCGGTTTATTCCGATAAGTGCTTTGGTTGGAGACAATGTCGTAAACGCTTCAGAACAAATGTCTTGGTTTAAAGGGTCGCCGCTTTTAAATACATTAGAAACCATGCATATCAGTAGTGATAATAATAAAATTGATGCCCGTTTTGCTGTGCAGACCGTTTTACGTCCGCAGAAAGACGAGTTTATTGATTACAGAGGATATGCCGGGAGAATATTAAGCGGAATTTACCGAAAAGGAGATAATGTAACAATTCTTCCTTCAGGTTTTACATCAAAGATAAAAACAATAGATTTTTATGACCAGTCACTGGAGGAGGCATTTGCACCAATGTCTGTTTCTATTACTCTTGAAGACGATATCGATATCAGTAGGGGTGATATGATAGTGAAAACCAACAATTCACCGGAACCTTCACAAGAGTTTGATGCTATGATCTGTTGGCTAAACAATAAACAAGCCCAGCCTCGTGCAAAATATTCAATTTTACATACTTCCAATGAGCAAAAAGCCATGATTAAAGATGTGGTTTATAAAGTGAATATCAATACATATGAAAGAAATGAAGAAGATAAAGACTTTCAGATGAATGATATCGGAAGAGTAAAACTCAGAACAACAAAACCGTTAATGATCGATTCGTATAGAGACAATAGATTAACAGGAAGCTTTATATTAATTGATGAGGGAACAAACGAAACGGTGGCTGCCGGAATGATCATATAAATCATTTCTCGCTTAACATATAATTAAAAAAATCACCGGAACAGAATTGAAGACTTCAGGTAGTTTACTAAGTACAACCATTATTTATACTATTGGGAATCTTGCGACTAAAGGGCTTAGTTTTGTTCTGGTTTTTTTTACGACATTCTATTTAACTCAGGCAGAAGTAGGAGAATTAGATCTGTTCCTAGTAACAGTCAGCTTGCTGACTCCTTTTGTAACCTTTCAGTTAACAGATTCTATCTTACGTTGGCTGATAGAAGATAAATCAGAAGAGAATATCTCCGGAGTCTTAACGGTCTCTACTGCTTTGGTCCTTTTAGGCGTTTTTCTCTTGGCATTGCTCAAAGTGGTAGTTAGTTTCTTTTACCCTGTTCCTTATGCCAATTATATTTTTGCTCTGCTGTTTTTTCAATCTTTTTATTTGTTATTTCAGCAATTTCAGAGAGCTGTTGGCGATAATAAAGGCTATGTGGTTTCCAGTATAGTATACACCTTAGTTTATGTTGTACTATCCGTCTTTTTTTTAGTTGTACTGGACTGGAAATTGGAAGGACTCTTGCTGGCTAATACCATTGCAGCTTTTATATCCTTGCTGTATGTTGTGCTTAAAAATAAAATATTTCAATACTTAAAGAAAGAAAGTTTCAGTTGGTCATTGGCAAAGCAACTATGGCAATTCTCATTGCCTTTAGTTCCTAATAATGTTAGCTGGTGGGCAATTTCTTCGGCAAACCGATACCTGATTTTACTTTTTTTGGGAGCATCTGCAAATGGAATATTCGCCATCGCTTATAAATTACCGACAATAGTTCTGTTGCTGATCAATGTGTTTTATCTTGCCTGGCAGGAAAAAGCGATTGCTATGTATGCCGATAAAGAACGCGATCTGTATTATACTCGCATTCTGGGAAAATATGTTGTGTTCTTGTTTTCCGTTTCCATTGTAATCGTCGGATGCAATAAAGTCTTTCTTACCCATTTTGTAAGCGCAGATTTTTATGATTCCTGGGAATACACAGCTTTATTGCTTGTAGGAATTGTATTCAATGCGCTGGCAGGGTTTTACGGAACAGGTTATTTGAGTGCAAAAAAAACATCAGGAGCCTTAAGCAGTAGTATTGCGGGAGGCTTAGTCGTAATTGCAATATCGTACATGACGATTCCGAAATACGGCTTATATGGAGCCTCTTTTGCAATCACAATAGGCTATTTGATCTTGTTTTTGATGCGTTTGTGGCAAACAAAATCCTATTTTAATATTCAGTTCCCGATAGTTTCCTTTGTTAAAATGCTGTTGGCATTTATATTGATTAGTTTAGCTAATTATTGGGAAATAGAAGGGATCCAATATCTGTTGCCTGTTGTGTCGTTGCTTTTTGTTTGGTGGATCAACCGACAAGATGTAAGTTTGCTATACCAAAAGATCAAAGCTAAACTACCATGAAAAAAATACTCTTTATTCATCCTGATCTAAAAGGAGGCGGAGCAGAAAAAGTCCTGGTAGATTTACTCAATAATCTTTCCAAAGAAAAATACGAAATTACTCTCTTTACCATTTTTGAAGAAGGGGTCAATCGAAAGAATCTTGATCCTGCGGTCAAACAATATAGTAGCTTCAAAAAGGTTTTTAGAGGTTATTCCGTTTTGCAAAAAATAATTTCTCCTCGCTTTTTGGCTCAATGGATAGCTAAAGATAAGTATGATATTGTTGTAGCCTATCTGGAGCATGTACCTACCCGTATAGCTTCTGCATTTCCTGAAGAGACCAAAAAAATAGCCTGGCTGCATACGAATGCAGATGTAAAACTTTTGTCGCAAACATTTAGGAGCTATGCAGAAACGGAAAAAGCATATCAGGCTTTTGATGCTATAGTTTGTGTGTCCGATTTGGCAAAAAAATCTTTGTTGAAGGCTATTCCGACTTTAGACGAAACGAAGGTTCAGGTAATCGAAAACGCTTTGGATGTAAATGCAATTTTGGAAAAAGCTGAGGAAAAACCGAAAATAGAGTTTACGAAAGAAGTTCTCAATTTGGTAACCATCGGCAGATTGGTTGAGGTAAAAGGTTACGATAGATTACTTCGTATTGTTTTGCAGTTAAAAAAGAAAGGTTTTCGCTTTAAACTTCACATTTTAGGCGAAGGCGAATTGGGTGGGAAGTTTCAAAAGTTTATAACAGAAAATGAACTAAAGGAAAATGTAGTTTTGCTCGGCTTTCAGGAAAATCCGTATGCAATCTTACAACAGGCAGATTTGTATATTTGTTCCTCATATAATGAAGGCTACAATACCGCAATTATAGAAGCTTTATTGTTAGAAGTTCCTGTGATTACTACAGATTGTTCCGGAATGACTGCTATTTTAGACGATAGCCGATTCGGAATTATAACTAAAAACAATGAAGAAGCTTTGTTGCAAGCTGTTGAAAAAGTATTACAGTCAAAAGAAGAACTTCAGTACTGGAAGAGCAAAGCGATAGAACGAAAAACGTATTTTATAAAGCAAAATTCCGTTCAGAAAGTAGAAAATCTATTCGATTCGTTAGCATGAATAGTCAGCCAAAAATTTCAGTGATTATGCCGGTTTACAATGTAGAAAGATACATTGAAAAGGCTGTTACCTCTGTTTTAAAACAGACCTTTATTGATTTTGAACTATTACTGATTAATGATGGAACGAAAGATAATAGCGTAGCTCAAACAGAACGTTTTGTAGCGGATACGCGCGTGCAATGGCATCACAAAGAAAATGGCGGTTTATCGGATGCGCGGAATTTTGGCTTACAAAAAGCACAAGGAGAATACATCTATTTTATGGATAGTGACGATTGGATCGAACCTGACCTGCTGGAGGTAGCTTTGCAACATATTCGTCAATATGATGTTTTGGTATTTGGTTACCAATTGGATACTGAAAATGGCAACGGGGAAATGATCCAAACGGAAGAGGTAACAACAGAAGACACTATTTTAGAAAAAGGAAAACAACAAACGGCATTTACCGAAAAACAATTAGGCTTATTAGGTTATGCCTGGAATAAACTATACAAACATCAATTTTTAAAAGACAATCAACTTTTTTTTCCAAAAGGGATTTCATTAGTAGAAGACATATTGTTTAATGCTCAGGTTTTAGCTAAAACCGATGCGATTGTTTTTTGCAACCAAGCCTTGTACCACTATATCAATCGCCCGGTGACAACCTTGATAAAAACCTTTCATGCCAATTCATTTGCCCTTTATTTGCAAAAAGATGAAGCTCTGAATCAATTTTTATCAGTTTGGAATTTTTCTGTAAATGATAAAAAAACGGTTTTGGCGAATAGTTTAATGTTAGGATTGCGTTATTGTGCCAATAATTTATTTGCATTTAAAAATAATTTATCTGAACGAGAAAAATTTAATTACCTGAAAATGATGTTGCATAACAACAGAATGCAGGAATTGATAGTGTATTACCAACCCCAAACAGTCACGGATAAGCTTTATAAAAACATTGTTTTACACAAAAGAGTTGTATTTTTGTTTGCGTTGTGCAAAATGCTAAAATAAATGTCACTTACCCGATACATCCCCTTTTCATATAAAATCAGAACCTTACTGTTTTTACAACAATTTAAATCGTTACACTATTTTAAAGACAGAAAAGAAAATAGTTCGGATAAAAAAATAGTTGTTTTTTTAGCGGCTAATTACAGCAATCTGGGAGATGTGGCTATTACGTATGCGCAAAAAAAATTCATTGCCGAAACATGTCCGGATTATAAAGTAATTCCGATTCCTATCAGCAAAACCTTAGAAGGAATTGTATGGGCAAAATCTATTTTGAATCCTAAGGATAAGATTACTACTGTAGGAGGAGGGAATTTCGGAGATCTGTACGATCAGATCGAAACATTACGCCAGTTGGTTGTAGAGAATTTCCCGGATAATAAAATTATTTCTTTTCCGCAGACTTTTGATTTTTCGCCTTCCGAAAAAGGGAAAAAAGCACTGAAAACAGCTCAAAGATGTTATTCAAAACATCCCAATTTGGCATTTTTTCTCAGGGAGCAAAAGTCATTCGGATGGATGCAAAAAGCATTTCCCGAAGTGAGATCCTTTTTGACACCCGATATTGTTTTAAGTCTGGACCAGTCAGAACCGCAATTAGAACGAAAAGGAGTTACCCTAAGTTTGAGAAAAGATGATGAAAAATTATTGACTAAGGACGACGAAAAACAACTGCTGGATTTTATTTCAAACCGATTTCAACAAGTTGCTTTTTATGACACACATCTAAATAAAGGAGACCTTTCTGAAGCAGCATGTGACGCAGAACTGGAAAAAATATGGACCCAATACAAAACATCAGAATTGGTAATAACAGACAGGCTTCACGGAATGATCTTCAGTTATATTACCAATACGCCTTGTATTGTATTTCTGAATAACAACCATAAAATAGAAGAATCATACAATTGGATAAAAGAGTATGCCCCCATTATTTTGATGCGTGAATTTTCAGTTTCAGCATTTGAAGTAGCAATACAAGATATTTTTAATAAATTTAGTCAGCGAAAATACCATTCGTTAAAAGAACGATTCGAACCACTTAAAGAACAATTAACCTGCTAAATGTTTGACTTTGTTCCGATAGAGAGCTATACAACCATTTATTTTCAAATGCTGCTATTCTTTTTAATGGCAACGTTGCTGCACTCTTTTGTGTTGGCTATTGATGATTATAAAAATATTCGTTTTGTGAATTACTTTGGTCATTTTGCCTTATTATTTGTAGTGTTGTATATCGGATTGCGGCCTATTAGCGGGGTTTTTGTCGATATGACCATGTATGCTTATTCCTTTGAACGTTTTCAGGAAAATAATCCGCTTATTGTAACAGAAGATTATGCGTTCTACTGGTTTATGGATTTTTGTTCTCAGATCATGAATGTAGAAACATTCTTTTTAGTTTGTGCGCTCCTTTATATTGTTCCATTGTATATATTATCTGTAAAATGGTTCGGAAAATATTGGTACTATTCTTTTTTTATTCTGGTTGGATCATTGTCCTTTTGGGCATACGGAACTAATGGTATTCGTAACGGAATGGCAACTTCATTTTTCTTATTTTCTTTGATCTATATAGATAAAAGAGCCATAATGATTCCGTTACTCATACTGTCCTGTTTTTTTCATAAAACAATGGTTTTACCCACAATGGGATTAGCACTGACATATTTTAATAACGATTCTCGAAACTATCTGAAAGGCTGGTTATTGTGTATCCCGATATCATTAATATTTGGGAATTATTTTGTAGAATTTTTTGCAAATATCGGTTTTGACGACCATCGAATTGACCAATATTTTACAGACCAAATTGATGAAGGAATTACACAAACCGGTTTTCGTTGGGATTTTTTACTATATAGTGCCACCGGAGTTTATGCAGGTTGGTATTATTTGTTCAAGAAGAATTTTCAGGATAAGCTCTATCAACGAATGTTTAATATTTATCTGTTTGCCAATGCTTTTTGGGTTTTGGTGATTAGAGCCAACTTTTCAAATCGCTTTGCATATTTGTCCTGGTTTATGTTAGGGATTATTATCATCTATCCATTGTTAAAAGGAGATTTTCTGAAAGAAAAAAATAAATCCATCGGATTTGTCCTTTTAGGATATTACGCTTTTACTTACCTGTTAACCGTAATCTTAGTAAGGTCATGAAAAAGTTAAGTGTTATAATTCCTGTATATAACGTAGAAGCTTATGTAGAAAAGTGCATTCGGTCGGTTAAAGAAAGCGGTTTAGAAGAATCACAATATGAAATTATTGTAGTTGACGACGAAAGTCCGGATAAAAGTGTAGAACGGATACGGAATACTTTTCCGAACGATCCTGCTATTACCATTATTTCACAAAAGAATAAAGGATTGGGAGGAGCACGTAATACAGGCATTAAAGCGTCTCAAGGCAATTATCTGTTATTTTTAGATTCTGATGATGTACTAACCCCGGGTGTTTTACAAGAATTACTTTTGATCGCCGAGAGTCAGGAAACTCAAATTCTGGAGTTCGGAGCAAAAGGAGTAGATATGCAGGGAAAAGAAATATATTCAGTTCAAAGTACTTCTGATGGAAATGTCTTAAGCGGAATTCAGTACTATAATACGACCCGTTATATGAATTCAGCTTGTAACAAGTTGTATAAGAGAACTTTTTTGCTGGAAAATGAATTATTTTTTTTGGAACGTATTTTTATTGAAGATTTTGAATTCAATACAAGAGCTTTTTACAAAGCAGCTAAAGTTTATGCAGTTCCGCAAATAGGAGCCTGTTTTTTACAGACTGAAAATTCCATAACCCGTAATTCAAACAAAGAAAAAAAACAAAAAATGGTTCAGGACATTAAGCAGGTTCTGGACATCACGCATACTTTATATCAAACCGGAAATGGGGAGTTATCAGAAGTGAAAAATTTTTTTGAAGAGCGCTTGAATTTTCTGGTTGCGACACTGTTTTACCATTTAATGAAAAACAAAGAACCGTTTGAAATAGTAAAAGGGATGAAAGAAGAGCTGCAAAATAAAGGAATGTATTATGTAGATCATCCGATTTACCAGAAAAATAAAAACCTGTTCCGGTTATTGATTTTAAAGAATATTTACTTCTATAAAATTTTTAGTTCTTTTTTATAAAATTTATATTCATACATTTGTTGTAACCTACTAATTAAAACATGAAGAAGATTTGTTTCGTTGTTTCAAGCCCCTTGACGGCTCAAGCCTTTATGCTTAAACATTTTGAGTATCTGTCTCAGGAGTTTGATATTACATTAGTAGCTAATTTTGAAACAGAGGAACAACATGCTATTCCCTTTGTGAAAGAAACTAAGAATATAAAGATTGTACGGAATATTAATCTTTTGTCAGACTTAGCGGCGTTGTACGAACTCTATAAATACCTAAAACAACAGCATTTTGATGCTATACATTCCATAACTCCCAAAGCAGGATTAATTGCTACTTCAGCAGCATGGCTGGCAGGAGTAAAACTTCGGATACACATTTTTACAGGACAGGTTTGGCATACACAAACCGGATTAAAAAAGAAATTGTTACAGTTCTTAGATAAGGTAATGGTCTTTTTTGCTACGGATATATTAGTGGACGGCCAGTCACAACGAGATTTTCTAATACAGAATCACATCATCAAAGACCAAAACTCAAAAGTATTAGGAAAAGGTTCTATCAGTGGTGTTGATGTGTCCAAGTTTGTACCCGATCAGGGGATAAAGAAAGAGTTGAGAAGACAATTAGGGTATTCAGATGATGAGGTGGTGTTTACTTTTTTAGGAAGGATGAATCGCGATAAAGGAATTTTAGATTTAGTAACAGCATTTAAAAGATTACATCAGGAATTTCCTCAAGCAAAACTTTTATTGATAGGGGCAGACGAAGAAAATTTACGACCGGAAATTGAACAGATGCAAAAAGAAGGGATTTTCTTTTTCGGGTTAACCCGAAAGCCTCAGGAAACACTACAAGCGGGAGATGTTTTTTGTTTGCCGAGTTACAGAGAAGGTTTCGGAACCAGTGTCATTGAAGCTTCGCTTCTGCAAATGCCTGTGATTTGTAGCGATACGTACGGTTTGACAGAAACAATTGTGGATAATGAAACAGGGTTGCGACATAAAGTGGCGAATAGTGAAGATCTTTACAAACAAATGAAAATATTGTTTTTAGACGCCAATCTAAGAAAGGCGATGGGCGAAGAAGGAAGGCAATATGTTTTGAAATATTTTTCGGCAGATGAAATTTCAAGCCATTGGTTAGCATTCTATAAGGAAAAACTAAATTAAAAATGTACGCAAAAGTATTCAAACCTTTATTCGATTTTGTTTTAGCATTTGTTGCTTTTGTGTTGCTTTTGCCATTATTTATGATAATAACATTTTTGCTGGCCATTGCAAATGAAGGAAAACCATTCTTTTTTCAAAAACGCCCCGGAAAAAACGAAAAGATATTTAGCATCATCAAGTTTAAGACCATGAACGATAGAAAAGATGCACAAGGAAATTTATTGCCTGATGCAGATAGGTTAACTGTGGTCGGGAATTGGGTGCGAAGATTATCATTGGATGAAATTCCACAATTGTTGAATGTTCTCAAAGGAGATATGAGTTTAATAGGGCCGCGCCCGTTATTACCGCAATATCTTCCTTTATATGATGATTTTCAGAGGAGAAGACACGAGATCAAACCTGGAATTACGGGTTGGGCACAAGTGAATGGAAGAAATGCATTAGATTGGCAAACTAAATTCAGATATGATGTGTGGTATGTAGATCATGTTAGTTTTTTTACCGATTTAAAAATAGTATATTTGACAGTCAAAAAAGTCCTGAAAAAAGAAGGGATAAATCAACAAGGACAGGCAACAACAGAGGCCTTTAAAGGAAATTAAAAATGGGAGCAACAATACAAGCTATAGAATATGTTTTTCCAAAAAATAAAGTGACAAACAAAGATTTGGCACTACAATTCCCGGACTATGATTTTAAGAAGTTTGATGACAAAGTAGGCGTTAGTTGTCGTTATTATGCAGATGAGGATGAAACTGGTTTGGATTTAGCCGTGCAGGCTTGCGAAAAGCTGTTTCAAAGAATAGATAGTACTACAATTGATTATATTTTATATTGTACGCAAAATCCGGATTATATTTTGCCTACAACAGCTTGTCTTTTACAAGACAGGTTAGGGTTGCCTACAACAGTCGGAGCTTTGGATGTTAATTTGGGATGTTCAGGCTACACTTATGTTTTAAGCTTAGCCAAAGGATTGATTAATTCCGGTCAGGCTAAAAATATTTTAGTTGTAACAGCAGAAACATACTCTAAAATCCTCAATGAAAAGGATTGTTCAAACAGAGCCATTTTCGGAGATGCAGCTACCGCAACTTTAGTGTCATACACTGAAGAAGAGAATTTCGGCAACTTCTTGTTCGGAACGGATGGCTCAGGTGTAGAAAAACTATTTGTGAAGAATGGGGGTTCAAAATATAAATTAGAAAGTAACCCGGAATTAAAGATGTACGGAAGTAGTAATTTTTATACGGATAATGATTTGTACATGAACGGACCTGAGATTTTCCATTTTACAGGAGAAGTTGTGCCGGGATTTGTAGAAAAATTATTAGAAGCTAATCAAGTAGAAAAAGATTATATAGACCAATATATTTTTCATCAGGCAAATGCTTTTATGCTGAATTTTTTGAGAAAGCGATTAAAAATAGAAGAAGAACGCTTTTTTATTGATTTACGAGACGGAGGAAACACTGTTTCATCAACTATTCCAATCGCATTAAAGAAATACAGTCAGGACATAACAGAGAAGGAAACTCTTTTACTGGTTGGTTTCGGAGTAGGGTTGTCTTGGTCAGGAGGATTAGTTACCATAAATAATAAATTATAACTGAAAATGAATAAAGCTGAATTTATCAAAGGTTTAGAAGAAGAATTAGAGTTAGAGATCACGTTAACAGCAGAAACGGATTTAAAAGGATTAGACGAATGGGATTCCATGGCTGCAATGCTTTTAATAGGATATGTCTCTAATGAGTTTGGTTTGACTTTAACAGCAGACGATATTAAGAATATCTCAACAGTACAATCTTTGATCGAGCGTATCGGAGTAGAAAAATTCAACTAAAATGCTACAACATTTTAAAGGTATCCATATTACAGCTTTAAAAACCTGTGTTCCGTCTCAGGTTGTGTCCAATGCTTTTTTTGAAGAACTGCTGAGTCCCAAAGAAATCAAAATCTTTGAAAAAACAGTCGGGATTAAAAACAGACGTTGGGCTACTGATAATATAACGGCTCTTGATTTAGGATTTGAAGCTGCTAATTCATTATTGAAAGAACATGATGTTGCTTCTTCTGAAGTTGAATGTCTGATCTTTTTAAGTCAGACTCCGGATTATAAGATACCTTTTTCATCTAACATTTTACAAGTTAAGCTGAATTTGCCGCAAAATGTCCTGTGTCTGGATATAAATGCAGGCTGTGCCGGATTTGTTCAAGGATTAGGAACCGCTTTCTCTATAGCGCAAACGATTAAAGGGAAAGTGCTTTTTATCGTCGCAGAGACCTTATCTAAAATATTGTCACACAAAGACAGAGGGACTTCTATGCTTTTTGGTGACGGAGCTGCGGCCATGTTGATTGAGAGAAGTACAGACGATGTTTCCGAAACGTATTTTCAGTATTTTTCAGACGGCAATAACGCAGATGCGATCATGATTCCCGACGGAGGTTGTCGCAATGTGGTTACTTCTCATAGTTTTGAAATAGAGAAGGACGATAAAAACAATCAAAAAAACCGCTTGCAATTGGCAATGGATGGAGCTCGTGTGCTTGATTTTACTTTACGGGAAGTGGCGCCGAGTATTTTACAGATTTTAAAGCAAGCCAATTTGGATAAAGAGCAAATAGGCGCTTTTTTACTGCATCAGTCCAATCAGTTTATTATCAAACAAATTGCAGCACAATTAGGTGTTGAAGCCCAAAAATTCCCGATCAATATTGATCAGTTCGGTAATACCAGTGGTGTTTCAATTCCTTTATTGATACAGTCACAAGCAGAAAATAATAATGAATTAGATAAGCTTATCCTCAGTGGATATGGCTCAGGATTAAATTGGGCAAATGGAATTATAAGCCTTAAACAAACAAAAATTTACCCCCAAATCGAATTATAAAAACAAATAAAATGAAAAATGTCCTTGTAACGGGAGCAACTTCAGGTATAGGAAAAGCAACTTGCAATAGTTTGCTTAAGGAAGGATACCGGGTTTTTGCTTTGGGCAGAGATATAGAAAAAATAAAAGACCTGCTAGACCAATTTTCTGAACAGTTACATTTTTTAGCAATTGATTTGAATTCATATCAAGAATATACTAAAATTTTTGACGAATTTTTGTCAGGTCAAAAGTTGGACGGTTTGGTACATTGTGCCGGAATGGAAGAAACCTTGCCTATTAGTTTATATACGCCGGAAGCAGTTCAGCGTATTTTTAATATCAATGTTTTTTCCGGAATTGAATTAATGCGATTTTTTGCCAAGAAGAAGTATTCTAACGAAGGAGCCAGCGTGGTCTTTTTAGCATCTGTGATGGCCACTTTGGGACAAGCCGGAAAAACCGGTTATTGCGCTTCCAAGTCAGCCATTTTAGGAATGGTAAAGTCATTGGCATTAGAATTGGCTAAACGCAAAATACGGGTTAATGCAATTTCTCCGGGTGTGGTGAACACACCAATGACACAAAAATTGTTTTCTCAGATAGAGGAAGACAATATTGAACGTATCAAAAGTATGCATCCGTTAGGGATTGGTGAAGTAGAGGATGTTACGCCAACAATTTTATTCTTGCTTTCTGAAGGGAGTAAGTGGATCACCGGACAAAATTTTATCATAGATGGAGGATATTCAATTCAATAATAAAAAGGAGCAGTTTTATTTAATTGGTGCCGGAGGGCTTTCGCGAGAATTAGAGTGCTGGATGGATAGATCCCGATTTTCCCAATCCTATGAATTAATAGGGTACGTAGACGATAATCCGGATGTGTTGAAAGGAATTGTAAACGAATATAAGATCGTAGATGGTTTTTTCAAAGGGGAGATCTGGAAAGGGAAAAATATAGTAATGGGAATCGCAAACACAGATATAAAGCAGAAAGCTTTTGAACTATTTGCTTCAAACAACTGTAATGTGTTGTCTTTTATACACGATACGGTTCTGGTTGGAAAGAATACACAAATGGGCGCAGGAGCAGTTTTGTATCCCCGTTCCATAATATCCTGTAACGTTTCCGTTGGAGAAGGAGTGATGATCAATGCAGGAACACAAGTAGGTCACGATGTTACAATAGGCAATTATGCAAGTATTATGGCTAATGTGGATATCGGTGGCGGAGCACAGATCGGGAACAATGTTTTTATTGGTTCAAAAGCTGTTATTTTGCCTGGAGTAAAAATTCCGGACGGATGCAGGATCGGAGCCGGTAGCGTTGTGATAAAGTCAATACGACAAGTTGGTACTTATTTTGGCAATCCGGCAAAAAAGATTTTTTAGTTTAAATGATAAAGAGAATTTTTGATATCGTATTTTCACTGGTTTTGATGGTGTTGTTGGGAGTCCCGTTATCCATTTTCTGGATTTTTGCTTGCGTGGATACGAGATCAAAAGGAATCTTTATTCAGGATCGTGTCGGGCAGTACGGAAAGGTTTTTAAGATATTTAAGTTACGATCCATTCGGGATCCGGAAAAAAATAGAATTTCTTTCTACGGAAAGTTTATTCGAAAAACAAAAATAGACGAATTACCACAATTATTGAATGTACTTAAAGGAGATATGAGTGTGGTAGGACCACGCCCTGATATTCCGGGCTATTATGATCTTCTGGAAGGAGAAGCACGAAAAATTTTAGAACTAAAACCCGGTCTTACCTGTGAAGCCAGTTTAAAATATGCTAATGAAGAATATATTTTAGCCCAACAGGAAGATCCTTTGCATTATAATGATACCGTCTTATTCCCGGATAAGATAAAAATGAATTTAGCCTATTACTATGAGCATAATCTGTTTAAAGATATTATGATTATAGTGAAAACCATAAAAAAAGTAATATGAATCCGGATAAAATTTGGCTTTCTTCCCCGCACATGGGAGGAAATGAAAAAAAATATATTGAAAGTGCTTTTGCTGAGAATATTGTAGCGCCATTAGGACCTAATGTTACTGGCTTTGAGTACGATCTGGAGACTTTTTTACAAGACGGAGTTCATGTGGCGGCCTTGAGTTCAGGAACAGCAGCGATACATTTAGGATTGGTTCTATTAGGAGTTCAGGCAGGAGATGAGGTGCTTTGTCAAAGTATGACATTCTCAGCTTCGGCAAATCCTATTATGTATTTAAGTGCAATTCCGGTATTTATAGACAGCGAACCGGATACCTGGAATATTTGTCCGCAGGCATTGGAAGATGCTATAAAAGACAGGATCAGTAAAGGAAAGAAACCTAAAGCAATCATTGCAGTTCACTTATACGGAATGCCCTATAAAATTGATGAGATAAGGACAGTAGCACAAAAATATGAGATACCGATATTAGAAGATAGTGCCGAAGCCTTAGGAAGTACTTATAAAGGACAAAAATGTGGAACATTCGGAGATGTTGCAGCACTTTCTTTTAATGGGAATAAGATCATTACAACTTCCGGAGGAGGAGCATTAGTAACACATAATTTGTCGATTAAAGAAAAAGCAGTCTTTTTGGCCACTCAGGCGAGAGATACAGCGCCTTATTATCAGCACAGTCATATAGGGTACAATTATAGGTTGAGTAATATTTCGGCCGGTATTGGTAGGGGGCAAATGGAAGTTCTGGAGCAGCATATAGCTTTGAGACGTGATATGCATGAGTTCTACCAACAGGTATTTAAAGATTTTCCTGAAATAGAAGTTTTTAGTGAACCCGATAATGATTTTTATTCTAATCATTGGTTGACTGCTATTACAATAAATGCAAAAAAATCAGGAAAGACTGCTGAAGATTTAAGACAGACCTTAGTAAAAGATAATATAGAGTCGAGACCTTTGTGGAAACCGATGCACTTACAGCCTGTTTTTGGTCAATATCCTTATTATGGAGGAACTATTGCTTCTGATTTGTTTTCCAAAGGGTTATGTTTGCCTTCAGGGTCTAATTTAACTGATAATCAAAAAGATAGAATTAAAAATAGTATAAATGGATTTTTAAAGGATGAATAAATTAAAATGAAATAGTTTTATTACTTTTGTTCTATTAAGCACCAAATTAACCTAGCCCGAAATTGCAACCTGATAAAAACATATTTTCGAAAAAATCCCTCTTAAAAGATATGTCTAAAGATTTTTTTGAGAATCGATTTACAAATCTGGGGTACCTTCCCAGATGGATTATTTTTTGTATTGATATCGGAATACTTATAATAGCAAGTTTTCTAACCCATTATATTGTGCAAAATTTAACCCTACGCAACTATGATACCTATTCAATGGTTGTTCGTTACGGGATAATTATATTTGCTAATATTTTCTCATTTGTCGTTTATCGTACCTATGCCGGAATCATAAGGCACTCCAGTTTTGTAGATGCTTATAAATTACTGTTCTCTACTTTTACGGCTTTGATTATTCTGGTAACTTTAAACTACCTGCATTATTTTATTGACGGAGCCAAAATTTTTCTGATTCCTTCATTAGTCATCTATTTTGTGATTTCCTTCATTTTACTATTGGCCTTCAGGATATCAATTAAGTTTTTGTTTGAAAAATATTTAATTCCTATAAACGCAGGGCAGTTAACAAGAGTTGCTATTTACGGATCGGGAGCCAATTCTATTTCGCTGGCAAATGCAATCAATGTTGAGCAACCCAAACGTTTTATTCTGGTTGGTTTTATCGATACTAAAAAGTCTCGTTTAAATAAAGAAGTGCTGGGAGTTCCTATTGTATATAAGAAAAAAGGAATTGCTTCGATCTTACGTTTTTTAAATGCCGATGCTATCATTATTTCTGATAAAAATATTTCAAATGAAGAAAAATTAGAAATTGTAGAAGAGTGTTTAGAATACAATTACAAGATATTAACTGCGCCTACGATCGTAGACTGGAAAGATCAAAGAGAGATATCGAAAAGTCTTAAGAAATTTGAAATTAAAGATCTGTTAGAGCGTCCGCCTATTGTTTTAGATAATCAGAAAATCGTTTCCCAGATACAGAATAAAGTCTTATTGATAACAGGCGCTGCCGGTTCCATTGGTAGTGAGATCGTAAATCAGGTTTTATTGTTTAAACCTAAAAAGATCGTTTTGTTAGATCAGGCTGAAACACCTTTACATCATTTGAGTATTGAGTTAGGGAAGTCGGACAGTCAGACGGAGATCATTCCTATGGTAGCTGATATTAAAGATAAACGGATTTTAGAGTTTTTATTTGATAAATACAGACCTTCCATTGTTTATCATGCAGCAGCATACAAACATGTTCCTCTTATGGAAGAGAACCCTTATCAGGCAATTGTGACCAATGTTTTAGGGACGAAAAATTTAGCAGATGTGTCAGTGAAATACGAAGTTGACCGATTTGTAATGGTATCAACGGATAAAGCCGTTAACCCTAGTAATATAATGGGGGCAAGTAAACGTATTGCGGAAATCTATGTGCAGACTTTATATTTTAACGCTCAGAGAGAGCATAAAGAGTGTACGACCAAATTTATTACGACGCGTTTTGGAAACGTATTGGGGTCAAATGGCTCTGTAGTGCCGTTGTTTACAAAACAAATACAAGAAGGAGGACCGGTTACGATCACTCACCCTGATATTATCCGTTATTTTATGACGATACCGGAAGCTTGCCAACTGGTTTTAGAGGCGGGTTCTATGGGGCAAGGAGGAGAAATATATATATTTGATATGGGTAAACCGGTTAAAATTATTGATCTTGCCCGAAAAATGATCCGCTTGGCAGGCTATGTACCGGATAAAGAAATTCCGATAAAAATAGTAGGTCTGAGACCCGGAGAAAAACTGTATGAAGAACTACTGAACGATAGTGCTAAAACTCTACCAACTCACCATGAGAAGATCATGATCGCGGTGGAAAAAAGTGAATTAGATTTTGAAGATGTAAAACAATATATTCAGAAGTTTAATAATTTGTCCGAAGATCTGAAAACGGAAGAGATGGTTCGCTTAATGAAAGAGATCGTGCCGGAATTCAAAAGTATGAATTCACAGTTTGAAAAGTTAGATGTGGTCAACTAAAGAATGTTATATTTGTAAAAATTCCGAAATGAAGATAAAAAATACCCCTATATACTCCTGTTGTTTGCTGTTGATCATTTTTTTGAGTCTTACCTCATGCGTTTCCAGAAAAAAAATGGTTTATATGTATAACGAAAACGGGCAAGCTGACAGTTCTGCTGTGAGTTATAATCCGGTTTTGCAACCTGATGATGTTTTATTCATTGTCGTGTCCTCACAAAATCCGGAAGTAGTGGCGCCTTATAACCTAAATTCGGTAGCTATTCAGGGAACATCAGAAGAGTCTTTTGAGCGCAGTCGTTTACAAACGTATATAATTGATAAAGAAGGGAATATTGAGTTCCCGTCTGTCGGGACAATTAAACTGGGAGGTTTAACGCGGGAAGAAGCAGTGACACTATTAAAAGATACTCTTAAAGATTATGTGAGTGATGCAACGATCAATCTCCGTATTCTCAATTATAAAGTCTCTGTTTTGGGGGAAGTAAATAAACCCGGGAGTTTTTCGATCAGTAGTGAACGGATTACAGTGTTAGAAGCAATCAGTAAAGCCGGAGATCTAACGATCTATGGTCGAAGGGATAATGTGTTGTTGATTAGGGAACAGGATGGTGTGAAAACGACTCAGAGAATTGATCTGACAAAGTCTGATTTTATCAATTCGCCCTATTATTATTTAGCACAAAACGATGTGATTTATGTGGAACCGAATAAGACCAAAGTAAATTCATCTGCGATCGGACCGAATCTGACTTTAGGAATTTCTTTAGTTTCCATTTTAGCCTCTTTTATAGTATTGGTAACACGATAATTGTATGATGACAACGCCGCAAAATAGTCCAGGTTCCGATAAAAATAGGTTCAATCTAAAGATTGAAATAGAACGCTATTTAGAACATTGGCGTTGGTTTGTTATCGGTTTATTGGTTACATTTTTCGGAGCTTTTCTATACCTTAGGTATTCCATTCCGCAATATAAAGCAAATGCTACTATTTTAGTTAAGGACGCCATTAAGGGAAATATGACAACAGAACTCGAGGCATTCAGAGAATTAGGACTTATCGGGAATGTCAAAGGGAATGTGGATAATGAGATTGAAGTTCTAAAATCGAGAACTCTTATAGAGTCAACCATTAGGGCATTGCAATTAAATGTTGCCTATTACGGTTTGGGAAGAGTAAAATCAGAAGAGATCTACAATGAATCTCCCATACAAGTGTTGTTTTTCAATACAACGAAAGTATACAACAAGTACAAACATTATTATGTGGTTCAATATAAGAATGAAAAGGAGTTTGTGCTTTATAATCAATTAGAGCAAAAAATAGGAGAATACAATTACGGAGCCACACTTGCAATAGATGAGGTTCAGATGATGATTACCAAAGTTAACCCGGATGCAAATGATTACAGTATAGGGATCGAAGTAACGCCTGTAGAACAACTGGTTAATTATTTTAAATCAAAACTAGCTGTTTCGGTTGTGGGGAAGAATACAAGTGTAATAGAACTGAGTTTAGTTGATCCGGTAAGAGCAAAAGCAGAAGATTTCCTGAATACGTTGGTTCAAAATTATAATAATGATGCCATTCAGGATAAAAAATTTGTAGCGGAAAATACGTCAAGGTTTATCGAGCAGCGATTGAAAATAATTGCAGATGAGTTAAAAGATGTAGAAAAAGATGTAGAGACATTCAAAAGAAAAAATCATGTTACTGATATTGTCTCAGAAGCGGGGTTATTTTTAGAAAACGCAAGTGCATTTGAGAAGAAGGAGATCGAAGTGGAAACACAAATAAAAGTTGTGGAAGCTTTGTTGGAAAGGGTAACTACAGATACGAATAAAGATCTTATCCCTGCGAATATTATTCCGATGGAGGAAGGAGCAGCCAGCTTAATTGCCGGTTACAATCAGTTGATCTTAGATCGAAATCGATTGTTAAAAACAGCAACACCGAAAAACGCTGTTATTCTTACAATAGATAGTAAAATAGAAGCTTTACGTGAAAATGTAATTGCCAGTTTAGAACAATTAAAGATATCATTAAAGATTCAGCATAAAGATCTGGCAAGTCAGAGAGCAAAAATGGCTGGGAAGATTTCCCAGATTCCTACTCAGGAAAAATTATTCAGAGATATAGATAGAAAACAACACATTAAGGAAACACTCTATTTGTATTTGTTGGAAAAAAGGGAAGAAGCCGAAATTTCTTTAGCCGTTACCGAACCTAATGCAAAAGTGATCGATACGGCATTGGCTGCCAAAAATCCTATTTTTCCAAATCGGAAAATGGTATATTTAGTAGCTTTAGCTTTGGGGTTAGCAATTCCGTTTATTGTACTTTATATCATAGCTTTATTTGATACAAAGATAAAAATGGCGGCTGATGTAACGGATAATATATCCATCCCGTTTTTAGGAGAAGTGCCTAAATTTGAAGAAGATCATTTTGTTTTTGAATCGACTAATCGTTCAGCAACAGCAGAAGCATTAAGGATCGTTCGGACAAATCTTGAGTTCTTATTGAGTGACGTCAGCAGTACCATGGCTAAGACAATCTTTGTAACGTCTACCTATCCGAAAGAAGGAAAAACCTTTGTTTCCGTAAATCTGGCCTCTATAATAGCACAGTCCGATAAGCGAGTACTTTTAGTAGGTCTTGATATCAGAAACCCGAAATTAAGTGATTATTTTGATATTCCTTCTGACGGGTTGACCAATTACTTGGTTGATAAAAAAGGAACTTCAATTCAAAATTACATTGTAACCAGTAAGACGAATGAAAATCTGGCCATTTTGCCTTCCGGTGTAGTGCCGCCTAATCCGGCTGAGTTGTTGATGAGCAATAAGATCGAAGAGATGTTTGAACAATTAAAAGTTCAATTTGACTATATAGTTGTAGATACAGCACCTATAAGTCTGGTTTCAGATACGCTTATTATTGCTAAATATGCCGATGCTTTTGTGTATGTAGTCAGAGCACATGTTTTAGACAAACAAATGTTGAACCTTCCGCAAAGACTTTATAACGAAAGAAAACTTAATAACATGAGTGTTTTATTGAACGATTCGGTAATTAAGCGAAACTACGGTTACACTTATGGTTATGAGGTGATCGAAAAGCCAAGAAGCAGTTGGGAACGACTTTGGGGAATATTGTTTAAAAAGAGCTAAAAATAAAAATTAAATTTAACCGAAAAAGGCATTGTTTTCAATAGCTTTTTGTAATTGTTCCTGACTTTTGATAAGAATCTTGTTTTCAAAAGCTAAAATGTGTCCTTTATTGTGAATGTCAGAGCCAACAAAGTCGAACATGTCTTTTTTTAGTAATTGATCGGCGGCTAAAGCAACATCTTTTCCATAATAACCTACACTTGATAAAAGATTCATTTGAAATAAGCAGCCTGCCTTTTTCAGCTTCTCATATTCTTTAGGTTTGTTGTGGTAAAAAGTATAACGTTCAGGATGAGCCAGAACAGGTTTGTATCCTTCCAGTTGCAATTCAAAAAGAAAATCATACAATTGCAGCGGTGCATTTAGGTATGACATTTCAACCAAAACATATTTGTCGTCTTTCAATGTAAGTAGCTTTTCAGATTTAAAAAGCTTAACAAATTCCTCGTCAATATAATATTCTGAAGCCGCATTGAGTGCTGTTTTTTGGCTCAATTCAGGAAGAGTTCGGTGAATTTCTTCTTTTTTACTTTCAATGATTACTCTGGTATTGTCCCAAACATTGCTTTTAGTATGTGGTGTAGTGGTTACTTTGGTGAAACCTAAATCGATCATTGATTCTAAAAGAAATTTACTTTCTTCAATGTTTTGAGATCCGTCGTCTATTCCCGGTAGTACATGCGAATGAATATCAATGTAATCAGACGGGATTAAATCTTTTAATTTTGGCTTAGGTTTGAGGAATGAAAACATAAAGCAAAGATATAAAAATTGATATAAAGGTAAAGCTTTTTTAACGAGGTGGTAAAGTTGTTTTTTAATAGAAAGATTTCTAATAAGAAGAACATAAAATAAGTATTTGACGGGTAAACTGATTGTTTTTTGACAAGGCTTTAATACTTCATATTTAATCCATACAATGTAGGAACTATAAAAAAATATTGTGTAGTTTTGTGTGGTTAAAAAGAAAAATACCCGCTTTGAAAATAGTAACATACGATAGTCGTTCTAAAACTAATTTCTTTAAAGAGCTTTCAGCTATATTTACGGATGTAATAAACTCTAATTTTATTGCTAAACAATTAGCTAAAAGAGATTTAAAAGCGACATACAGACAGTCGCTGTTAGGTTTCTTCTGGGCGTTCATGCCTATTGTGATGCAATCAGTAGTCTGGATATTTATTAGTGATTCAGGAATTGCTCAGTTTCAGGAAACAGCCATACCCAGACCGGCTTTTATCATTATAGGAACAACACTTTGGACTGTTTTGTTGGAATCTATCAATGGACCGATTAATAGTATCAATTCTTCAAAAAGCATTATATCTAAAATTAATTTCCCGAAAGAAGCTTTGCTGTTATCAGGAATTTATAAGTTGTTGTTCAATGCGATGTTGAAAATGATCTTGATAGTTTTCATCTTGTTCTTCTTTAAACTGTCACCGGGAACTACTCTTGTTTATTTTCCTTTGTATTTGTTTATCTTTATTCTCTTGGGAACTGCAATAGGGGTTTTGCTGGCGCCAATCGGTTTGTTGTATACAGACATAGGGAGGGCAATACCTATTATCATGCAATTTCTTATGTATGCAACACCAGTGGTATTTGCAGCGCCGACTAATGGTACTTTTAGTAAAATTTTTGCGTATAATCCATTGTCGCCGTTAATCAATTCTGCAAGAAATAGTTTGGTCGGACTGCCATTAGATAATCCGCAGCTATTACTGTATATTATCCCTATTTCAACAATAGTATTGTTACTAGGGTTAGTAGTTTTGAGAAACTCTTTGCCTATAATTATTGAAAAGATATCAAGCTGATGCAGGAAGTTAAACACAAAGAGACATTAGTGACCGTTGAGAATGTGTCAAAGAAGTTTTCAAAAGATTTGAAGACCAGCCTTATGTATGGGTTTAAAGATATCCTGAAGATCATGTTTGGGATATTGCCGGAAAAGAGCAAGCTTCGAAAAAGTGAGTTCTGGGCGGTAAAAAATGTAAGCTTTAGTTTGAGAAGAGGAGAATGTATCGGACTGATAGGGCATAACGGAGCAGGAAAAAGTACTCTCTTAAAAGTTTTGAATGGCTTATACGCACCCGATGAAGGGAAAATAACGATAAAAGGAAAAATAGGGGCTCTGATTGAATTAGGAGCCGGTTTTAATCCAATCCTTACGGGTAGGGAAAATATCTATAATAATGCTTCTATTTTAGGGTTTGCCAAGGCAGAAGTCGATGCTAAAATGCAATCGATCATTGAATTTTCTGAAATGGAAGATTTTTTAGATATGCCCGTAAAAAACTATTCTTCAGGAATGAAGGTACGTCTGGGATTTGCTATTGCAGCACATTTAGAACCGGATGTATTGATCATTGATGAAGTTTTAGCCGTGGGAGATTTAGGATTTGTCCTTAAGTGCTTTAAGAAAGTCGACGAATTACTACCCAATACAGCTATAATTTTCGTTTCACATAATATGCCCATGGTATCCCGAATATGTAATGAAGTAGTATTAATGGATCATGGAAAAGTAGAATATCAGGGCTATAATGTGGCAAAAGGAATTGAACTGTATTACAATAAGTTTGCAGGAAGTTCTCAGAATATGGTTTTTAATGATGGTTCTCTGGAACTGGTTTCCTGCAAGACCAATTTGGTGGAAGGAAAAGTAGTTCGTCATCAGGATATAGAAGTAGAATTGTTGTTCGGAATCCGTAAAAACCTGAAATTTTATCCGAAGGTTTATTTGGAGTTTAAGGACAAGGATCTAAGACCGATTGCCGGAACCCAATCTGAGAGTAAACTGGAGATAAACGAAGAGAAAGAACAACTTAAATATACCTTTGTTATTAAGAATTCTTTATTCACTTTAGGAAAATATAATGTTGATCTCAGCATTAAAAGTAACGAGACCGATTCTCCCGTTTTAAGAATAAACAATCTTATCGATTTTGTTTGTGAAGGAGAAAAAAGTTTATGGGTGCCTATTGAATTAGAATCAGATGTAGAAATAACCCAGCTCTAAAAAAACATGTATGATTAACGTAACCCAAACATATCTGCCTCCTATAGAAGAATACCGATCTTTTTTACAAAGAGCATGGGATGCAAAGTGGCTGACCAACAGAGGGCAACTGGTAAAAGAGTTGGAAGAAAAACTGATAGCTTACTTAGGTGTTGACAACCTGACTTTAACTACTAACGGAACTTTGCCTTTACAAATTGCTATAAAAGCAATGGAATTAAAAGGAGAGATTATCACAACGCCCTTTAGCTATGTTGCTACAACCAGTTCTATAGTCTGGGAAAATTGCAAGCCGGTTTTTGTAGACATTCATCCGGACTATTTAACGATTGATGAAACTCTGATCGAGGCAGCCATAACAAATGACACGTCAGCTATTCTGGCAACACATGTATTCGGGAATCCGTGCAATGTGGAAGTTATTGAGCAAATAGCCCGCAAACATAATTTAAAAGTAATTTATGATGCAGCTCATTGTTTCGGGGTGAATTATAAGGGAAAAAGTATTTTTGACTATGGAGATGTAAGTACGTGCAGTTTTCACGCAACCAAAATATTTCACACAGGCGAAGGCGGTTGTTGGATTACCAATAATAAAGAATTACATCACAAAATATACTACCATCATAATTTCGGACATAAAAATCAAGAAGAATTTTTAGGATTAGGGACGAATGCAAAGATGAGTGAATTACAGGCAGCCATGGGTTTAGCAGTTTTCGGGCATTTGGATGAGATCTTTAAAGGACGAAAAGAAGTAGTGGGTTTTTACGATGAATACCTGAAAGATTCACCTGTTCGAAAGCTCAAAATAAGAGAAAATACAGAATGGAACTATCATTATTATCCGGTAATTTTTGAAACGGAAGAAGAATTGCTGAAAGTAAAAGAAATATTGAACAGCCAACAGATCTTTCCGAGACGTTATTTTTATCCTAGTTTAAATACGTTGCCTTATCTAAAAGAACAAAAATGTGAGATAAGTGAGAGCATCAGTAAAAGGATATTGTGTTTGCCATTGTATGTCGGACTGGATAAGCGTATAGTAGAGAATATCTCAAAAACAATCAGTAATGGCTAATACGGATGCAATAGCGGTAATGCAACCTTATGTATTTCCCTATATCGGGTATTTTCAGCTTATTAACGCTGTTGATGTTTTTGTGCTGTATGATGATGTGAATTTTATAAAAGGAGGATGGATCAACAGAAACAGGATATTGTTAAAAGAAGAAGATCATACGTTTACGATATCCTGTAAAAAAATCAGTTCTTTTTCCCGAATAAATGAAATTGAGGCTAATTTTACTGAGAAAGACAAACAAAAGTTCCTGAAAAAGATTGAGCAATCCTATATAAAAGCACCCTATTTTAAAGAAGCTTTTGCAGTAGTAAAAGAAGGATTAAACGGAGAAAATCAATATATTGCCGAGATGTGCAAAAAGAGCATATCCAGTGTGTTGGGCTATTTAGATATCGATACAAAACTTACCGTCAGTTCTGTTGAATTTAGTGATACTTTAGGGATGGGAAGAGCAGACAGATTAATTGAGATGACTAAAAGATCAGGAAAGTCAATGTATATCAATGTTATTGGAGGAAAAGAACTGTATGACAAAGAATACTTTGAACAAAACGGAGTGGAACTAAGTTTTATAAAATCGGATAGTACAATTCAATACAAACAATTCGACAACGATTTTGTTCCGTGGCTTTCTATAATAGATGTAATGATGTTCAATAGCAAAGAAGAAATAAAACAAATGTTAACTCAATATACATTGATTTAATGAAGCGTATCGCCATACATAGCGTGCCTAGGTCAGGTTCTACATGGCTAGGGCAAATTTTCAATAGCAATCCTAATGTGAAATATGCCTATCAGCCCTTGTTTTCGTATGCACTGAAAGGATATCTTAAAGAAGATTCATCAAAAGAAGAAATTGCTGCTTTTTATCAGGAATTATTGCTTACAAATGATGATTTTATCAATCAGAAAGAAGCAAAAGAAAAAAAGTTAATTCCTGAGTTAAAAAAAAATGACATTATTACGCATGTGGTTTACAAAGAAGTCAGGTATCATAACATCGTAGCAAACCTTTTAGAGAAGGATAAAGAAGTGAAGGTAATAGGCTTGGTCAGAAACCCGTTGGCAGTAATTGCCTCTTGGTTGTTGGCACCTAAAGAATTCAGAAAAGATTTGGGTTGGGATGAATCGGAAGAATGGCAGTTTGCACCCAAAAAAAATATGGACAAACCGGAAGAATTTAATGGCTTTGAAAAATGGAAAGAAGTAACAGATCTCTTTTTAACCTTAGAGAAAAAATACCCTTCACGTTTTAAATTGGTCGACTATGATGATTTATTGACAGATACAGTAACGACAGTAAAAGATATTTTTCATTTTTGCGAAATACCATTTACAGAAGAAACAGAGCGTTTTATGTCTCAGGCAAAACAAGTCAACAATACAGACGCATACAGTGTTTTTAAAACCAAAAAACTCGATAATCAGTGGGAAGATAGTTTAGACCGACAAATCGTAAAAGCAATAACCACAGATTTAGAAAATACACCTTTAGAAAAATTTTTACATTTATGAAATTCGACTTTTTAATAAGTTCTGAGCGTTCCGGAAGCAATTTGATTACAAAGTTAATTGATAATCATTCCCTTTATTGCGGGCCAACACCACCGCATTTGCTTCGTGTTTTTGATCCGGTTATGGATAAATACGGGAATCTGGAAGAAGAAGCTAACTGGGATGCATTTATTAAAGATATACACGATTTTTTTTATTGTAAAATAGGAGTCTGGAAATCAGATTTTAGTAAAGAAGAATTAAAGAGCGTAGCTCCCAGAACCCTTGCAAATGTGGTTCGCTATATTTATGAGAAAGAAGCGAAAGCACATCATAAAACAAAAGTTTTTGTAAAAGAAGTCAGAACCTATGATTTTTTTAACGCTGTAGTGCAAGGTTTTGATGATGCAAAATTTATCTGGTTAGTCAGAGACCCGAGAGATATGGCATTGTCATGGAGTAAATCTCCGGTTCATAGAGGCGATATTGTTCGTTCTGCAAGAGTTTGGGCAAAAAACCAATCAGAAACCTTAAAGCTTTTTAAGCAATTTCCCGACAAAATTTTGTTGGTGAAATACGAAGACCTCATATTAAACCAAGATGCAGAATTGCAAAAAATCTGTAATTTTCTGGATATTGCGTATGAAACCACAATGGTAGATTACCACAAAAATAAAATTTCCAGAGAAAATGCAGTACAAACAGATAACTGGAAAAATTTAGATAAATCGATTATTAAAGACAATTCGAAGAAATATTTAAAGTCGCTGACCAAAGAACAAATTCAGTTCATAGAATATGTGTGCCAACACGAGATGGAGGCTTTAAATTATCCGTTTGAGTTTCCTGTCCTTTCAGCCGAAGAATTTGACGTAATAGAACCTTTATTACAAAGAGAAGAGCGACATGAAAAAGCGGAATATCAATTGATCGATGACGAAGAAAAAAGAAAACGGGAAAAATGGTATAAAAAATTTACTGAAATTCAAGAACTGTAACTAAGATGGAAAAGGAGAATCCTCATGAAATACCGATGGTCAGTATATGCTGTTTAACGTATAATCACGAAAAATATGTTAAACAGGCTCTAGATGGTTTTTTGATGCAAAAAACAAACTTTCCGTTTGAGATTGTAATTCATGATGATGCTTCCACTGATAATACAGCCAATATCATAAGGGAATATGCAGATAAGCACCCTGATGTTTTCAAACCTTTATTACAAACAGAGAACCAGCGGTCTAAGTTTGGCGGAGGTATGAATCCACGTTTTAATTTTCCCAGAGTCAAAGGGAAGTATATAGCCATTTGTGAAGGAGATGATTATTGGACAGATCCGTATAAACTTCAAAAACAAGTCGATTTTTTAGAGAATAATCAGGAATATGTTCTTTGCTTCCATGAGGTAAAGATTTTAAAACCCGACGGGGAATTAGTAGCGGATTATATAACAAAGGTTCCTGAGAACTATCAAATGCAAGAAGATTTTGCAAGATATGGGAATTATATTCATGCACCTTCCGTACTATTTAAGAATGTAATTGAAACCTTTCCGGAAAGTTTCTGGAAAACACCTGTAGGCGATTTTTTTATTTATATGCTCGTAACAAATTACGGCAAAATGATAAAACTTAATGATGTCATGTCGGTTTACAGAGCCGGAAGCGGGGTTTGGAGTACACAATCTGCTTACCCTAAAAATTTCAGGACAGCTTATGCCCATGCTTTGATTATCGAAAGCATGGAAGAAAATAAAAAAGTTGTTCAGGCATTGTTAGAGCGAATCCGACTTTTTCTACTTCGCTTTTATGAAAATATAACAGTCGATGATTTAAAGAAATTGACCACAACACCTGAAGTACAACAAGTAGTTTATGAATCTTTACAGGAAATAATTCAGGAAAAAGACCGCTTGTTAGAGAAAGAAAAAGAAAACCATGTTGACAACGTAGCCACAAAACATCTGATTACAAAATTGTTCAAACAAGTGAAAAAGAAAATATGGAAAAGCCGCTAGTATCCGTTTGTTTGCCGATTTATAACGGAGAGAAATATTTAGAAGAAGCACTGCACAGTATAAAAGAACAAACCTATTCTAATATTGAGGTAGTGATCAGTGACGACAATTCTAAAGATAACTCTCGAAATATTGTTGAACGTTTTAAGACTTCAGTAAATTTTCCTGTTTTTATTTATCAGCATGAACCGCAAGGGATCGGGGCCAATTGGAACAACAGTGTCAAAAAAGCAAACGGAGAATTTATCAAATTCCTTTTTCAGGACGACCTTTTAGAACCAACCTGCATTGAAGAAATGGTCCATTTAGCATTACAGGATAAGGCAATAGGATTAGTGTTTTGTAAGCGAAAGTTTATTCATGACAAAACCAATCCTCAACATATTGAATGGTTGGAAAGAAGCGGAAGTTTACACCAAACCTGGAAAAGCGCGGATTTTGAAAAAAACAGGATAATTACTGGTAGAAAACTGCTGAATGATGAGAACCTGTTACAGTCGCCGGTAAACAAAATAGGCGAACCGACCGCAGTATTGATCCGTAAAGAGTGTTTTGAAAAAGTAGGATATTTTGATACCCGACTGAAACAAATACTGGACTATGAATATTGGTTTCGTATCTTTAAAAAGTATCATATCGCCTTTGTCGATAAAGAACTTGTAACGTTCCGGCTGCATGACCAGCAGGCAACAGCCGTTAATCAGAGAAAAGCCGTTGACGAATCAGAACAGATCAGAAGAATTGTTTATAAGAACTACTTCTGGCAAATACATCCATATTATAGAAAGAACTTTTTCTTGCGATATAATTTTTTCGGGAAAGTACTAAAGAAAGTAATCCGAATGTTAAAAAGATTAAAGTAATGCCCAGCCCTAAAGTTTCCATATTAGTTCCGAATTATAATCACGCCTCTTTTTTGGAGAAAAGGTTAGATAGTATATTTAACCAGACCTTTCAGGATTTTGAAGTGATATTGTTAGACGATTGCAGTACAGATAATAGTGTTGAAGTATTGAACAAGTACAGTAGGAATGAAAAAGTAGCACACTTTACAGTTAATGAAGTCAATACAGGAAGTCCGTTTAAACAATGGCAAAAAGGATTTGAATTGGCAAAAGGCGAATGGATATGGATAGCAGAAAGCGATGATTATGCTGATTATACTTTCTTGGAAAAACTACTGAACTTTAGTAAAGAAAATAATGAAACACCTGATTTGATTTACAGTCAGTCAAATGATGTGGATGAAGAAGGGAACTTTGTAGAAAACCGGATCGGTTACACCGAAAATTTTACGCCTAACGTATGGCGTAATAGCTTTATAATCGAAGGGTATGAATTCGTTGAAAAATACCTGAAGGTAAAGTGTGTGATACCCAATGCAAGCGCAGTGCTGTTTAAAAAGACCTTGTTGAAAGAAGCAGTAATGAACAGCGGTTTTTTAAAAATGCGAATTTGTGGCGACTGGTATTTCTGGATTCGCCTGCTGCAACAAGCTAAAGTTGGGTTTTATAATGAACCGCTTAACTCTTTCAGATTTCACAGAAACGTAACCCGCAATCAGCGAAACTATCAAAAGATATTTATTCGATGCTCTGAAGAAAAAACGATAAGGGACTATCTGAACACAACGTATAAAGCCGATCAAAAAGAAGAGGCAGCAGTTTTGTACGAACGATGGTTTAAGAACAATAGTATCTCTAAATTGTTCAGTAAAGAATTTTATGCAGTAAAATTGCGTTCAACATCTTATTATAGCTATATTAAAAAGTTTTTTGAGGTTCATAGAACAAGAGAGAAATTACTAAAGAAGTTCAGAAGATGAGAATTGCCATTGTCGTAAATAAGTTTCCCGTGTTAACAGAAACATTCATTGTCAATCAGATCACCTCATTAATTGATGGTGGACATGATGTTACGATTTTGTCCCTGACCAAAGGAGAAACGGAAAATTGCCATGAAGCAATCCGTCAATACCATTTACTGGACAAAGTACATTACCTGATAAAAGAACCGAAACGTAAAATAACCCGCTTTACATTTTTTATTAAATACCTCTTAAAAAACAGCAAGCGATATAAGGTAAGTAAAGTCATAAAGGCATTAAATATTTTTCGTTACAAAACACAAGCTGTGTCATTGCATACTTTTTACAGAAACCAGTGGTTTTTAGGTGAAGATTTTGATGTTATTCATGCTCATTTTGCTTCTGTCGGAGTGTTTGTTACCGGATTAAGGAAAGATGGTTTTTTCCCGAAATCAAAATTGGCTGTTTCATTTCACGGTTCGGATATCATTCCTCAGAATATCGAAAGATACAAGCAAAACTATAAATTGCTGTTCGAGAAAATGAATTTAATCACCTATAATTCAGAATATACCTTAGCTGTTTTAGAGAAAACAACAACAATCGATTCCAGATTCAAGTTGTTGCCTGTAGGATTAGATGTCAATAAATTCAAAACAGCTGAGACAATCGTTCGGAAAGAGCCTTTTGAAATACTCTTCTGCGGAAGACTGGTCAATTTCAAAGCACCTGATTTAGCAGTCGAAATAGTAAACGAATTAGTTAAAAAAGGACATAATATTCATTTGAGTATTGTGGGAGAAGGACCTCTACAGAAAAAACTTAAAGATCTGATCCATAATTACGGTTTAGAACAAAATATTTCTTTATTGGGAGCTATAAGTCAGGAACAAATAGTGGCTCATCTGCGAAAAACGGCTGTATTTTTATTGCCGGGAATCACTGAGGAAGAAACAAAAAGAGCAGAAAATCAAGGGCTGGTAATACAGGAAGCACAAGCAATGCAAGTTCCGGTGGTGGTCTCTGACGCAGGCGGAATGAAATATGGACTCGTTGATAATGTTACCGGTTTTGTTGTTAAAGAAAAGGATATTCATAGCTTTGTAAAAAAGTTAGAAACTTTAATCCAAAACGAACCTTTGAGAATGGAAATGGGAAAAAAAGGAAGAGCTTTCGTAGCAGAACATTTTGATTCTAAGGTTTTATATCACAAATTGTTGAGGTATTATAATTTGCTTTTAGATGAAAATTTTACACATTAATACATACGACAAAGGAGGAGCAGCTACAGCGTGTAGAAGAATTCATTTAGGTCTTTTGGAACAAGGAATTGATTCCAAGGTCTTGTATTTGAAAAAAACTAAAGAAGTAAAAGAAACCTATCAATTTCCACATCCGAAGAAGTCATTTTCAGAAAAAATTATTGAAAAGCTAAAAAGAAAATTTTTCCCTAAACAAGATATCTTAAAGAAGTTCCGCGATCAGATAGAGATTTTTTCCTATCCCGATTCAAAGTACGATATAACACAGCACCCTTTGTATCAGGAAGCTGATATTATTCAGTTGAACTGGGTTTCGACATTTTTAGACGAAACAACCTTTTTTGCAAAGAATACGAAGCCAGTAGTTTGGAGAATGGCCGATCTGTATGCTTGCGGAGGCGGTAATCACTACGAAAAAGATTTTCCTTTTGAGGCGTTAAAGCCTTTAATAGAACATAACAAAAGCATCAGAAAGAAAGCACTTTCCGGAGCAAATCTTACGATGGTCTGTATCTCCGATTGGGTAAAACAAAAAGCAGAAGCCAGTGATGTGATCGGTTCTTTTCCTAAAAAAGTCATTCATAACGGAGTAGATTTACAGGTTTTTAAACCGTATAATAAAGACTGGTCCAGATCGGTTTTTAATTTACCGATCGAAAAAAAATTACTACTGCTTGGGCAGATTCGCTACAGAACAAAAGAAAAGGAGCCGATCTGGCACAGGAGGCATTGAATACAATTCAACAGAAGCGAAGCGATATACAAGTAGTTACATTCGGTAAAGGCGAATCTTGGAACACGGATATCATCAGTTTAGGAGAAATACAGGATGAAAGACTTTTAGCGCTTTTATATTCGGCTGCAGATCTTTTTATCATGTCGTCAATAGAAGAGGCATTCGGACAAGTGACCATAGAAGCCTTAGCCTGCGGATTACCCGTTGTTTCTTTCCCTACAGGAGGAAGTATTGATATCATCAAGGAAGGAGAGAACGGTATTTTGGCAAAAGATTTTACAGCAAATGAATTGGCTAAAGCCATAGCTAAAGCTTTGTCTCAATCGTTTGACCTGCAAGTTATTACTGATGATGTTCAAAAAAGGTTTGACATAAAAGATAAAGTTTCAGAATACCGTAACCTTTATGAAACTATCTTACAATTAAAATAAGTATGAGTACCATAGCAATTTCTATCATAACGATCAATTTTAATCAATCTGAAGGCCTGGAAGAAACCATTCGTTCCGTTGTCTCTCAAAGTTTTAAAGATTACCAATATCTTGTTATAGATGGCGGTTCAACAGATGGAAGTGTTGATGTTATTAAGAAATATAAAGAGCAAATTCACCATTGGGTGAGTGAAAAAGATAATGGGATCTATAATGCTATGAATAAAGGTATAGCTGCCGCAAAGGGTAATTATGTCTTATTTTTGAATAGCGGAGATGTGTTAACCTCTGAAAATGCTTTGCAGGACTTTGTGCAGCACCAGGATTTTAAAGGAGATATTATTTATGGAGATTACCAGTTTGTCAACGGACAAAAAATCTATCCGGATAAGATAACGCCTTATTATTTTATGAAATCCTCTTTGCCACATCAAAGTACTTTTTTTAAGCGAAGTGTTTTTGACGCTATGGGCGGTTTTGATGAATCGTATCGTATTTCGGCTGACAGGGCTTTCTATTTGAAATGTATGGTAAGTAATCAATTTCAATGGCAGCACATCCATTATCCGCTAACATTATTCGATTTAGAAGGGATTAGCAATAATCCGGGGCAATTGAAGAAAAAACAAGTGGAAGATGAAAGGCTATTGCAAGAAAACCTCGGTGTATTTTATTCCGACTATTTAAAGATGTTAGCCTTGGAAAAAGAGTTGAGTGCAACTAAAAGAAAGACCCTAAAAGGGATTTTGAAGAAAGCGGTAAACAAAAGCAAGAGAGTATGGAAGGGCAACCGCTAGTTTCTGTTATTATACCAACGTATAACCGACCCGAGCTTTTGAAACTGACACTGTCCGGAATTATGGCTCAGACGTATTCTAATTATGAAATTCTGGTAGTTGATGACGGTTCACCAACAGACGAAGCAGAGAAAGTATGCCGTCCGTTTGAAAAAGTTAAGTATTACAAAATAGAAAATTCCGGCGGGCCGGCAAAACCTAGAAATACAGGTATTCAAAAGGCAAAAGGTAAATATTTGGCGTTTACAGACGATGATGACCTTTGGCTTCCCGAAAAATTAGAAAAACAGGTCAATATCCTGGAAAAAAATCCCGATTTCGGATTGGTTCACGGTTGTTGTGAAGTAATTGATGAAAAGGGAGAATTACAGAATAGAATAATAGGTCGCTTAAGAAATCCGGAGGAAAAACACGGCGATGTTTCACAGAAGATGTTGGGGAGATGGACAGTTATGATGCCAACATCTTTTATCAGAAAGGGAGTTGTTGATAAAGTCGGTTTTTTTAATGAAACAATGCCACCGGCAGGAGAAGATATGGAGTTTTGGGCACGTTGCTCATTTGAAACAAAATTTTATTATCAGGATGAACCTTTGGTGTATTATCGTGTTCATGGCAATAATATTTCGGATAACAAAAAAGGATATCAGGAACTTCCGTTGCATTTAAAAAAAGTATTGGATGAAGTTTTTGAACAAAAGAAAATAACACTGATAACGTATAAATTACTGAATCAGCGACTGGGCATATTGTTTGTAAGCCGATTGAAACAAAATCCACTTTGGATTCTGCGAAACATGAAAGTTTTTGATTCTTTTTGGTTTATAAAACGCAATTATGTCAAACATTTGATCGCAAGCATTCTGAAAAGGCATTAAATTTGATTTTTCAGGATCATTAGAATAATAACTACTATATTTGGAGAACAAAAAAAAGCTTTGATAATGGCAACAATACTCATTACAGGAGGTGCAGGAAATGTAGCAAGTGCTCTTGCCGGAGCATTAGCAAAAGATAAAAATAACTTTATTGTAATCGTAGATAATCTTTCCACAGGGAACTTGTCAAAGGTGCCGGAAGGAGAGAATGTAAAATTTATAAAAGCTAACGTAAATCAGTACAATGATGTAGTTCCGATTTTCGGACGCTATAATTTTGATTTTGTATTCCACTACGCTGCCGTTGTAGGGGTTAAACGTACTTTAGAAAACCCTATTATGGTTTTAGAGGATATCGAAGGAATTAAAAATATCTTATCCTTGTCAAAAAACTCAGGTGTAAAAAGAGTGTTTTATTCGAGCTCGTCTGAGGTTTATGGCGAACCATTCGAAATTCCGCAAAATGAAAAGACAACACCGCTAAATTCCAGATTGCCTTATGCCATTGTAAAAAATGTAGGGGAAGCCTTTTTCAGATCCTACTATCAGGAATATGGTTTAGAATATACAATTTTCCGCTTTTTTAATACATACGGACCTAATCAAAGTGAAGACTTTGTAGTGCCGAGATTTATAAAGGCAGCTATGAATAATGAATCCATAACAATCTATGGCGATGGAAAACAAACCCGCTCTTTTTGTTATGTAGAGGACAATATTGAGACTTGTATAAAAGCAATGCAGGATACTAAGTGTATAAATGATGTCCTGAACATTGGTAGTGATAGAGAAATGTCGGTTTTAGAATTAGCACAGATCGTTATCAAATTAACAAATTCCCAGTCTGAAATCATTCATTTACCAGCTTTAGAAGAAGGAGATATGACGCGCAGATGTCCGGATATTACAAAAATGAAACAGATCTTAGGGCGTGACTTATTGCCGCTTGAAGAAGGAATTAAAAAACTGGTTGAGCATTATGAGGGTAGGGTTTAATCCGGAAAAGGAAAATAAAGAAATAGTTTTAGAAAATTACCATAGGGTTATTGTACCGGTGTATATCCCTAATTTTGAAGGTTATTTTGCAGATTTGTTTGAAGTATTCCGCTTGTGCCTGGATTCATTGTTGTTAACAGCTCACAATAAAACACGGATTACAATTTATAATAATAACTCACATCCGGAAGTAAAAGCATATATTGACGAAAAATACCAGGAATCTGGATTGATAGATCAGGTTTTTCATTCCAAAGAAAATCTGGGTAAAATAAATGCCATTTTAGCAGCCGCAAAGGGGAATTTAGAACCCTTGATTACCATTACAGATGCCGATGTGTTGTTTAAAAAAGGTTGGCAGGAAGCTGTAGAGAAAACTTTTTTAGCCTTTCCTGAAGCAGGTATGATTAGTCCGGTGCCGTCAAGTAAAGTATACAAGATGTTTACCGGAAACAATTGGTTTTATGGACTTTTTAAAGGAAAACTTGCTTTTGAAAAAGTAGAAGACCCGGAGGCTATGCATCGCTTTGATCTGAGCTTAGGAAATAAAGAACTAATGTACAAACCGGTTCATTTGGAAAAGTATTTGGTTTTAAGTAATAAAAGCACGGGCGGAAAAGCGGTTATGGGATGCGGACATTTTGTAGCGACTTTAAAGAGAGAGGTATTTGATAAAGGGACAAACCAACCGGCGTTTATAAAGATTGTGGGTGGAGTTGAAAACAGATTTATTGATTTCCCGAATGAAAAGTTGGGATTGTTGCGTTTAGCGACAAAAGAGAACTATGCTTACCACATGGGAAATCATACAGAAGAGTGGATGTATGAGGAATTTAAAGAACTGGATCCAAAGGATAAATCGATCACTGCTTTTTCCGGAAAAGAATTTGTTTTTCAGCCTGTTTCCGGATGGGGACAATCCGTCGGAGGAAAGATCAAACAGTTATTAGATAGAAAAAAAATAAACCTTTTAGTGTTAGGTAAATTAGGCTTGACAAAAGACGAGGCACAGCAATATTAAAATGCGCAAACTGATTAAAAAAATAGTATTTTATTTTTTGAACTATCCTGAAAAAAAGGATAACGTAACGATTTCAGGATTCTCAAGAGGATTGCGAAACGTGAAGTTTGAAGGTAAAAATGCAGTTCCGGATCGTTGTAATTTTGCAGGTAAGATCGAGATCGGTTATGCTACGACTTTAGGCTATAATAATTTTATTCACGGAAATATAAAAATAGGAAAATATTGCCAGTTAGGGGCAGATGTTGCTTTGCATGCAACCAATCATCCTACGGCTTACATGACAACATACATTAATCAGAATTTGTTTAAAGGAGAACTTAAAAAGCTCAAAGAAGAAAAAAGAATTGAGATAGGGAATGATGTGTGGATTGGGCATAATGTGATTATTGTAGGTAATGTTAAGGTCGGTAACGGAGCAGTTTTAGCAGCAGGTAGTGTAGTAACCAAAGACGTTCCTGCTTATACCATTATAGGAGGTGTTCCGGCAAAAATTATAAAAAAAAGGTTTTCCGACACAGTTATCGAAGAATTGGAAAACTTAAAATGGTGGGATAAGAACGAACAGGAATTAGAAAAGATCAAACCGATGTTTTTTAAAGATTTTTCGAAAGGCAACAGTATTTATGAATAACAATCCTCAGTAATATGAGTAAGTTTATTTATTAATTGAAAAATAAAAAGTACTGCCTTTTCCAACTGTTGATTTGACCCAGATTTTACCGTTTATTTTAGTCAGAACTTTTTTAACGGCAGCCAATCCTAGACCGGTTCCTTCATATTCAGAACGAGTGTGTAAACGTTGGAACATCATAAATATTTTTTCTAAATATTGCTCTTCAATACCAATTCCGTTGTCAGCAACCGAGAATTCGTGATATTCAGGTTTTTCTTCATAGTTTATAGTAATGACGGGAGCTACATCCTTTTTAGAATATTTTAAGGCATTATCAATTAAATTCTGAAAAATCTGAGTTAAAGCTAATAAGTACGATTCAATGACAGGTAAGTTATGACAATTGATCGAGGCATTCTTAGAAGCTATTTTTTGATGTAATATTTCCGTAATATCCTGAACTAATTCATTACAATCAACCGTTTCTTTCTTAGGTTGGTAATTCCCTAATCTTGAGAATTCCAGAATTGCTTTTACCAAGTTCCGCATTCTGAAGGCGCTCAGTTGGGCAAACTCAATATACTTTTTACCTTGTTTATCTAAGTTATCTCCGAAATCACTTTCTAATAAATTCAGAATGTTTGTTATATTTCGTAAAGGTTCTTGTAGATCATGAGAGGCATGATAAGCAAATTGCTCCAGTTCCTTATTGATGACAACCAGATTCTGAAGCTGCATCTTTAAATTTTTATTAGTGTCTTTAATTCGTTCCTTCTCTTTTGTTATCCTGTTTAAGCTACTCATGATCCCTATAACGATCATAGGAGAATTATCATCAGATTTATTAAGAATAATAGCTTTGTCCATAATGGGGATATACGAATCGTTATTCTTCCTGATTCTGTATTCTGTTTTCCAGCCTGTTGAAGAGCTGCTTTTGAAATGACTCTTTAGGGAGTGAAATAAACTATTGAAATCGTCGGGATGAATTATTTTTTTGAGATCATAAAGGTTATGAATACTTTTTATACCGAGAGCTTTGTGTAACCCTTTGCTTAGAAAGGCAGAAGAGCCATCAAAATACCAGATATATTCATTTGAAGCAAGAATTTTCTTTTTACAAAAAGCAGAGAACATGCTATGGTTAATGTAAACATAATTATCTAAGATATCGTTTAGAAGAGAAGAAAAGTCCGGACTTGAATCTGAAGGCAGTGCGCTTTCTGCATTTAGTTCGATCTTTTTTGACGAGCTTGGAGGGCCCAGTAGGTGTTTGATCTTTTCTTTTGCATAATTGGCATTGGCGATATGGTCTACAATTTCAATGATGCCGGATATTTTATTTGAATTATTTTTTTTGTCTTTTATGGATTCATCTGCTTCTCCGGTGATTCTTAGCCATTTAAGCTTCGGGTTCTTTAGTTTGATAAGGATGTCAAAAGGAATAGCATCATAATGCAGTTTTTTTAGATTGCTAAGCAACCATTTCTTACTGTCAGGCTCAATTTCATTGTAAAAAAGTGAGAGCGGGTTATGGAAAGCAGTAAGCTCATCATGTCCGAAAAAAAGACTTAGATCCTTTGAAGTATGAAGAGAATCAGTCCTCCTTTTCAGAAAGTCAAATTCCCAATAGCAGATTTTTAAATTTCCCATAACTTAAAGATATATAGGTGATAAGGGTCAAAAATATAAAAAAAAACTGAAAAAATGATTAAGACTTTATCAGATAGGGTTGAGTAACAGAACACTTATGGTACAAAAACGTACCACATATTAATAAATAACAGCCACCTGTTAAAAACGGATTTCAAATTACAAATGTTAATGCAAAATTTGTGTAACAAAAAGTAAAAGAATCACAAGTATGTATTTACACTATAGATATTTGATTATGGTAATCTTAATGATAAGCACTGCTTCAACAGGACAGTGTTTAGACAATTTTACCAGACCAAGTGATGATTTTGTTTTGAGTTCATGGTCCGTTCGTTGTCAAAACGGGAATGACGGAATAATAGATATTTCAAATATAAGTAGTACAGCAGGTAATTTTACGAACCAAGGGTTTATTATCAGAATTTTGAGCGGTCCTACGGGAACTTCAAATTATGCTGTTCCGATAAATGAATCAACTTTTTCAATAACAGGATTAGTTGCCGGAACCTACACATTAGACATCATGGATCAATGTGGAGGAAATAGTTCGGACAAAACAATAGTCGTAGGGAGTCCTAGTAACTATTTAACGGCAACTTTTTTGATGCGTAATACTTTCAATAATACTTCACTGTCGGGGTGTGGCAATTCTGTCAAATATCGTTTTCTTTTTGTTGCCCCAGGTTCATCAGGAGATATTGAATTGGTTTTAACTAATTCAGCAAACAACACTTTGATTTTCAATCTTCCGATTGCCAGAACTAAATCGGCTATGAATAACTCATATAGTTTAGATGTAGAGGTGCCGGTAGCATTTTTTAACGGACAAGATATTACTTACAACGCATCAAATTTATGTAGTTCATTCTCAGGAGCTATTTCTTGTCCGTTAAATTATGATATTGTTTTCGGAGTGCCTTCCATTAATGAAAGCAGTGACCCTGATAATTCCTGTAATTTAGGGTTTAATATAAAGATATTCAGAGACTATATGGTCAACCCGATTACGGTTAGTGTTGAAGAAAGTTGCAATCCGGGACAAGCTGCGACTAATGCTTTCGGAGAAGTTTTACAACCACAAAGCGTTAATGTAGCACACTTGAACTCCCAGCCTATGGGAATGGCAACAGTAGTAGATCTAGGATTAAAATACAATACACATTATGATATAACTTTTACAGATGCTTGTGGGAAAGAAGTCGTTAAGCATGTGATACAGAACGGAACACCTTTTGATCCGGCTTTAAGCTGTGAGAATGGTTTAGTGACTGATTCAGGAGGCTTCTTTGATGATGTGGCTTTTATAAATTTTAACGGATTGCCATACAGTTCACAATCAGTAGGGCCGTTAACAATAACGGTAAATTCAGGGCCTTCAACGTATACAACAAGTAACGGAACCGGCGGAAGTGTAATCACTTCTCCTATTCAGTATCCTTATATAGTTAATTTCAGTTCGCCTTATGCTTATATGCTGATAGAAAAAGACAATGTAAAAGCATTTCCGTCAGGAAATTATAATTTTACCATAGAAGATGCTTGCGGAAAAACCGCTAATTACTCAATGAATACGTCATGTGTAAAAGATTATACGCTTTCTCATCATATAAATTATTGTGAAGAGGTTTCTGATAGCCTGGAGGTACGGATCAATATACCAAAAGCTTTATTCGGGACTTATGCCGCTATTTATAAATCGGACGGAACATTAGTGTATTCAGATAAGATACAAGTGGGACCACCATTTAATTTTCAACCGGTAGCTCAAACCGGAAGAATTTATCTGACATTGCAGAATAATGAAACCTATTTCTTCAGATACGGAGGTGTTGACGGTTTCGGTACAGCAGTTTATCCGACTCAATTAGGAGGAAGTAATTTAAATACCAGATTACAAGGGGGCTTTTTATACGAGTATCAATTCTCTATTAACCTGGAGCCATTTCACTTTGATTCAATAATAGCCTGTGAAACAACGGTAGAATTAGAAGCTACAGGAGGAACAGCTCCGTATAAGTATTCATTATATGACAGTACAGGTAATACACTATTAGAAAATTATCAGGATTCAAATATTTTTTCCGGATTGACCGTAGGAATGACCTATTTAGCTAAAACAAGAGATAATTGTGGTAGAGAATTTGCACAACCATTTACCGTTTATGCCGCTCCGGATCCGACTTTTCAAATTGTGAACCAACCATCATGTAATACAAGTAATGGAGTCGTTCTTTTTGAAAATCTTCCGACAGACTGGACGATTACCAATGTAGATACAAATGAGGAATATAATGGCGCTACTGCAACATTTAATTTAGAGAATTTACCGGGACAGATCTACAATTTTGAAGTTAAAGATAATGATACAAATTGTACATCTACATCATTTTTAACTATATATCTGTTTTCGGAAAATTGTCCTGAATCGCATGATGATGTATTTTATTGTTCTGATTCAGATAGTGATTATGTTATTGATGTACTCCAAAATGATAATACAAGCATAGGTTTAGATATGCAATCTATTAACCTTATTGCTCCCAATAATGCTACATCCTTCGTATATCAATGGGGGTTGGTGAAGGGGTTTACAGTACCTAGTGAAGGGGTATGGTCTGTAGACGATGTAGTAGGCAAGGTTCATTTCACTAAATTTCCTTCTGCTTTGAGTATAACAAGCGTAGCTTATACTGTAAAAGATATTGAGGGAAATTTAGCGAACCAGGCCAGTATTTATTTTGATTGTTTACCGATTGCCGTAGATGATGTCGGCTTTTATACTGTCGGTCAGTCAGTGACTTTACCGATCTTAGATAATGATACTTCGGGTTCTGTTGTAGATCCGTTAACAGTTGTATTGCTGTCAAATCAAGGAAATGCAACAAGTACTACAGCTGAATTAACCTTGCAAATTCCCGCTGAAGGAACATGGAGCGTTGATCTGACGAACGGACAAACGACTTTTTTACCGGAAACCGGCTTTTCGGGTTTGCCATCTTCAATTCAATATACTGTAGAAGATTTTGATGGAAATGTGTCTAATGTTGCTACTATAAGTCTGATCGAAAATGATTGTGATATTCAGGTTACAATTCCCGGTTTTTCATTGGAACATGTCCAGTGCTACGGTGAGATTCCTACTCAGGAAAGTTTATCTGTAGAAGACTTTATGGCATTGGGTGATCAAACCGGTCAGGTTAGTTCAAGCTGTGGCGTTATTGTAATAACGGCTGAAAATGAAGGTGTAAACGGCTGTAATCAAGTTATAACAAGAACATACCATATTGTAATCTATGATAACCAAAGCAATGTAACCAATAATTCAGCAGAAATACTTTATGAAACCGAGTTTACACAGCAATTTTTAATTCAGGATACAATTCCTCCCCAATTTACATCAACAGTACCGGCAACAATAGTATTAGGTCCTACAGATGAAATTCCTTCATCAGATACTGTCAGTGTTACAGATAATTGTAGTGAGGTGCAGATAGATTTTAATGAAGAAACAATAGAAGGAACTTGTGAAACAGAAATGAATATAATAAGAACTTGGATTGCAACAGATTGGTGTGGTAATGTAAGCTCATATACTCAGGAAATTATTATTCAGGATAACACCTATCCGGAGTTTTATCCTGATAGGTTAGAAACACTTTATTTAAGTTGTGAAACAACGCTTCCGGAGGTAGACGTTACAGCTTTGGATAATGGACAGCCTATAGCTGTTACTTATGAAGAGGAAAAGATAGAAGGAGACTGTTCCAGTTTTTATAGAATAAACAGAAAATGGAAAGCAGTAGATGGTTGTGGGAATATTAATATTTTGGAACAAACAGTAGAAGTGACCTGTGATATAAATGTCTACAATGCTTTGTCACCTGATGGTGATGGAATAAATGATTATCTGATTCTCGAAGGGATAGAGTGTTTTCCGGACAATCAGGTTACTATTTTCGATCGTTGGGGAAGTATCGTTTTTGAAACGCATGGCTATGATAATAGTTTAAATGTTTTTAAAGGGAGAGCTCAAAGCGGAATGCGTGTCGATACTAAAGCTTTACCGACAGGAACATACTATTACATTATAACGTACAATGCACCGATTGAAAATAATTTTGAAGATAAGAAGAAGACAGGTTATTTGTATATTAATCAGTAACTTAAATGTAGATGAAAAAGAAATTACAATTACTTATTTTATTGTTTTCCACTACTATACTATTTGCACAACAAGACCCACAATACACCAATTACATGTTTAACCCGATGTTGTTCAACCCTGCTTATGCCGGTTCGAGAGGTGTTTTCAGTGTTTTTGGATTACATCGGTCACAATGGGCCGGGCTCGACGGTGCGCCGATAACAAATTGTGTATCCGTGAATAGCCCGGTAGGATTAAAAGGAGTAGGTATGGGATTAATAATAAATAATGACAAACTGGGACCATCCGTTGAAAACAACATTTCGGCTAATTTTTCCTATAGCATTTATTTTTCTAACCTTTCCACTTTGTCTTTTGGTCTGAAAGCCTCTTTGGATGTTTTAAATGTAGATTATTCAAAATTATCCTTTTATGATCCATCTGATCCGCGATATCAATATAATATAAACAATCAGGTGTCGCCTAATTTCGGTGCCGGATTGTATTGGTACTCGTACAATTACTATCTGGGATTCTCCATACCGAATTTTTTAGAGACCAAACATTACAATGATGAAATAGTAAGTACCAAGACAGATCATCTGCATTATTATTTTGTCGGAGGATATATTTTTACAGTAACTTCTACTATTGAATACAAACCTGCTTTTTTAACAAAAGTAATTCAAGGAGGTAAAGTACAGGTCGATCTGACCTCTAATTTCAGATTTTATGAAAAATTCGAAATCGGAGCGTCTTACAGGATAAGCGGAGCCGTTAGCGGAGTTGCTTCTTTTCAGTTAACACCGGGTTTGCTAATAGGGTATTCCTATGATGCGGAAACTTCGCGGCTTGCAAACTATAATTCAGGAACACATGAATTCTTCTTACGCTTAGAATTACCTGAGAAAGGAAAAATTATAGAATCCCCGAGATTTTTTTAGAATTGGAAAGGCATGAAAAGAGTATTGTTCCACATATTGTTATTTGAATCTTTTTTGTCAATGGCTCAGACTAATTTTCAAACTGAGCTTGAAAAACAGTATGCCAAAAAAAACTATATGGAAGTGATTCAGCTTTATGAGAAGACAATCGCCAGAGGATACCGTTCAGCTAAAATGATTCAGTTGTTAGCAGATTCCTATTACTATAATTCATTTTATGAACAAGCAGCCGAATGGTATGAGAAACTATTGACTAATGAACCGGAAGGCTCACTGAATGAAATGGTTTATTTCAGATATTATCAAGTATTGAAAACACTTAAACAATACGATAAAGCTAAAGAATATTTCAGTCTTTACCTTAGGGCCAGTAAAAAATATAATTTAAAAATAGTGGAACAAGATACCGTAAAGTTGTTGCCTTTTTCTGTTACTTTAATTGAGAATTTACCTTTAAATACAGCTACTTCTGAGTATGGTTTGATAGAAGACAAAAATACAATGATCTTTACCAGTAACAGGGAAAATAAACAGCACCGTAACAAACATCAGTGGACAAAATTACCGTATTTGAGTTTGTATTCGGGAAGCACGGAAAAGCAGTATAAGAGTGCTATGGTCAAAGGAATTGAAAAGTTAGACTATAATGTATCCAGTCCTGTGTTTTCTAAAGACGGGAGAACCGTTTATTTTACGGTTAATGATCTTACCGGAAAAGATCACAAAAATGAAAAGTATGGCTTAAAGATCGTAAAAGCAACTATTGACGAAAAAGGAAACTGGGAAGATATTGTTTTTTTACCATTTAACAGTAACCAATACAATTGTGCTCATCCGGCTTTGAGTACAGATGAAAAGATACTGTATTTTTCTTCTGATATGCCCGGAGGTTACGGACAATCAGATATTTATGCAGTAGAAATTAACAAAGGGCAGTTCGGAACGCCGATAAATTTGGGGAACATAATAAATACATCCGGAAGAGAGACCTTTCCTGCCATAGAAGATAATTCAGGTTTGTATTTTGCTTCTGACGGAAGGATGACATTCGGAGGATTGGATATTTTTAAGGCAAAATTGTGGAACGGAATTGAGGTTTTGGATGTACTGTGTTTACCCGAACCTATAAATTCGTCATGGGATGATTTTGCCTATTACCGCAATCCGAATGCTGATTACGGATATGTGTCTTCAAACAGAGAAGGAGGTAAAGGCCTAGATGATATTTACAAATTTAACCTGAAAGCTCAAACAGGTATTGCAGCCACTTTACTGAATAAGATTAGCTCCGATCCGTTGGTTAATGCTACGGTAGCCTTGTATAATGAAAATTTTGAATTGATAGAAAAAACCTTAAGTGATGAAAAAGGTATTTTCAGATTTAAGAAATTAAACCTTACCGATATCTATATCCTCAGAGTCGAAAAGGATAAATATTTCACGGAAGAGCTGGTATATAACTTCGAGCAAGGTCTGCCTAGTGAGATATTTTTAGAACCAAAAGATCTGATTATTGAGCAAGGAGAAGATGTAGGAAAGAAACTTCAGATCAATGATATTTACTTTGACCTGGATCAATACAACATAACAAAAGAAGCCGAAGAAAAATTAGGCTTATTACTGGTTGTAATGGAACAATTTCCGGATATTTATATTGATATTCAATCTCATACCGATAGTCGGGCAGGGGACGAATACAATATGCAACTGTCAGAAAGAAGAGCGCAAGCGACAAAGAGTTGGTTAGTCGTAAACGGGGTGAGTGGTGATAGATTAAGGGCAAAAGGTTTTGGAGAAACCCGTTTGTTAAACCGTTGTTCAAACGGTGTAAATTGTAGTGAATCTGAGCATAAAGTAAATAGGAGAAGTGAATTTATTGTAAGATAACAAGCATAAAGAAAGTGCATTTTGTCGGTATTTATAGGTTATTTAACAAGTAAAGTTGTTTTTTTTATTTTTTTTAGATAAATTTATTAATGCTATAGTAAAAGAAACAACTTAATGAGAAAAAAGAATATTGTAATTGCAGTATTTTCTGTTTTACTCGTCATTGTAAATCAGTTTCTTATTGAATATTTTCTATACAATAAAAAGGAGGATGCTAATTTGATCAATCTGGTAGGAAAGCAAAGAATGATCGGTCAAAAAATAGCTTTAGAATTCTACAGTCTACAGCAAAAAAATAAGGAAAAGAATATTTCAGATATAGAAGAATCAGTTCAAGATTGGGAACATAGACAAAACCAACTGAAAAGATTCAATACAGATATGTCGAAATTACTTTTGTCAAAAGATGAAGTGCAATTTTTGTTAGATGATTTTCCGAAATTAGATCGTGAAATAGCGTTTGTCAAAAAGCAACTTATCGAATATAAAGACGGGCGAAAAATTGATTTAGAAGATATTGTAGCAAACCAGGATATTTATCTTGGTGAGATGGAAAAAGCAATAAGAATTTACACAGACCATGTAGATCGAAAATTATGGGTCGTTATTTTTTTAGTGATCTTTTCAAATATGATTATACTTCTGGTAGGGGGGTATGTGCTTTTATCGTTAAAAGCTGCCTTAGAAGAACATAAGAGCAAAGAAATAGAACTGGAGAAAGCAAACCTTACTTTAAAAGAAAAAAATAAAGAACTGGAACAGTTCAATCATATTGCGTCTCATGACCTGAAAGAACCTTTGAGAGGAATATCAAACTTCATCCAGATTATAGATGAAGATCATAAAGACAGTTTAAACGACGAAGTAAAAAGCTATCTGCAAAATATTGAGAAAGCTTCTAAAAGAATGGAAGGGTTGATAACCAGTTTGCTGGTTTATTCCAGAATAGGAAGGAACAGAGAATTGGTACTTTGTGATCTGGATATAGTGGTAAAGAGAATATTAGGCGATTTAGAAGACCTGAAGATACAGGAAAATATGAGCATAGAGTTTGATAGATTGCCCCTAATTGCCGGATATTCGTTAGAATTGAAGAGGCTCTTTCAAAGTTTGATCAGTAATGCTATTAAGTTCAGAAGAAATGACGAAAAACTTAAAATAGAGATCAGATGTAAAGAAATAGAAGGATATTATGAGTTTTCAGTAATAGACAATGGAATAGGAATTGAAAAACGAAATTTTGATAAAGTATTTTATATTTTTCAAAAACTGCACAACAATAAAGAGTATGAAGGCTATGGTATAGGGCTTACAAACTGTAAAAAGATTGTTGAGCTACATGGAGGGAAAATATGGATTGAATCCGTTTTAGGGCAGGGAAGCATTTTTAAGTTTACATTGAAAAGGTAAAATAAAAAAAGAAAAATGGATAAAAGTGTAAAATGTATTATGTTAATTGATGACAATGAGATGGATAATTTTGTTCACGAAAGAGTGATAAAAAAGCACAACGCCGCTGAACATATTGTTGCCAAACAATCAGCACTGGAAGCCCTCCATTATCTCGAGGCCGGAAATTCGGAAGATGGGAATTTCCCTAATATCATTTTTCTGGATATAAACATGCCCGGAATGGATGGATGGGAGTTCTTAGAAGAATACGGAAAATTAGAAGATGGACTGAAAGACCGGAAAGTCGTAGTGATCTTGACAACATCTGAAAACCCGGAAGATTTTTTAAAGGCAAAGAAAGCAAAGGAGCTTTTCTCTTTTAAGACCAAACCTTTAACCAAAGAAATTTTAGATGATATAATAGAAGGCTATTTGAAAAAGTTTAATTAATTCCCCCCTGTAGAATCTAGGGCACCCCATTATGAATTATTTGAAAGCAGTTTTAATTGAAAATGATAAGAAAACTATACAGTTTTTCAATGAAATCATTGAAAACTATAGTGCTATTGTAACTGTGGTGTCTGTAAATAGTACTTTGAAAGAGGCTTTGAATCTGATAGTACAAGAACGCCCGGATTGTATCATTATGAATTGCAATAAACAAAACTATGAGGCAATAGAACAATTAAAAAAGATGCAGATCGTGATTCCGAAATTTATTTTTATGTCTGGGGAACCTTCTGATGCCTGTGTAGCGTTTAAATATAATGCCATAGATTTTTTATTAAAACCTTTAGAGTTAAATTTACTCATTATAGCATTTTATAGAGTTATGAGATATCGAGAAATGGAATTGGCTTATCAAAACAGTAAAGTGATTCAGGTGAATACTACTGAAGAAGAAAATAAAATGGAGGATGTTATCGCTATTTCCTCGTCAGATAAAATAAATCTTGTTAAGATAATTGATATAATCTTTCTCAAAGCAGAAGGCGCTTATACAATAATACAGCTAAAAGACGGAACCAAGATATTTTCCAGTAAAAATCTTGGCGAATACAAACAAACGTTGCCCCAGAAGTCTTTTTTCAGAATACACCATTCTTATGTGATTAATGTAAAAGAATTATATAAGATCATTAAAAAAGACGGTACGTATTGTGAATTTATAAATGGGATCGTTTTACCTGTTGCCAAGAGGAGACAGGATGAGTTTTTTAAATTTATGAGATTGTGATTATAGTTATTAATCTACTTTGTTTAAGATGAAGAAAACAATAAAAAAAGTCATGATTATTGATGATAACGAGTTCGATTGTTACATCACATCTGCGTTAATCGAAAGCATTAATCCGGATATAGAGATAATGGAATTCAATTCTTCAAAATTAGCTTTAGAATATCTGATGGAAAATTTAGAGAAAGTAGATAAACTCCCTGATATTCTGTTTATAGATATCTATATGCCAGTGATGGATGGTTTCGAGTTTATTCAAAAATACAATCAGATACCGATCGTCCTGCGTCAGAAAGTAAAACTTTGCGTGACTTCAACTACAATAGATGATTTTCATGTTAAGAAGATGAAAAGTGATGTCAAGGTATTATTTGCCAGTAAGCCGATCAGTAGAGAATTCTTAGAACCATTATTAGCAAAATAAAAAAGCAAAATCCGTTTAATCTTTTTGCAATAAGTTTTCAGCTATTTCAAAAAATGTTACATTTGTCGAGATAGGATGAAGATAAAGAAATCAGGTGCAAACAAGTGACATATTTGTTGTTGAATACAGCAAAGAACTTGATCACTACGGTTTCTTAAACGTAAAAAGTATATATGGATAATTCCCTAATTTATACAATAGCCGAAATTGGCCAGGCACATGAAGGCAGTTTAGGCATGTTGTTTTCTTTCATTGAAGCCTTAGCAGAAACAGGAGTCAGTGCTGTAAAGTTTCAGATGCATATTCCTGAAGCCGAAAGCAGTGAACACGAACCTTTCCGGGTAAAGTTCTCATTAGAAGATAATACGCGTTATGACTATTGGAAAAGAATGAGCTTTACTCTGGACCAGTGGAAAATGATCAAACAGAAATGTGATGAATCAGGCGTAGTTTTTTTATGTTCTCCTTTTAGTAATCAGGCTGTTGACTGGTTGGAAGAAATCGGAGTAACACAATACAAAATAGGCTCGGGAGAAGTAAATAACTTACTTATGCTGGAAAAAATTGCTCAGACGGGTAAGCCTGTCATCTTATCATCCGGAATGAGCAGTTTTGCAGAACTGGACGAGACAGTTGCTTTCTTAAGAGGCAAAAAATCACCTTTCTCCATTTTACAATGCACAACTTCATATCCCACTTTACCGGAACAATACGGATTCAATGTTATTCAGGAACTAAAAGAACGTTATGGCGTAAAAGTGGGCTATTCAGACCATTCAGCTAATATCGCGACAAATATAGCAGCAGTAGCTGTAGGTGCTGAAATTATAGAATTTCATGCTGTATTCGACAGAAGACAATTCGGACCCGATTCAAAATCATCTCTGACTATTGACGAGATCAAAGAATTAGTTCACTATGTGAACAATATAAAAATAGCATTGGATCATCCTGTCGATAAAAACCGAAACGAAACATTTAAGGAATTAAAACATATCTTTGAAAAATCTTTGGCAGTGAATAAAGACCTGCCGCAAGGACATCAACTTTCATTTGCAGATCTGGAAGCTAAAAAGCCCAAAGGATATGGTATTGATGCCGCACTTTTCTCAACTGTAATCGGTAAGAAGTTGAGAAAGCCTTTAAAGAAATGGAGTTTCTTAAATGAAGAAGATTTAGGACATGAATAGAAAAAGAAAAATAGCGGTAGTGGTTACCGCAAGACCATCTTATAGTAGAGTTAAAACAGCTATTCAGGCTATAAAAAACCATCCCGAACTGGAATTGCAACTTATTGTAGCGGCCTCTGCATTATTAGATCGCTACGGTTCAGCCGTGAACTATATTAAAAAAGACGGTTTTGAGATTCATGCAAAAGTTTTCAATGTGCTGGAGGGCGAAAACCTGACCGCTGCTGCAAAAACAACCGGAATAGGAATCTTAGAATTGTCAACGGTTTTTGATAATCTGAAACCGGATATCGTGGTTACTGTTGCAGATCGTTTTGAGACTATGGCAACGGCTATAGCTGCTTCTTACATGAATATTCCGTTAGCTCATATTCAGGGAGGAGAAGTAACAGGGAACATCGATGAAAAAGTGAGACACGCTATCACTAAATTGGCAGATTACCATTTTGTAGCTTCAGAAAGTGCAAAAGAGAGAGTGATAAAGTTGGGAGAAGAACCGGACTTTGTATACAATACGGGTTGCCCGTCAATTGACTTGGCTAAAGATGTTCAGACTTCAAATTTAGATTTCGATCCATACCAAAAATATGGGGAGTAGGAGCCAAACCGGATTTAGAAAAATATCTGGTAGTCATGCAGCATCCGGTAACAAATGAATATCAGGATTCCAGAAGACATATAGAAGAAACCTTAAAAGCAATCGACGATTTAAAAATCCCTACTTTGTGGTTCTGGCCGAATGTTGATGCAGGTGCCGACGGAACTTCGACAGGAATAAGAGCTTACAGAGAATTTAATAAATTAGAGCACGTCCATTTCTTTAAGAACATGACAGGAGATGATTTCTTGAAATTATTAAATAAATCAATGTGCCTGATCGGGAATTCCAGTGTCGGAATCCGGGAGTGTGCTTACTTGGGAGTGCCGGTGGTTAATATCGGATCAAGACAAAATAAAAGAGACAGAGGATTTAACGTAAAAGATGTCGATTATAACAAAGAAGAGATCAAACAGGCTATTTTAAAACAAATTGAAAATGCAAGACCACAAAGTTCAGATGTATACGGTGGCGGGAATGCAGGAGAAAAAATAGCAGATTTGTTGTCGACAGTTCCGTTAAAATTCCATAAAACCATAACTTACTGATTGAAGAATGAAAATATTGGCAGTAATTCCGGCAAGAGGCGGATCTAAAGGAGTGCCTAAGAAAAATATTAAACCATTAGGCAATAAACCATTGTTAGGGTATACCATAGACAGTGCGAATCAGAGTGAAAAACTGACCACAACGATTGTCTCGACTGATTCTGAAGAAATAGCCGAGATAGCCAAAGCAAATGGAGCTTCTATCCCTTTTATCAGGCCAAAAGAACTGGCGGAAGACAAAACGCCCACTATAGAAGTCTTAAAGCATGCTATTAGATTTTTTGAAGATCAAGGCAAATTCTTTGATGCAATTTGTATCCTTCAGCCTACAACACCGTTTAGAAGAGAAGGTTTTATTGATGAAGCTATAGATAAATTTATCAGAACAAATGCAGATACTTTGATCAGTGTTTTACCGGTGCCGCATCAATTTAATCCTCATTGGGTATTTGAAGTTTCAGATGCCAAAGAGGGTAAATTAAAAATAGCTACCGGAGAAAAAACAATAATTCCGAGACGACAGGAATTGCCGCAAAGTTATTACAGAGACGGTTCCGTCTATCTGATAAAAACAGAATGGATAACAAAGTACAATACCTTGTTTGGCGAAACAATAGGTTATATAGAATCTGCTTCAGATGATTTTGTGAACATAGATACAATGGAAGATTGGTTAAAAGCAGAAGAAATTGCCAGACAATATAAATAAAATTGAGAACAGAAAAATAAAGTTCAAAAAAGATAATATTAGGGTAGAAAAAAATGGATAAAACAACTAAAATTTTATTTGTTGTACCGGATGGTGTAGGAATTCGTAATTATTTGTATTCTAACTTACTTGATGAACTCAAAGGAAATAAAATAGCCTTATTAAGTCCCTTGCCCGAAAAGGCATTTTATCAGATCGAAAATGAATTTGAATATTTTCCGCTCAATTTACCGAAGGAAGGAATAGTAACCAGAATAGCGCGTGAATCAGCTACCTATGCACGTTTGTGTAATAATGCTGATAAAGTTAGTAACCCGACTATTTTAAAAAACTGGAATTATTCGCCTAAGGGGAAAGCACTGAAAGCACTGACAAAAGTAGCTCAGTTTTTAGGAAAAAGAACTTTTAAGAATTACGAAAATATTCTCTTTCTGGAAAAAACAGCTCGTAACAACTGGCCGGTCAAAACGATCGCCTTTTACAAAAAGCAACTACAAGAGATTCAACCCACCTCAATCTTTATAACCCATCAAAGAGTAGCTGCATTAATGCCAATCTGTATTGCCGCAAAGCAACTGAATATTCCGGTTACAGCCGTTATTTATTCGTGGGATAATTTGCCCAAAGGGCGCTTGGCTGTTCTGGCAGATACCTATGTAGTTTGGTCAGATTATATGAAAGAGGAGATGCATACCTATTATCCTGAAATAGAAGCCAAAAATGTAATTGTAGCAGGAACACCGCAGTTTGAATTTTACCTGCAAAAGAATAAGATCATTTCAAGGGAAACATTTGCTTCACAACACGGGTTAGATGCTCAGAAAAAATGGATTTGTTACAGCGGAGACGATGTGAAAACATCACCGTACGATCCGCAATATTTAGAAGATTTGGCACAAGCCGTTTCTCAAATAGAAGAATCCTTGCGACCGCAAATTATTTTCAGACGCTGTCCGGTTGACTTTTCTGCAAGATACGATAGCATTTTAGAAAAATATAAAGGTACAATCATTCCGATCGACCCGCTGTGGAATGTACCGAATAAAGATGAAAATTGGGGCGCATTTTATGCTAAACGCGAAGATGTGGATATGCAGGTCAATTTAGCTTTTCATTGTGAATTCGTTGTAAATTTAGGGTCTACTATGGCACACGATTTTGCCATGTTCAATAAGCCTTGTTTTTATATCAATTATGATAAAGTATCGGATGGGAAATGGTCTGTTCAGATGGTTTATAATTACCAGCATTTCAGAAGCATGAACGGTTTAGAACCGGTTGAATGGTTCAATACCAAAGAAGAAATAAAGAACAAAGTGGCACATGCTTTGCAACATCCGGAAGCAATAGCAAAAGATAGAAAGAAGTGGTTGCAAAAGATCGTTAAACATCCGTTAGATAAAGCTTCCGTTCACATAGCCGAATTATTGACAAAATAAATGGAAAAGATCAAACTTTATACTGATGTTCTGAAAGTAAAGGAAGCGCCTAAATGGGGGTATGTATTTCCATTGGTCGAATATTTGGTCAAAGAGAATAAAAAGCTCTTAGAGTATTATGAAATTGTAACTAAGGTTCAGGATGCTGATTTTTTGGCTTTGCCGCTTTCCGTTGAATATTTATTACAAAACGGACAGCAAAAGTACTATGAAGATTTTCTAGCATTAGCGAAAAAGGAACATAAAAAATTACTTGTTTTTACTGCCGGAGATATTGGTAAAACCATTCATGATGCGGATGTCATCACCATAAGGCTAGGAGGTTTTAAAAGTAAACTGCCTGAAAACACATTTATCATGCCTCCTTTTATTGAAGATCCGTTGGAAAAATTCCAATTAGAGTTCAGACTTTTGCCTTATGAAGAAAAACCGTCGATCGGATTTGTAGGACATTCGGCAAAAGGAATTCGAAAATGGACAAAAGAAGGTATAGTGTTTTTAAAAGGAAATATAAAAAGACTATTAGGTAAAGAAGCTACAGATTTTCAATTGTTTTATCCGTCCAGTATTAAAAGGTTCCATTATCTAATGGAATTAAAATCAAAAAGTAAGCTTAAAACAGATTTTATTTTCAGGGAAAAATACAGAGCCGGAATTCAAACTGAAGAAGACCGTAAAAGAACGTCTTTAGAGTTCTTCCGCAATATACAGCAGAACCCTTATACCTTCTGTTTACGGGGAGCGGGGAATTTCTCTGTTCGTTTTTATGAAACACTGGCTATGGGAAGAATACCTGTTTTTGTAGATACAGATTGTCAGTTGCCTTATAGTGAGTCAATCGATTGGAATAAACAGGCTGTTATAGTTGATGCGGGAGCATTTGAAAGTATTGAAGAAAAAATCGCAAATTTCCATAAACAATTAGAAGGCGACAGATTTCAGCAAATTCAGTCAGAGAACAGGGCAATCTGGGAACAGTATTTCACTAAGGAAGGATATTTTAGTAACTTTCAGCAAGAGCTGAAAAAACAGGTATAAAATGCACATTTGTTTTATCACGAATGAATACCCTAAAGAAGGCTTTCCTCACGGAGGAGTAGGTAGCTTTGTAAAAACCATGGCAGAAGCTTTGGTCAAAGAAAAGTACAACGTCTCTGTAGTCGGGATGAATTATAGCGATAAAGATGAAGAAGAGACACAACAAGGGATAGCAATATACAGGATAAAGAAGAGTAAAATAAAAGGTATTTCCTGGTTCTTTAATGCAATGGCAATTAATAAAACCATAAAAAAGATCCATAAAGAAAACCCTATAGATATAGTGGAAACAGCCGAACTGGGCTTAGCTTTCATGCAAAAAATAAAAGGCATCAAATATGTGATACGATTGCATGGCGGTCATCATTTTTTTGCGGAAGCAGAAAAAAGAAAAATTAACAAATGGAAAGGCTTTCAGGAAAAAAGATCTTTTAAGAAAGCAGATGCCTTTATCGCCGTTTCGGAATATGTAAAACAGCATACGGCTCAGTATCTAAGTTATAATGATAAACCCGTAGTCACTATTTTTAATCCGATAAATACGGATGTTTTTAATCCGGTTCCCGGTAAAGTTGAAGAAAATACAATTACATTCGCAGGAACGGTTTGTGAAAAAAAAGGAGTCAGACAACTGATACAAGCTTTTCCTCTGGTTAAAAAAGAAGTGCCACAGGCCGTATTGAATATTTACGGACGGGATTGGTTTTACCCGGATGGGAGTTCTTATGTTGAAATGCTCCGAAGAGAGGAATTACCTCAGATAGCGCCTTACGACCAAGATGTTATTTTTCATGGAAGTATAGCTTATCAGCAAATACCTGAAGTGTATGCAAAAGCTGAAGTTTGTGTATTTCCGTCGCACATGGAGACACTGGGGTTAGTTGCTCCTGAAGCAATGGCTATGGAAAAATCGGTTATATTTACCGAAATGGGTCCAGGTCCGGAAGTAATTGTACCTTATGAGACCGGTTTGCTTTGTAATCCTTATGAACCGAAAGATATAGCAGAAAAGATAATCTGGTTATTTAAGAATAAAGAAAAAGCAAAGAACATAGCAAAACAGGCAAGAACCGTTGCTGTTGAGAAATTTTCATTGCCAAATAGTATAACCGAGAATATAGCATTCTATTCAAAAATAAAAGCATGATGAGTTGGGCAGGGCTAATTGCAACCGATTATAAGAAATATAAAAAATATGGAGGGAATTTTTTCTCCATTGTGTTTTTGACACAGGGTTTTTGGGCTATTATGCAATATAGGATTGCCCATACGGTTTATCGGATGAGAGTTCCTTTGCTTAAGCAAATTCTGCAACTCTTTATGTTGTTATGGCAAAAAGGAATTGAAATAACCACCGGGATTAGTATACCAGCTTCGGCTGTAATAGGGCATTCGTTCTATATAGGTCATTTCGGAGGTATTATTTTGAATGCTAATGTTTTGATGGGAGATAATTGCAATATTTCACAAGGCGTTACGATTGGAGTTTCAGGTCAGGGAAGCAAAAGAGGAGTGCCTATCATTGGAGATGAGGTTTATATCGGAGCCAATGCAGTTCTGGCAGGAAAGATCGCAATCGGAAATAAAGCTGTAATAGGGGCCTGTTCTTTAGTCACAACTGATGTGCCTGAAAATGCAGTGATGTTAGGTGTTCCGGCTGTTAAAATTTCAGATAAAGGATCAACAGGCTATATTTAAAAAGAGATCTCTATAAACTAAAATGTTAATTTTGAACAAAATTAGTAACTTGCACTAAAAATTAAATTCTTGGAACTTCTCGTTATTTCTTCAGCACCATTAATTCATAAGGAAGAAAAATGGTTTATGTATGGCCCCTATCAGAAAGAAATGAAGATCTGGGCTTCGCATGTAGATCAAATCCGGTTTTGTTGTCCGATCTGGAAAGAAGACAGAAAATTATTGATAGACGAAATAACGTTTTCGATAGAACCAACTATTGAACTTAAAGAATTTGACATTCAATCGCTTTATAAATTACCAAAGGCGATTTGGCTTTCAATCCTTAATTTCTTTATCATTCTTAAGGCAATGAAGAATGCCGATCACATCCATTTGCGTTGCCCGGGAAATATAGGGTTATTGGCAGCTTTAGCCCAAATTTGTTACCCTAAAAAGAAGAAAACGGTCAAATATGCCGGAAATTGGGATCCGAAAAGTAAACAGCCATGGAGTTATCGTTTACAGAAAAAGATCGTAGGAAATACTTTTTTAACCCGAAATATGCAGGTGTTGGTTTATGGAGAATGGCCGGATCAGACTACGAATATTAAACCTTTTTTCACGGCAACTTATTCTGAACAAGAAAAACTTCCTGTGATAGTAAGAGATTATTCTTCTGAAATGCAATTCTTGTTCATAGGAACATTATCCAAAGGAAAGCAACCTTTGTGGGCAATACAATTTGTAGAAGGACTTTATAAGAAAGGATTTGAGGTTCGCTTAGACATGTTCGGAGAAGGTACAGAACGGGAACAGTTGACACATTATATAAAGGAAAAAGGATTAGAAACGATCATTACTTTACATGGAAACCAACCTAAAGCTGTAGTGAAAGAAAAACTGCAAGTATCTCACTTTTTAATTTTGCCGTCCAAATCGGAAGGCTGGCCTAAAGTTGTTGCAGAAGCTATGTTTTGGGGATGTATCCCGGTTGTGACTCCGATATCTTGTGTTTCCTGGATGTTAGGCGGTAGCGAAAGAGGCATTTTAGTTTCTGATTCTCCGGAAAAAGAAGTTGAAAAGTTTACAAAGATGTTTTCAGAATCCGGATTCAAGAACATGTCAAAAGCCGGAGAGAACTGGTCCAGAACCTATACCCTTGAGTATTTTGAAACAGAAATATCGGATTTATTAAAAGCATAGATATGATTTTCCCCGAGTTTGTCAGAAATGAAGTAAATAGTATGAAGCCTTCAGGAGAGTTCTTCGCAGGCCTTTTTAGAAGAATATTCAATAAAAGGAAGGAGAAAGTCTTCGTTATTGGCTATCATAAAACGGGAACCTCTTCATTAGGAAAAGCAATGCTTACATTGGGATTCAGAGTATGCGGAAGTTTAAAAGAAGGATACGGATATAAAGACTCTGATAAAGCTTTTCCGGAATATTTAATGGAACAGGCACAGCCTTTATTTGATAAATACGATGCTTTTCAGGATACGCCTTGGTTCTTATTGTATAAAGAACTATACTATCGTTTTCCGGAGGCTAAATTTATCCTGACGATTAGAGATGAAGAGAAATGGATAAAGAGTATGCAAGGTCATTTCGGTAAGAATAGCTATCCTTATCACGATTACATTTATGAGGATTCGGATATGTTCAGTGATAGCGAAAAATACATACAGGTGTACAAGCAACATAACTCATCGGTAAGAGAGTTTTTTAAAGATAAACCGAAGCAATTATTGGAAATTAATTTGAAAGAAGATGATAAATGGGAAAAGATCTGTACTTTTCTAAATGTAAAAGTGCCACAAAGAGATTTTCCTCATGTTAATAAAGCTAGTAGTCGAACGGCTCTCGGAACCAAGATTAAAAAGTTCATTAAGAAAGTGCTGTATAAATAATTCCGAGATATGGAATACAATATTTCAATTCTGAGCTCCATCAATATTCCTTATATTTACAAACTAATTTTTTGAAAGTGCAAAAGCAAAACATACGGATTGTCCAACTTATTGATAGTTTAGAACCCGGCGGTGCTGAACGAATGGCTGTCAATTATGCAAATGCACTCGTAGATAAGCTGAGTTTTTCCGGATTAGGAGCTACCCGAAAGGAAGGCGAATTAAAACAACAGTTAAAGCAATCAGTTCATTATACTTTTTTGCATAAGCGGAATAATTTAGATCTTAAAGCTTTTTTAAAACTGAGAAGTTATTGTGTTCAAAATAAGATAGATTTTATTCATGCACATAGTTCCTCTTTTTTTTGGGCAGTATTGGTGAAATTAACCCATCCCAAGGTAAAAGTGATTTGGCACGACCATTTCGGGAATAGAGTTAGGCAAGCCAAGCCGGATTTTATGTTAAAACTATTTTCAAGATTCTTTTATCTGGTCATAGCGGTAAACGAAGAATTGCAAGAGTGGAGTGTAGAGAAATTAAATGCAAAAACCGTTTTATATCTTCCGAATTTTTCACTTCAGGATCAAGAACATGAAAAGAAAGAAACTTCTCTAAAAGGTGAAAAAGGAAAGCGAATTGTTTTTTTAGCGAATTTAAAGAATCCTAAGAATCATCTTCTGTTTTTAAAAGCATTCTACCGATCTTCAGTTTATGAAGAAGGCTGGACAGTTCATTTAATCGGTAAGAATTTTGAAGATGCTTACGCTCAGCATATTTTAGACTTTATAAAAGAGAAAAATTTACAATCATCCATATATTTGTATGGAAGTTGTAACGATATCCCACATATTTTAAAGCAGGGGACACTAGGAGTTTTAAGTTCTACTTACGAAGGTTTTCCCGTTACGCTTCTGGAATACGGTACTTATGGATTGCCGGTTCTGTCAACCAATGTGGGCTATTGTTCCAAATTGATAGAAAATGAAAAGACCGGATTGCTTTTCGATCCTTTAGATGAAGAAGGTATAGCCGGACTTTTAACCCGACTGACGGATGCTGAAGCTTTGGAGCAAATGAAGAAATTCGGAGCAAATTTAAAACAGAAAATAGAGCAACGTTACGGCGTTGAAAAAGTAATAACAGATTATATTGAGGTATTAAAATAGAGAATGAAGCTAGATGTTCGACATAATTATCTGACACTGATTGTGATTCATATTGCGATAGGCGGAATTTGTTTTTTAATTCCCTTTTTGTCAAAAGTTGTTTCTCTGATCCTTTTTTTTGGCGGACTTTGGTATGTTATCAAAAATCAGAACAGGAATCAGGAAGTTTTATACGTAGCTTCTTACATAACAGCTATAGAGGTTTTTTTCAGGATGACCAACGGAATGCACTTCAGTGAATATGGAAAATATTCCATTATTATCCTAATGGTGCTGGGAATGTTCTACAGCGGAATTAAGAAAGGATCCATGATCTATGTCTTCTTTTTGATACTATTAATTCCGGGAATACTGGTAGGGGTTCAAACCCTAAGATTTGATACCAATATCCGAAAAGCCATAGCGTTTAATATTTCCGGTCCTGCCTGTTTGGGAATCAGTGCTATCTATTGTGTCGGAAGAAACATAACATTCGAAAAGATAAAAGATATTTTAACAACAATGACTTTGCCTTTGGCAACAGTAACTACATATATCTTTTTATTTACACCAAGTGTAAAAAATGTAGTGACTAATACGCAATCTAATTTTGAAGCTTCAGGAGGATATGGACCTAATCAGGTTTCTACAATTCTGGATTAGGGATGTTCTTGTTTTTTGTTCAGATCTTATTTAATTCTAAAAACAGAAAACTGGTGTTGGTTAATACGGCTTTGTTAGCATTAGTAGCGTTCAGAGCTATTGTAACTTTTTCGAGAGGAGGAGTTATTACCGGTTTGGCAATGATAGGCGGTTTAGCCTTTTTTACCTTTATCGTTTTGAATTTGAAAGCAAAAGGGAGGTTCTTAGTGTATTTGATTGTCGGTTTTATTTTGAGTATGGGCATCTGGGCTTACAGTTCCTTGCAAACAGGAGGAATGATCGATAAACGATATGCAAACCAAGATATAAAAGGAAGAGAAAAAGAAAGTAAATTGTCAGGTAGGGAAACATTGATGAATACGGAAATTCAGATGTTTCTGGATAATCCGATCTTAGGAGTAGGAGTAGGAAAAAATAAAGAATACAGAGAAGAATTAACAGGTATCGAGGCTGCTTCACATAATGAAATTACCAGAATGTTGGCCGAGCATGGCTTATTCGGAATTATAGACTTTGTGATCTTACTTACAGTGCCAATGTTTATGTATTTAAACAACCGGCAGAATATATTTCTTTTTTCCTTTGCCGTGTTTTGGGCACTAACGATCAATCATGCCGCTATGAGGTTGGCAGCACCGGCATTTATTTACGCATTATCATTACTTAATATTCAGTTCACAGATGCCAATGAAACTACTGTACATAGGGAACAAATTAACTAAGCATGGTATCAATGCAACTACTGTTGAAACGTTAGGCAAAGCATTACAGGAAGAAGGGTATGAAGTAGTTTCTGTTTCCGATAAAAAGAATTTTTTTCATAGAATTCTGGAAATGGCAGTTGCCTGCGCTTTTCAAAAGAATGTCGATTACGTTCTGATAGATACCTATAGCACTAAAGCATTTTGGTATGCTTTTTTATGCAGTCAGATTTGTAGAATAAGGGACATACGCTATATACCTGTTTTGCACGGTGGTAATTTGCCGGAAAGGCTGAAAAGAAATCCTCGTCTGACGCGAATGATCTTTGCTCATGCCTATAAAAATTCTGCACCCTCCGGTTATTTGAAAAGTGTTTTTGAATCTCATGGCTATACCAATGTTGTTTTTATACCGAACTCGATAGCGATTGAGCAGTATCCTTTTAAAAGAAGAGAGCAATTTAAACCTGATTTACTTTGGGTAAGAGCGTTTGCTGAAATTTACAATCCTGAAATGGCGGTATATGTGTTGCAAAAAATAGCAGAAACGTATCCGGAGGCTAGTCTTACAATGGTTGGTCCCGATAAAGAGAACCTTCTCGAGGAGGTTAAGCAATTGGCTGACAAATTAAAACTGAACGTTACTTTTACCGGAAAATTAGCCAAAGAAGACTGGTGGAAACTTTCAGAATCATTTGACTTTTTTATTAATACAACCCATTTTGATAATACTCCCGTAAGCGTCATGGAAGCTATGGCACTTGGTATTCCGGTTATTTCAACTAATGTAGGAGGATTACCTTTTTTACTGGAAGATAAAAAAGATGCTATTTTGGTTTCAGACGGATCAGTTGAAGAAATGACTTCAGCAATTTTAGAATTAATACAGAATCCTTTAAAAGCAAAACAATTAGTTTACGAAGCAAGAGATAAAGCCGGGCAGTGGGATTGGGAAGAGGTAAAAACGCTGTGGAAAGAATTATTTTTAGGTTAATTTCTGTTTTTGAAATGTTAAAAAGTCTAAATAAATTCATTATTTTGCATAACTAATTTTTAAAAAATGTCCCCAAAGAAAAAAATGCATTTCGAGATATCCGAACGAAAAGTGCTATTGCGTATTTTCGACATCTTTTTTGTGTTTTTATTTTTACAGGTTATCGGGAACTTTTTTGAATTTGATTACTTTTCAATTACCGTAGATAATTATTATTGGGCTATAGTATTAGCTATATACCTGACCACGATCGGGACAATTTTTGAAATGTACAATCTGCAAATAGCGAGTAATCGTTACCAGATCATTAAAAGTATTGTGTTAACAACAGCAGTGACTACATTGATCTATTTGTTAACACCTTTCTATACACCGGTACTCCCTTCAAATCGTTTGCAGATTATTTTGTTTTTTGTATCTATTTTTACAGCGCTTTTGGTTTGGAGGTATCTTTATATTCAGTTCTTAGCGTCTAATCGTTTTTATAAGAATGTCATTTTTGTAGGGAATAGCAAAAAAATTGAAGAGCGAATCAAAGATCTTGTGAAGGGGAATCCGCATTATATTGTAAGAGGATTTGTTGCTACAGATGACAAACAACGAGCGGTTAATTTAAAAGAGATTCATATAGATGAATTAGAAAGGTTTGTATACGAAAAAGGTATTTCGGAAGTAGTCGTTACAAACGATTCCGGTAAATCAATTTCAGTGGAATTGTATGATAAATTATTAAATTTATTAGAACAGGGAATCGTAATTAAGCAATATGCTGATGTATATGAATCAGCGACTTATCGTTTACCTATTCATTTTGATAATAAAGAACTGTATCGTTTTTTCCCTTTTAGCCGAAGCAATCAGAACAAACTGTACCTTTTTTACACTCGCTTTTTTGATATTGTAATGTCGGTGTTAGGTTTATTAGGCTTACTTTTTTTACTGCCGTTCATCTCCATGTTTAACCTTATCGGAAACAGAGGGCCACTCTTCTATAAACAGGAAAGAATCGGTAGAAACGGTGAACCGTTTAAAATCGTAAAACTAAGAACAATGGTAGTCGATGCTGAAAAGCATGGGGCTGTTTTTGCAAGAGTGAATGATGCTCGTATTACCCCTATAGGAAAGCTTCTGAGGAAATCACGTTTGGATGAGGTTCCTCAGTTTATTAATGTGTTGAAAGGCGAAATGGCTATTATAGGGCCAAGACCTGAACGTCCGGTTTTTGTAGAGCAAATTGCCGAAAATATTCCTTTATATAAAACACGACATGTGATCAAACCCGGGCTAACCGGTTGGGCACAAGTTAATTATCCCTACGGAGAAAATCTGGAAGATAGCTTGATGAAATTGCGCTATGATCTGTATTACATTAAACACCGCAGTTTATTTCTTGATATAAACATTGTTGTTAAAACGCTAAGTACGGTGTTGTTCTTCAGAGGACAATAAGTGAAGTGTATTGTGACTTTTTTATTTAATGAAAAACAAAATTGTGATTACCCATTGTTTTTCCGAATCGTAAAAAAGAATAGATTACCTGATCTTTTTTGACTTAAAGCTATTTTTGCTAACAAAATAAAATGAGTAATAATAAACGGCAGTACAATACCTAAATGAATTTTGTTTAGCATGTAAACCAAATAGCCTAAAAGCATTGCAATCAATACTTTGGAGGTTAAGATGCGTTGTTTCGTTTTATGTGTAACGGAAAAAAAGAATAGAAGTAAATAAAGCGGATTGAAAAGCAATGCATTGTAATTCCATAAAACTTCCTGATGATCAGAATAAAACCCTACCAAACAAAAGAATATGCCTAACAATCCTAAAATAAAGAAATAAGAGAGCGTTAGCCATTTTTTCGGAATCAGAACAATTAAAAGCAATAAAAATATGACGGTATAAATACTGTTAAAAACAGATCCCGTAAAGTTGTTGTTTGGCGCTTCATAAACTGTTGCCATGGGTTTTGTCAGTGGTTTTCCGTTGTATTGCGCCTGATCTAAAGATTTTATAAAATCTAACGGAAGAAACAGCTTTTCTGCCGATTGGTCTACTTTAGTACCGAAAATGATATTGATCCCTAATTTTTCAAAGAAATGATTTTCTAAATAAGGATATAAAACCTCTCTGTAAGTTTGAGTAATGGGTTTTACACTTGTGATAATTTTGCTTCCTAAAACATCATTGACTTTGTCAATTACCATTGTCGTACAGTTGCGGTCAATAAATTTATATGTATAAAAGCGTTCATCCGAATGGAGTGACTGCCATAATTTATCAAATAAAGCTTGTTTTTGTGCTATAGTCAAACTATTTAATTCCTGTTCGTAAATAGAACGTTGCTCTGCTCTGTAGCTGTATTCAAATTCATTATATGAGTCAGTAGTGACAAAATACTGGAGATCCCCTTTGATAAACTTTAAGGCAAAATTAGGAGTAGAAAAATCAAATGCCCCATAGTTAAAAACAAGGTCTAAAAAGTTGACTCTATCATAGATCCGGATGGCAGTATGACCGTAAAGAGAATACGATTCATTTCCGGTACCGCAATTGAGAATACTGACTTTAGCATCTTTGGATAAGATGATATTTTGTGAAAATAGCGTAGTAAAAGTTAATAATGTAACCAGTAGGACTAATTTTCTTATCATAGCGAAATTTTTTCCGAGATTATCTGAAATATCCGAAATCGATCTTTACAGAGAAAATATTAGAATACAAGGCATCACTTTGATTTCCTAAGTCAGTTAATGCATAATCAATTTCAATTCCTTTGTATTTAAAACCAACTCCGAAATTCGGTTGAAAACTTAGTTTTGTTGAATTGTCTATTTGTGTGATCTTTTGAAAATTACCGACTCCGCCTCTTAAAAAGATCAGATCCAGATATCCGGCTTCAAAGCCGACTGCCGGAGCAATACTGGCAACATTGGTCGAAATGATGTCATTTGTTCTGGCAAACTCCATGTTCAGGTTGGCTGCACCGGTAATACTATAGTCATACCGTATAATATATTTCTTCGCAATTCCCAGTTGAGCTTTTGGTAGTGTAACCTCACTGGTTTCCGGTAATTCCTGATTTTCACCCGGAACAGCATCTTTAATGTCATTATATTTTTCCTCATTTATGGTCCAGGTATTATACGTTGTGGTAATATCCCGAAGCATTAAGCCGAATTTCCAGTCTTCATCATCAGATATATATTGCAATCCAAGGTCAAAACCGAATCCCCAAGAGGAAGCGAAGTCACCTATGACCCTGTGAATCACTTTAGCATTGATACCATAATTCAAATAGTCGATAGGAGAACTTCTGGCATAGGAAACTGTTAAAGCATAATCAGCAGTAGAAAAAAGAGAAATTCTATTGTAGTCAATATTTCCCTGACTATCGATTAACTGCGTAGTGTCCATAATATCGTCAACTCCGAAACGGATCAATGAAATACCCACAGCACTGTACGGGTCAATCGGCATCGCAAAGGCAGCATAGTCGTATTTGGCAATGTTCGCAAAATAATTTGCATGCATTAATGCTAACTGTTTATCTTCTATGTTCATCAATCCCGCTGGATTCCAATACCCCGAGTTTACATCAGCACTTTGAGCTGTTACGGCATTGCTCATACCTAAAGCAGCAGCATCAACACCGATGCTTAGAAATTCGTTGGAATATTTTCGAACGGATTGACCTACACCGGTTAATGTATATAAGGCAAGTATACAGAAGAGTAAAATCCTTTTCAAATTCTTTTTTTTACAAATATCAAATAAAAATCTTAAATACTAAACTTTAAAAGTAGTAAGTTATTGTGTTATCTTTGTCTTAAAATAAAGAAATCAACCTATTTTTATGTCTATTAAAAAACATATTCCCAATACTTTTACGCTGTTAAATTTATTAAGCGGCCTTTTAGCCATTGTTGAAATCTTCAACGGATATTACGATCATGCTTTCTATTTTGTATGTCTGGGAATCTTTTTTGACTATTGGGACGGTTTTGCCGCGAGAAAACTGAATGTTTCCAGTGAATTGGGATTGCAACTCGATTCTTTAGCAGATATGGTAACCAGTGGTGTTGTTCCCGGACTTATGATGTTTAAGTTGTTTGAATTTATACAGGCTGAAGCACCGGATTATATGTTGACTGATGATACTTACTATATGGGATTTGTTCCTTATTTAGGTTTTTTGATAACATTAGCTTCCGCTTACCGATTGGCTAATTTTAATATTGACGAACGTCAGACGGAGAACTTTATCGGGTTGCCTACACCGGCCAATGCACTTTTGATCATGAGTATTCCGATGATTCAGTATGCTGATTATTATCAGTGGTTAACCGATTTATTATACAATCCTTATGTCCTGTTAGGAATTACTTTAGTTAGTACTTATTTATTGAATGCTGAAATTGTATTATTCTCTTTGAAAATAAAAGAATTCAGTTGGAAAAAAAGTAAATTGCAGATCGGTTTTGTGTTATTTTCCATCGTTTTATTAGTGTTTTTCCAAGTAGTAGCACTACCGCTTATCATTCTTTCTTATATCTTAATTTCGATTGTTGTTAATGTGGCTAAAGCAAAGTAATGACGAAAAGAAATTATACGTCTTCACGAAATTACAAGCCAAAGACACAAAAAAAGGCTAAAGGATTAGGCTTCTATTTATTTGTAGTCGTTGTTTTTTTAACGGTTTCTGCTTTCGGGTTCTATTTTCGTGACGGATTTTTATATTATTTAGGATTCAGGGCTAAAAAAAGTGAACTTTCACATGAAGACAGAAAGATCGCCGACATCAGAATTTATGAAGTATTGAGTTCTCATACGAATCATGAATTCGGGTTTGATGTTTCAGAATACCAAGAAGACATTGATTGGCAGAATATTCAGGTACTGGAAGATACTTTTCAGCTTTCCTTTGCTTTTATTAGGGCTACAGCCGGACAGGATAAAGTGGATCTGAAATTTCGACGGAATTGGAAAAAGTCAAAAGAAAACGGTTTTTTACGAGGGGCCTATCATTATTATCGACCTAATGAGAACTCTATAAAACAGGCTGAGAATTTTATCAAAACCGTCAAATTAGAGAAAGGCGATCTGCCACCGGTTCTAGATATTGAAAAATTACCTAAAACACAGTCTTTAGAAAGGTTAAAACTGGGGTTGAAACGTTGGTTGACCAAAGTAGAGCAACATTACAAAGTTAAACCGATCATTTATACCGGTGAGAGTTACTACAACGACTTTTTGAAAAAAGAATTCTCAGATTACCCTTTCTGGATTGCTAATTACAACTTTTGGCGGAAGAATCCGGATGAGCATTGGCTGATCTGGCAATTCACAGAAAAAGCAAAGATCGAAGGTATTGACGGAACGGTAGATGTGAATGTTTTTAATGGGGATGTGGTTAAATTAATGAGCTACACGCAACCTTAATATTTAAAATGTTTTATATTTGTTTAATGATTTGAAATAAAATGCTAAACAATATTAAGACAATTTTTAGTGTGAAAGATTTAGAAAATCTTTCTGGAATAAAAGCGCACACCATTAGAATTTGGGAAAAACGCTATGAGATCTTTACGCCGGATAGAAACGAGAACAATGTTCGTTCTTATACTTCCGAAGAGCTTCAGAAATTACTCAATATTGCTTTTTTAAACCGTTTCGGATATAAGATATCCAAGATCGCACAATTGAATGAATCACAATTGGTTCAGTTAGTGCAGCAAACGTATTCGCAAAAAACCAGTGCTACTTTAGCCTTATCAGAGTTCAAACTGGCTATGTTCAATTTTGATACGGAATTATTCCACAAAGCGTATAATCAGTTGAAAGAGGTTAAAAATTTTGATGCTATTTTCTTTGATGTTTTTATCCCCTTGTTAGACGAAATAGGCTTGTTATGGCAAACAGCGACCTTAAAACCGGTCCATGAACACTTTATCAGTTCGTTAGTAAAGCAAAAATTGTTCTTTGAAATGGAAAACCTTTACCTTAAAGTGAAGGATGTAAAAGAGGATCGATTGTTTGTCTTATTTTTACCTTTGAATGAGATCCATGAACTAGGATTATTATTTCTGCAATATCAATTGCTGAAAAGAGACTATAGAGTTGTCTTCTTAGGCGAAAGTGTTCCTGTTGAAGATTTGCAGTTCATGGTTGATATTCATCCGAATCTTGTCTTTGTATCTTATTTTACGGTACAACCTTCTGCTTCAGAAATAGACAATTACCTGTCGCAATTCTCCGATTTAGTATTAAAAGAAACATCCCATGAGCTTTGGGTGTTAGGGCAACAAACACAGTATATTTCTAAACTAAATACTGGAATACAACAATTTATGAGTATTCAGGAATTGTTGCACCAAGTGTAATTTTTTTTGCCTTATTTCATTTTGTTTAATAAAATTATTATTTTTGTTAAACAAAATGATTGAAGATTGAAAACTAAAGTAAGTATAATTGGTTCCGGATTTTCCTCTCTGGCGGCTAGTTGTTATTTGGCTAAAGCCGGATTTGAAGTGGTGGTTTTTGAGAAAAACAAAAGCTTAGGAGGTCGTGCACGCCGATTATCCCGAGATGGTTTTCATTTTGATATGGGGCCAACTTGGTACTGGATGCCTGATGTTTTTGAAAAATTCTTTAATGATTTTGGAATGTCAACTCATGATTACTATGAGCTCAACCGTTTGTCTCCGGCTTATAAAGTTTACTTTAAGAATAAAGAAAGTATCACCATAGCAGATCATTTAGAGACTATTATTGCTGTTTTTGAACAAGAAGAAAGAGGAAGCGGTGAAAAATTAAGACATTTTATAGCGCAAGCCCAAAAGAACTATCACATTGCTATAAATGAAATGGTCTATAAACCGGGAGATTCTGTTTTAGAATTAGTAAGTTGGGAAACCATGATCAGAGTTCATCAGTTCTTTAAAACGATCAGTCAGAAAGTACGAAGTGAATTCAAAAGCGAAAAATTACAGCAGATACTCGAATTTCCGGTTTTATTTCTGGGAGCCAAACCATCTGATACGCCTTTGTTTTATAATTTTATGAACTATGCTGATTTTGGTTTGGGAACCTGGCATCCTTCAAAAGGGATGTATACCGTTGTAGAAGCAATGGTCACATTGGCACAATCTTTAGGCGTTCATTTTGTTTGTGAAGCTGAAGTAAATAGGATTGTACTGGAAGGGAAAAAGGCAAAAGGACTGGAAGTAAACGGAGAATTCATTGCATCCGATGTGGTATTAAGCGGGGCAGATTACCATCATACTGAACAGTTATTGCCGCAACAATTTAGAATGTATGACGAAAAATATTGGCAATCGAGAGTTTTCGCCCCTTCATCATTGTTATTTTATGTAGGCTTCAGTCAAAAGATCAGTAATGTAGAACATCATACGCTATTCTTTGATGAGCCTTTTGAACCACATGCTGTAGAAATTTACGATACACCGGCTTGGCCTAAAAAGCCTTTGTATTATGCTAGCTTTCCCTCAAAAACAGATCCCTTTTTTGCTCCCGAAGGAAAAGAAGCAGCTACATTTTTGATCCCTGTTGCACCGGGCTTAGAAGATTCTCCGGAGATCAGAGCACATTATTTTGAAATGCTAATGAACCGTTTAGAGCAAACCACCGGACAGGAACTTAAAGATTCTGTTTTGTTTTATGAATCATTCGGAATACAGGATTTTGTTCAAGATTATCATTCTTATAAAGGGAATGCCTACGGTTTAGCCAATATTTTGTTTCAAACCGCATTTTTAAGACCTAAAATAAAGAGTAAAAAAGTTCAGAATTTATTTTTTACGGGACAATTAACTGTTCCCGGACCGGGTGTTCCCCCCTCATTGATATCGGGAAAAATTGCAAGTGAAAAAATCAGAAAAGAATTTGGGTTATGAAAGCATTGTTTGACGTAGCATCTTTGGAATGCAGTAAAAAAATAACGAATACTTACAGTACTTCGTTTTCTTTAGCTATTAAAATGTTAGCGCCCGAGATACGGGATGATATTTATGCTATTTATGGTTTTGTGCGTTGTGCAGATGAAATTGTTGATTCGTTTGAAGGCTATGAACAGGAATTGCTTTTAAACGAATTTGAAGCCGAATATGAAAAAACTTTAGAGCGAAAGATCAGTCTGAATCCGGTATTGAATGCTTTTCAGAGCGTGGTTCATCAGTACGATTTGAAAGATTTGGTAGTACCGTTCTTAGAGAGTATGCGAATGGACTTGACGAAGAAAGAATATACTTCAATAGCCGAGTATGAAGACTACATTTACGGTTCAGCAGATGTGGTGGGCTTAATGTGTTTGAAAGTTTTTGTAAAAGGAGACGAGCAAAGATATGAGGCTTTAAAGACAAGTGCTATGAAATTAGGTTCGGCTTTTCAAAAAGTTAATTTTCTTCGCGATTTGAAATACGATTATGAAAATTTAGGAAGAGTTTACTTTCCGGGAGTTGATTTTAATGCGTTGACAGAAGCAAATAAAAAGAAAATCGTCGCGGAGATCAATGCCGACTTTGAGGTGGCGTACAAAGGTATTTTGCAATTGCCGGTTGAAGCTAAGTTCGGAGTCTATACCGCTTTTCGTTATTATAAAAGTTTGTTGAAAAAGATAGGGCAAACCCAACCGAATGAGTTTTTGAGAAAACGAATCCGAGTATCAGACCCTTTGAAATTATTGATTTTAGGAAAATCATATTTGCGTTACCAATTGAATTTAATTGTATGATGGTTTTAGTATATATATTGGCAACTATAGTAACTTTTCTGCTTATGGAAATCGTTACCTGGTGTACACATAAATATATAATGCACGGGTTTTTATGGTACTTGCATGAAGATCATCATCAGCCTAAATATCAGGGAGTATTTGAAAAGAATGATGCTTTTTTTGTCATTTTTGCTATCCCAAGTATCGCTCTTTTTTATTTTGGTATACATCCGGGGCTCAACCTATTATTTTTTGTTGCATTAGGAATTCTTTTTTATGGAATTGCTTATTTTTTAGTTCATGATGTCTTGATCCATCAACGTTTTAAATGGTTTAAGTATACTAAAAATAAATATTTGATAGGTTTGCGGAAAGCACATAAAGTACATCATAAGCACTTAGGGAAAGAGCAGGGGGAATGTTTCGGAATGTTGTATGTACCCAAAAAATATTTTTCAATGTAATGGAGCATTATTTGTATCTCATAATCGATTTGGCAACACTGTCTATTCCGTTTATGGCAAGTTTCTATCCGAAACACGCCTACTATAAGCGTTGGAAGTGTCTTTTTCCGTCTCTGATGATCGTGGGAATCCTTTTTTTGATTTGGGATGCTTATTTTACAAAAATAGGAGTTTGGGGGTTTAACGAACGTTATTTGACCGGTATAAAAGTTTTTACGCTTCCGTTAGAAGAAGTTTTGTTTTTTTTGTGTATTCCTTATTCGAGTGTCTTTATCTTTTTTTCGCTGGATTATCTCCTGAAAAAAGATCCCTTGTATAGAATACATAAATACATTACGTATTTGCTTATTATTCTGTCAATTGTTCTGTTAGGGCAATATTATGATCGCTGGTATACGGTATCAACGTTCGGGTTGTTGCTATTGTATCTGGTTTATCATGTTTACAGGAAAACCTATTTGGGGAGATATTATGTTTCTTATGCAGTAACCTTGGTTTTCTTTTTTGTGGTAAACGGAATTTTAACAGGTAGTTGGATAGATGCTCCCGTAGTTTGGTATAATAATGAAGAGAATATGGCTCTTCGTTTGGGAACTATACCTTTTGAGGATATGTTTTACGGGTTCTTGTTAATTGCTTTAGTTCTCGACGGATTCCAATACCTTAGAAAAAATCGGCATTAGTTAGTTTTCTTAATTATAGAAAAACCCCAATTCAGAATTGATTGGGGTTTTCTTTTTATTTATTTTCTTGTTCTTCTGATTCGTTCTTCAGGTTAAGATCTCCTTTTCCGTGAACTACAGTAGTTTTTGGAGCGTCAAAATCAATTTTTTTACGGCGAAGTTCAAAGTTCTGACCTAAATAAACCCGACGCACTACTTCGTCTTCTGCTAATTCTTCCGGTTTTCCGGCTTTTAAGATACCGCCTTCAAACATCAAATACGTTTTATCAGTAATGGCTAATGTTTCTTGAACATTGTGATCGGTAATCAAAATACCGATGTTTTTATTTTTCAGTTGGGCTACAATTCGCTGAATATCTTCTACAGCAACAGGATCGACCCCCGCAAAAGGCTCATCTAATAAGATAAATTTAGGGTCAGTAGCCAGAGCACGTGCAATTTCTGTACGACGACGTTCTCCTCCTGAAAGCAGGTCACCACGATTAGTACGGATGTGTTGTAATGAAAATTCATCAATTAAAGCTTCCATTTTAGCCTCTTGTTCTGCTTTCGAAAGATCGGTTAATTGCAGAACGCTCATAATATTGTCCTCAATACTTAGCTTTCTGAAAACCGAAGCTTCCTGAGCCAGATAACCGATCCCGTTTTGAGCCCTTTTGTACATCGGGAAATGCGTGATATCCATGTTGTCGAGATAGATGTTCCCGCTGTTAGGCTTTACCAATCCGACGATCATATAAAAAGAGGTGGTTTTTCCGGCACCATTAGGACCTAACAATCCCACAATTTCTCCTTGATTAACTTCAACGGAAATCCCTTTTACAACAGTTCTTTTTTTATAAGTTTTGACTAAGTGATCAGCTCTTAATTTCATATTTTTTTAGTTGCTCAGTAACAAAGAAAAGGTTACATGTGACTATTAGTTAGCAAATTAACAAATAAACGCTTAAACAAATAAGCGAATTAACAATTATTTAGACTCTTCCAGAGCTTCCCAGAATTCGTAAGCCCTTCTTAAATGCGGAACTACAATTGTGCCTCCTACTAAGGTGGCTATTCCCATAGCTTCCATCATTTCCTCTTTCGTAATGCCGTTTTTGTAACTGGTCTCTAAATGGTATTTAATACAATCATCACAACGCAGAACAGCTGAAGCTACCAAACCTAATAGTTCTTTGGTCTTTACGTCCAAAGCACCTTCCATATATGCATTGGTATCCAGATTAAAAATTCGCTTTACGATTTTATTGTTGTCTGCCAGTAACTTTTCGTTCATTTTGGAACGATACTCGTTAAATTCTTTTACCGGATCTGCCATTTTTTAATATTTTTTTAGTTCTTGGTTTTTACTTTCTATTCCTTTGACTACAACGGAACTGATCAAAATACTGATTTCGTATAAAATCATGATCGGAACAGCAACGATAACTTGGCTCAATACATCCGGAGGCGTTATAATTGCAGAAAGAATCAGAACAATAATAAGGGTGTATTTTCGATACTCTCTTAAGAATTTCGGAGTAACCAAACCAATTTTAGTCAGGAAGTAAATAATAATAGGTAATTCAAAAAGCAATCCGCTGGCTACTGTGGAGGAACGCAACAAACTGATGTATGAAGAAAGGTCAATGTCATTAAAGATCTCTTTACTGACATTATAATTCGCTAAAAAGTTTACAGATAACGGTGCTATTAAAAAATAACCGAAAAGGACGCCGGAAAAGAATAATAGCGAAGCTACAATAACAAAAGCCCTTGCATATTTCTTCTCATTCTCATATAAGGCAGGACTAATGAATTTCCAAAATTCCCATAAAATAAAAGGGAACCCGATGATAAACCCTGCTGTTATAGATGTCCACATGTGAGCGGAGAATTGACCGCCCATTTCGCGACTCTGTATACGGATAGGAATTTCAGTAACACAGAAATCACCGCTTAAACCGAATTTTTGAGACAGATCGCAAAAAATATGATACGTTATAAAATCCGGATTTTTAGGTCCGAAAATGATCTGATCAAAGATAAAATCACTGAAGAAAAAGGCTATAGCAGCACATATTATTACAGCAAGTGTACTTCTGATCAGTAACCATCTTAATTCTTCCAGATGGTCTAAAAACGACATTTCGCTAAGATTTTTATTTGCCATTATACGATGCCTTCTTTTAGGATGTCATGTAAGTGTAAAACGCCTTTGTACTCGCCGTTATCAATAACGATTAATTGAGTAATGGCATTGTTCTCTAAAATATTTAATGCGTCTGCTACCAAAATATCAGAGGCAATATGTTTTGGATTTTTAGTCATAATGTCTGAGGCTTTTAAATGGTTGAATGTATCATTTGTGTTTAGCATTCGTCTGATATCACCATCTGTAATGATTCCCACAACTTTATTCTGATCAACGACTGCTGTTACTCCTAAGCGTTTTTCTGAAATTTCTACAATAACCTGTTTGATAGGAGCATCAGAAGAAACCTGTGGTCTGTGAGTTGCATCCAGCATATCCTGAACCCGTAGCAATAATTTTTTACCCAATGCTCCACCCGGATGGTATAAAGCAAAATCTTCACTTTTAAAGTTGCGAAGCTCCATTAAGGCAACAGCCAAAGCATCTCCTAAAACCAACTGCGCTGTTGTACTGTTTGTAGGAGCTAAATTATTTGGACAGGCTTCTTTAGCAACGTGAGCATGCAAAATGAAGTGTGATTCTTTACCTAAAAAAGAGTTTTTATCAGACGTCATTCCGATCAAGATATTACCATGTCGTTTTAAAAGTGGAACTAAAACTTTGATTTCAGGACTATTTCCACTTTTAGAGATACAAATAGTGATATCGCCAGGTTGAACCATCCCTAAATCGCCATGAACGGCTTCAGCAGCATGCAAAAATAAGGAAGGCGTTCCGGTTGAGTTTAAAGTTGCTACTATTTTCTGAGCAATAATGGCACTTTTACCAATTCCCGTTACGACTAGCCGACCTTTAGTTTCGTAGATTTTCTGAACTGAAATAGCAAAGTCTTCCGTTAAGTAATTCGCTAATTCAGAAATGGCTTCACTCTCTTCTAATATGGTTTTTTTAGCAGATTCTAGTATTGTGGTAGTTGTGTTCAAAATGTGTTAATTATTGTTTTGTTCTTTTAAAGAAAATTGTATCTTTATAATTGCAAATTTATGTAAAAACATATTAATAGAGAATGAAACCGAACGAAATTGATTTACACAAAGAATTAAAAAAATATTTCGGGTTTAACCAATTTAAAGGACTACAAGAACAAGTTGTTAACAGTATCATAAACGGACATAATACTTTTGTAATCATGCCGACAGGTGGTGGTAAGTCGTTGTGTTACCAATTACCGGCACTTGTGCTTGATGGAACAGCGATTGTTGTTTCTCCATTAATTGCCTTGATGAAAAATCAGGTTGATGCTATTAGAAGTTTAAGTTCTGAGCCCGGTGTGGCACATGTGCTTAATTCTTCGTTAACCAAAACAGAAGTAAATCAGGTAAAAAGTGATATTACCTCAGGAGTAACCAAACTGCTATATGTTGCTCCCGAATCTTTAACTAAAGAAGAGTATATCCAATTTTTTAATGAAGTAAACATTTCCTTTGTTGCCATAGATGAAGCGCATTGTATTTCAGAATGGGGACACGATTTTAGACCGGAATACCGAAATCTTAAAAACATTATCCGTCAATTGGGAGATAATGTGCCGATTATCGGATTAACAGCTACTGCTACACCGAAAGTTCAGGAAGACATTCTGAAAAATTTGGACATGCCGGATGCGAATGTATTTAAGGCTTCTTTTAACCGTCCGAATTTGTTTTACGAAGTGCGACCTAAAACGAAGAATGTAGAAGCTGATATCATTCGTTTTATTAAACAACACAAAGGGAAATCGGGTGTTATTTATTGTTTAAGCCGAAAAAAAGTTGAAGATATAGCACAATTGCTCCAGGTAAACGGGATCAGTGCCGTTCCTTATCATGCAGGACTGGATGCTAAAACACGCGCTAAGCATCAGGATATGTTTCTAATGGAAGATGTAGATGTGGTTGTAGCAACGATTGCATTTGGAATGGGAATAGATAAACCGGATGTACGCTATGTTATTCACCATGATATTCCGAAATCACTAGAAAGTTACTATCAGGAAACCGGTCGTGCAGGACGCGACGGAGGCGAGGGATATTGTTTAGCCTATTATTCGTATAAAGATATTGAAAAACTGGAAAAATTCATGGCCGGAAAACCGGTTGCCGAACAGGAAATTGGTTATGCATTGCTACAAGAGGTAGTTGCTTATGCAGAAACCTCCATGTCCAGAAGAAAATATTTATTACACTATTTCGGAGAAGAATTTGATGAAGTGAACGGAGAGGGAGCGGATATGGACGACAATGTTCGCAATCCAAAGAAAAAAGTAGAGGCTAAGGATCAGGTGAAACTTCTGTTAGAAGTAATACGTGAGACAAAGGAATTGTTTAAATCCAAAGAAATTATCCTGACATTACTCGGAAAGATCAATGCGGTTATTAAATCGCATAAGATTGATGCCAATCCGCTTTTCGGAAAAGGATCTGATTTTGATGAGAGGTTCTGGATGGCATTGATTCGTCAGGTTCTGGTTGCCGGTTATATTAAAAAAGATATTGAATCATACGGTGTAATTAAACTTACAGATAAGGGGAAAGAATTTATTGAAAATCCGATTTCTTTTATGATGTCGGAAGATCACGAATACAGTGAAAATGAAGAAGAAAATGTAGTGTCGACCTCAAAATCTTCAGGAACAACTGATGAAGCACTGATGAATATGTTGAAAGAGTTACGTAAAAAAGTAGCTAAAAAACTGGGGGTACCTCCGTTTGTGGTTTTTCAGGATCCTTCCTTAGAAGATATGTCGCTTAAATATCCGGTGTCTATTGATGAATTGAGTAATATTCATGGCGTAGGAGAAGGAAAAGCTAAGAAATACGGAAAAGAATTTGTAGCTTTAATTGCGCGTTATGTAGATGAGAATGATATTATAAGACCAGATGACTTGGTCGTAAAATCGACAGGGACAAATTCTGCATTGAAATTGTATATTATTCAGAGCGTGGATAAAAAATTAGGCTTGGATGATATTGCTAAGGCAAAAGGACTGGAAATGGAGGAGTTATTAAAGGCTATGGAGCAAATTGTTTATTCCGGAACTAAGCTGAACATTAGCTATTGGGTTGATGAGATTTTAGATGAAGATCAACAAGAAGAGATACACGATTACTTTATGGAATCAGAGTCGGATAATATTAAAGATGCTTTAAAAGAATTTGACGGGGATTATGATACAGAAGAACTTCGATTAATGCGTATCAAATTTATTAGTGAAGTAGCTAATTAGATTCATGCGATTTTAAAAGATAACTTTAATGAAACGCAAAGTCTCTGACTTTGCGTTTTTTGTTGTACAAAGTTTTGTCTGTAAAAACTTTGTAACTTTACGGGAATACATTTTAAGTCATAATAAATGGAAGTAGAAAACTGGATTCCTCAAACTTTAATTGAGTTTGTTCTCGTTGTGTTATTTTCTTTGAGTATCGGTTTAGAGCAAAGAAAAAGATTTCCGAAAGAGAAACAAACCTTCGGTACAGACAGAACATTTGCATTCATCGGAGTATTAGGGTTTTTACTTTTGTTAGCCGATAAAGAAACACTGATTCCTTTTTTGGTCGGTTTTGTCATGGTCGGGGTTTTTCTTGCGATTTACTATTTCCAAAAGATTAAGATAGAAGGACGTTACGGGCTGACAACAGTGATATTGGGATTAATTACGTATTCTTTTTCACTGATCTTGTTGAAAAATCCGCATTGGTTTTCATTATTGTTTTTTGTAGCAGTTATTATTTTAGCCCAGATAAAAAAGCCGTTACAGGATTTTAGCGATGAGATTGATTCGGAGGAGTTCATTACGCTGGCAAAATTCATTATTATAACAGGAGTCGTGTTACCGCTGTTACCCAAAGAAACAGGATTGGACTGGCTTCCTGTATCTCCTTATAATATCTGGTTAGCAGTAGTAGTAGTATCAGCAATTTCATATCTAAGTTATTTGTTGCGCAAATATGCTTTTCCTAAAGCGGGACTTTTGCTTACCGGTATTTTAGGTGGTTTGTATAGTAGTACGGCCAGTACGATCATTTTAGCGAAGAAAAGCAAAGAAACAGGAAGACAACCTAAAACATACGCAGCTACAATTGTAATGGCAACAGCTATGATGTTTTTACGCATTTATATCCTGATCGTTATTTTTAATGTTGCTTTGGCGCTAAAAGCATTGCCTTATTTTATTGTCTTGTTTGGGGTAACACTAACTGTCGGTTTTTGGATGTATAGATCAGGGAAAGATGAAGTTTCAGCCTCTCAGCCCATATTAGATGATCGTAATCCGTTAGAATTTAAAGTAGCTGTAGTTTTTTCACTGTTGTATGTGTTGTTTTCGGCTATTACTCAGTTTTCTATTACTCATTTCGGGCAGCAAGGACTAAACGGACTGTCCATTATAGTTGGGTTTACAGATATTGATCCTTTTCTGTTGAATTTATTTCAGGGACATTATGATGTGACTAGCCATGCTTTGTTGGCAGCAACCCTTCAGGCTATTGTCGGAAATAATATTATAAAGTTGGGCTATGCCTGGTTTTTAAGTGGTGAAGGAACAAAGAAATGGGTTTTGAAAGGCTTTGGCGTTGTATTACTTTTTAATATTGCAGCAATACTATTATTGTATACGTATTGATTATGCCTCTGGTTCAATATAAACCTCACCCCTGTGTGGTTTTAAACTATCTCGGAATGTGATCATATCTTTTTCTTCAACTACCAGAAAAGCGGTCGCATACATGTCATTTATAATCTCAAAACCGGTAATTTGTAAGCTGTACTTCTCTTGTTCCAGAAACTCTTTTAGGTGAATATCGTGATGTTCGGCAGTTTTGGCGGCAGCCGGACCTCTGAAATCCCAGATTAATTTTATTTTTCTGTTCATAATTAAAGTTTAAAAACCTAAAATGATTTTAGCAATGGAAAAGTAGATCAAGATCCCGAAAATATCGTTGCTTGTGGTAATAAACGGTCCGGTAGCTAAAGCCGGATCAATGCCGAAGCGGTTTAACGTTATCGGAATAAAAGTCCCGATTAATGCTGCTAAAATAATGACGGAAACTAATGAAATAGCTACTGTAAAACCAACTAGATAATCGACCCCGATAATAAAATGACTACCTATTAGTAATAAAACAGCTAAAAAAAGACCATTCAATAAACTCAGAAGCAACTCTTTAATTAAACGTTTCCAAAGGGAGCCACTCAAAGAATTGTTGGCCAAACCTTGAACAATGATGGCAGAAGATTGAACGCCTACATTTCCGGCCATGGCAGCAATAAGCGGCGTAAAGAAGAATACTACCGGAAAATCATTCATTGCTCCCTGAAAAGTACTGGCAATCTTAACGGCTATAAAACTTCCGGATAAAGCCAGAACCAACCATGGTAAGCGTGCTTTGGTTAACTCTAAAATGCTATCATCAGCTTCTACGTCTTGTGAGATACCCGCAGCTAATTGGTAATCTTTATCAGCTTCTTCCTTGATAACGTCTACAATGTCATCAATGGTAATGCGTCCTACTAATCGTCCCAATTCATCAACTACAGGGATAGCTTCCAAGTCATATTTTTGCATAATACGGGCAACTTCCACACCTTCAGTATCCACTTTAACATAGTCTACTTTGGGAATGTATACCTCGCTGATAGGTGTTTTAGTAGAAGTGGTTAGTAAATCTTTTAAGGAAAGGCGGCCTTTTAAGCGACCTTCATCATCTACGACATAGATCGAATGTACTCGGGTAACATTTTCTGCCTGAGCGCGCATCTCTTTTACACAAGTCAGAACATTCCAGTTTTCATTGACTTTTACGAGTTCCTTTGCCATCAATCCGCCGGCAGAATCTTCGTCATAGCGTAATAAGTCAACAATATCTTTAGCATGTTCAACATCCTCCAGCTCTGATATTACCTGTTCTTTTTTCTCCTGAGGTAATTCAGCAATGATATCGGCGGCATCGTCAGTGTCTAATTCGTCCAGCTCATCAGCAATCTCTTTAGCCGAAAGGCTTTTCAGAATTTTAATCCTTACTTCTTCGTCAAGTTCCAGTAAGATCTCGGCTGTTTTTTCAGAATCTAAAGTGTTGAAAACATAAATAGCGCCATAATCATCCAGTTCTTCCATGATTTCGGCGACATCAGCATAGTGCATATCTTTAAGCAAGTGAAAAACTTCCTGCTCTTTATTTTCTTGAATTAAAACTTCAAGTTCGTGAATAAGCTCTCTGCTGATTTTAAACTCCATAGGCAGCTATTTTTTGAGTGAGTTCAATGAATTGTTCCACCGGAAGTTGCTCCGGGCGCAGGTCAAAGATACTATCTTCTTTTAAATTATCAGAATTAATAAAGCTTTTTAAGCTGTTTCGAAGTGTTTTTCTTCTTTGGTTAAAGGCTTGTTTAACTACAGAGAAAAATAATTTTTCATCACAAGGTAAATGATAATTTTCTTTACGGATCAAACGTAAAACACCTGATTTTACTTTCGGAGGCGGATTAAAAACATGTTCCGGTACGGTGAATAAATAGTCTGCCTCGTAAAAAGCCTGAGTCAATACCGAAAGAATGCCGTAAGTCTTACTGCCTGCTTTTTCGCAAATGCGTTCGGCAACCTCTTTTTGGAACATTCCTGAAAATTCAGGGATCTGATCGCGCATTTCCAATGTTCTGAAAACAATTTGGGAAGAAATGTTATATGGATAATTCCCTATGATAGCAAAAGGTTCGTTCTGGAAAACTTCATTAATATTATACTTCAGGAAATCCTTAGAAATGATATGCCCTTGCAATTTAGGGTAGTGTGTTTCTAAGTACGTTACAGATTCCGTATCGATCTCAATAACAAAAGTTTCTATAGGCTTTTCTAACAAATATTTTGTTAATACACCCATACCAGGACCTATCTCCAATACTTTTTGATACCCGTTTAATGTAAGCGTGTCGGCTATGTTTTTGGCTATATTTTCATCTGTCAAAAAATGTTGCCCAAGGTGCTTTTTGGCTCTGACTTTGTCCATTTATTTTGTTTAATGGTGAATAAAGGAAGTTTTTTTAGTTGCTTTCAGAGAAAAATTCGTTCATGACTTCCAACTCTGTTCTGAAAGACAACATTTTGTCACCGAAAAGTTCAAAACCTTCCTGACGCAATCTCGGAGCGTGTTCTTTGTAATAAAGATCCAGATTCTCTCTGGTTGGACAAAAATATTGAATAGAGTAGGTAGTTCCGCCCATTTCTTCTTCCACTAAGACTTTAACCATTCTGGCATTGGTGAATAAACCGGTTGCCAAAACATCTTGAATATGCTTGTTTTTCATCCAGTCTAACCATTGGTGGTGTACGGTTTCGTCTATATTGATAGTAACGTTGTATATAATCATATTGTTTTGCTAAATATTAGTATCACCTCTTAAAATTCTATACTGTCGTCTGGCATCAGTATAATAAATGCTGTCCTGATGCTCAAAAATTATTTTTTCGTAAAATGCTTTTGCCTGTTCGGGATCGCTTAGGAATTTATTATAAATTTCTGCGGAGAAAAATAAAGCTTCGTCTATATAAACCCCGTCTTTGTGCTCTGTTAAGATAGTATTGTAATAAACTAAAGCTTTGTCGTAATTTTTAAAGTCCTGATAAATCTGTCCGATTTTCATCAAGGTTGCTCCTTCGATTTCTTCTCCTTTGTGCCGTTCTAAAATTTGTTGAAAACCTTGTAGAGCGTCGGCTTTTTTGTTTTGATATAATTTGAGGTCAGCTTCTGAAAAAGCTTGTAATGCAATGTGAGTGCTGTCTTCTGTGGAAGAGTTGTCCTGAATGAGCAGGAATAGTTCCAATGCATCATTAGCAATTAATAAGCTTGGTGATTGTTTTAACATTTTTACATTTTGCAATGCCCAGTCAAAATCTTTCTTATAATAATTGGCTTTTGCCATTTTCATACTGGCCTGATGAGCCATTTCGTCATTCTTTAAATTGTCTTCAATTTGTGCGTAATACAAAATAGCCTGATTGAATTTCTCGTCATATAAGAAAATATCGGCTAACTCCATTTTAATTTTAGAAGACTGTCTGGTGTTCAAAGGTAATTCCAACGACTTTTGCAGAAGAGCAATTCCGGACGAAGCATCATTTCTGTAAAAAGTTTCAAAATGAGCAGTCAGAATTTGCAGGTCTAAAGTGTAAGGTGTAAAACCGTATTTTTTAAGTAGTAAGTCCATCTCTTCGGCAAGAGCAGGATATTCCTTTTTATCGGCAGAATCAATTTTAGATTGCATTAAAAAATGCTCGGCTTCAACCTGTAAAGAGGTATTTTGGGTATTTGCCAAGATAAACTCGAACATTGAAGTAGCTTCTGTTGTTTGTTGATCTTCAACAGCCATTTTAGCCAATGAAATGATATTGTATAAGGATTCCGGATCTCTTTTAAAAACGGCTTTTTCCTGAATAAATGCTTTTCCGTAATCTTTTTGCTGAACATAATACCAGCTTAAAAATTCATTCCAGAAAATATCCGGATTTTTTTGTGTACGGATAATAAGTGCCTTTTTTAAGCTATTGCTGAAAGATTCGTTTGCTTCATCGATCAAAAAACGAGTCAGATAGCTTTGTACCTGAACAGCACTTTCTTTTTTATGATAAGCATAGTCCAGTAATTTATTTGTCATCTCATCCAGTTGTCCCATTTGTCCGTAAAGTAATGCGATCTGATAGTCAAAATTTAAGTTCGGATTTAATTCCTGACCTTTTTGATAGGCTTTTAAAGCCCATTCCGGTAGAACTTTTTTATCAAATGCACTTCCTATCTGGTAGGCATAATTAGGATTGTCTTCGATGGACTTTAAGGCTTCTTCGTATTTTTTATGTGCTTTGTTTTCCTGTTTCTGAAGTTGCCAGTTGTATCCTTCTTCAATAAATAAATACGGTTGAAAGTATCTTTTACTTCTTTTAGCAATTAATTCGCCGGCTTTGTCATATTGTTGCAATTGCTGATAGCAAAAAAGAACTTTGTCAAAATAAAAGCTGTTTGAAGGTTGTTTTTCGGCTAAAGGTTCCAGTAACGTAAGCGCTTTGTCGAATTCGCCTTTCTCAAAATAATCTAAAGCCAATTGATCGTTTTGGGAAAAGGCAACCAACTGAAACAAAAGGAAGAAAGTGAAAATGGCTTTTTGCATACTAAAATAAATAATGCACTAAGTTAACATATTTGTGTTAAAATAGTGCATTGTTTGTATAAGATTAACGCTTAGTCAATAATGTCAAATCCGGTGTAAGGTCTTAATACCTCCGGAATTACAATTCCTTCAGGTGTTTGATAATTTTCTAAGATTCCTGCAAGTACGCGCGGTAAAGCTAATGAGCTTCCGTTTAAGGTGTGAGCCAGTAGATTCTTACCTTCTTTGTCTTTGAATCGCAATTTCAAACGATTGGCTTGAAACGTTTCAAAGTTAGAAACAGATGAAATCTCTAACCAACGATCCTGCGCTGTTGAAAACACTTCAAAGTCATACGTTAAAGCAGAAGTGAATCCCATATCGCCACCGCAAAGTCTTAAAATACGGAACGGTAATTTTAATTCTTGAAGAATATCTTTAACGTGTTCCACCATTCCGTCAAGAGCTTCGTATGATTTGTCAGGATGTTCAATGCGAACAATTTCCACTTTATCAAATTGGTGCAAACGATTTAAACCTCTTACGTGTGCACCGTAAGAACCTGCTTCTCTACGGAAACAAGGAGTGTAACCGGTACAAAGAACCGGTAGGTCATTTTCGTTTAACAAAACATCACGGTATAAATTAGTTACCGGGACTTCTGCTGTAGGGATCAAAAACAAAGGTTGTTCTTCATTTACTACATACATTTGTCCTTCTTTATCCGGTAATTGTCCGGTTCCGTAACCTGAAGCTTCATTTACTAAATGCGGAACCTGAGTTTCCTGATAACCGGCTGCTGTGTTTTTATCTAAAAAATAATTGATTAAAGCACGTTGTAAACGAGCTCCTTTACCTTTGTACACCGGAAAACCGGCACCGGTAATTTTAGCACCGAGGTCAAAATCGATGATGTCGTATTTTTTTGCCAATTCCCAGTGTGGTAAAGCGCCTTCAAACAGATTCGGAATTTCTCCGTCCTGGTATACGTTCAAATTGTCATCAGCTGTTTTGCCTTCCGGAACAATTTCATTCGGAACGTTCGGTAACTTGTATAGTTCTTCTTGTAAAGATGCAGCTACTTCGTTTAAAATATCGCTGAGTTCTTTACTTTTTTCTTTTAACTGAGCTGTTTTTTCTTTTAATGTTTCTGCTTGGGCTTTTTCGCCACTTCGCATCAATTCGCCAATTTCTTTGGATAACTTATTGGATTCGGCAAGAGTGTTGTCTAATTCAACCTGAGTAGTTCTTCTTTTTTCATCTAAATCTACTACTAAATTTACCAAATCGTTAGCATCCATGTTTCTCTTGGCTAAACGTTTGATAACTTCTTCCTTGTTCTCTCTAATGTAAGCTATCTGTAACATGATTAAAAAATTTAAGTGGCAAATTTAAAGAAATTTAGCGGGAGTTTGTTAACGAAATACTTTATTTTTAAACAAGTTGATTATTAAAATTTTAATAAATGATTGCTTTTGGCTACATTAGCTTAAAATTTCCCAAAAATGAAAAAACTTTACTTAATAATGCTTCTTGTTTTAGGCTTTGTTGCTTTTGCTCAAACGGAACAGGAAGAATTTAACCGAATGGTAGAAGCAGAAATGAAATCTGCTGCTGCGATTCAGAATTTTCAAGTTAATCCGAATACTCAAAATTATGATATAACCTATCATGAATTACGATTTTCCGTAGATCCGGCTGTTTATTTTATTAGCGGGCAGGTAACGACTACGTTTACTGCTTTAGAGGATATGAACAGTATTACTTTTGACTTGACTGATGTTTTAACAGTCAGTAGCGTTACTTTGGGAGGAGTGCCTTTAACCTTTACTCAGAATGTAAGTGAAGAGCTGGTAATTAATTTACCAACAACTATAATAAACGGAACATCGGCGACAATTACGATTAATTATTCGGGAGCGCCTGACACTGACGAAGCGGCTTTTACTGCAACAACTCATAGTGGTACACCTGTTATTTATACACTCTCAGAGCCTTTCGGTGCTCGAGATTGGTGGCCGTGTAAGCAAGATTTAAACGACAAAGTGGATTCAATTGATGTGTATATTACGGCACCGGATACTTATGTGAGTGTGACCAATGGTTTAGAACAATCGGTTGTGGATAACGGTAACGGAACAAAAACGACACATTTTCATCATGGTCATCCTATTCCGGCTTATCTGGTAGCAATTGCAGTAACTAATTATCAGATCTATACACAAACGGCAGGGATCGGAACGACATTTCCGATTGTGAACTATATTTATCCTGAAAACTACACTACGGCGCAGACACAATTAGCAGAAACCTTGCCTATAATGAATGTGTTTGAAACGTTGTTTGAACCTTATCCTTTTTTGAATGAAAAATACGGACATGCTCAGTTTGGTTGGGGCGGAGGAATGGAACACACTACGGTTTCTTTTATGGGGAGTTTCGGAAGGAATTTGATTGCGCATGAATTAGCCCATCAATGGTTCGGAGATAAGATTACTTGCGGAACATGGAAAGATATCTGGTTGAATGAAGGCTTTGCCGAATATTTATCAGGTCTGATTGTTGAAAACCTGGACGGGGTAACTAATTTTGTCTCTTGGAAAGCGTCAAAAATTAGTAATATTACGTCTCAGGTCGATGGGGCAGTATATTTAACAGATACTGAAGCAACAAATGTGAGTAGGATTTTTAGTGGTAGATTAAGCTATAATAAAGGAGCAATGGTTTTGCACATGTTGCGTTGGAAAATGGGAGATGCCCTGTTCTTTCAAGCCTTGCAAAATTATTTGGCAGATGCTAACTTGGCTTATGCGTATGCGATCACGCCTCAGTTGCAATCTCATTTAGAAGCTGTTTACGGAAGTAGTTTGACAGAATTTTTTAATGACTGGATCTACAATCAGGGGTATCCGAGTTATACAATTACAGCTCAGAACTGGGGTGCCGGTCAGGCAAAGATCACAGTAAATCAAAGCCAGTCTACTGCTTCTGTGACGTATTTTGAAATGCCTTTAGAGATCCGGTTGTTAGGCGCCGGAGGAGAGATTCAGGATGTAGTTGTCGATAATACATACAACGGACAAGAATTTGTGGTTGCTGTCCCGTTTGTGGTTTCAGATGTTGAGTTTGACCCTAATTACCACATTATTTCCAGAAATAATACAGCGACTTTAGGAACAGATTCTTTTACAATTGATGAATCAATTACATTGTACCCGAATCCTGTACAGGATGTTTTGACGATAAAGATGCCGAATTCAATGCTTTTACAGAATGTGACTATTTATAATGATTTGGGACAAAAAGTTTTGGAAAGCGAACAGTCTGAGATAGATCTAACGGCATTGGCAGACGGAATGTATGCCGTGAAGCTGCAGACAAGCGAAGGGGAAATTCATAAAAAATTGATAAAAAAATAGACTAACCCTAAAATAATGATAAAAAGTAAGGTGAAAACCTTACTTTTGTCGTTCTAAGTAAAAATGAAATTATAAAATGATTCAATTAGCACAAATCGTATTTATCTTATCGGTTTTAGTTATTCTTCACGAGTTTGGTCATTACATCACAGCAAAATGGTTTAAAGTAAGAGTAGAAAAATTTTATCTCTTTATGGATGCCGGTTTTTCTTTATTTAAAAAGAAAATAGGAGAAACAGAATGGGGGATCGGTTGGTTGCCTATAGGAGGATATGTAAAACTAGCCGGAATGATCGATGAAAGTATGGATACTGAACAAATGAAACAAGAACCGCAACCATGGGAGTTTCGTTCAAAACCGGCTTGGCAACGATTGATCATTATGTTAGGAGGTATTATTGTAAATATTCTTTTAGCCTGGTTCATTTATACCGTAATGTATACGACGGTTGGTAAAAAGTACGTTTCTACGGAAGTTATTCAGAAAAACGGATTGGCTTTTGGAGAAGTAGGTCAAAAAGCAGGGTTTAAGAACGGTGATAAAATTGTTTCGGTAGACGGAAAATTTCAGGACAACTTTAGCCGCATGGTAATGGATATTTTATTCAGTAGCGAAGTTAAAGTAGATAGAAACGGCGAAGTGGTTACCCTAAACTTGACAGACGAGCAAATCGGTGATATTTTAGCGAAAGAAGGGAGAAATTTTATAGCGCCTCGTATGCAGGGAGCAACTGTTGATTCTGTTTGGGCTGATACACAAGCAGAAAAAGCTGGGCTGAAAAAAGGCGATTCTATTATTGCCTTAAACGGGAATAAGTTTAAATTTACAGATGAGTTTTCATCAACATTGGGACATTATAAAAATGATTCGGTATCGATAACTCTTATTAGAAATAACAAAGAAGAAATACTAAAAGCAAAAACCGATTCTATTGGAAAACTTGGTTTTATGTTTAGAACGTATTTAAAAGATGATTATGTGATTGAACAAAAAATGAGTCTTTTTGAGGCGATACCTGCTGCTATAAAAGAATCATGGTCTTTATTAGTATATAATGTCAAAAGTTTCAAATTGATTTTAAGACCGGCTACAGGAGCTTATAAACAAGTGAAAAGCCCGGTGGGGATTGCACGCCAATTACCGGATACATGGAACTGGGAGTTTATATGGAATTTCACAGCATTATTTTCAATCGGTTTAGCGTTTATGAACTTGTTACCTATTCCGGGATTAGACGGAGGTCATGCCTTGTTCACTATTGCTGAAATGATTACTGGAAAAACATTAAGTGATAAAGCAGCTGGCTATGTTCAGACAGCAGGAATGATTATCTTGCTAACATTGATGGCATTAACATTTGGTAAAGATATTGTACAGTTAATAATCGATAAATTTTTCTGATTTTTTTAGAAAAATAATTTGTGAGTATAAAAAAACGGTTTATATTTGCACTCGCAAAAAAGGTAATACACCTTCCTCCTTAGCTCAGTTGGTTAGAGCATCTGACTGTTAATCAGAGGGTCCTTGGTTCGAGCCCAAGAGGGGGAGCAAACTTTTTTGTAAACGGAATTTAACCTATACGGTTATTCCTCCTTAGCTCAGTTGGTTAGAGCATCTGACTGTTAATCAGAGGGTCCTTGGTTCGAGCCCAAGAGGGGAGCAAAAAATAGAAAGCCTAGCGAAAGTTGGGCTTTTTTTGTATCAATACGTTAAATACTACTGTTGTCATGCCACGTGAATTTCAATTTCAAGTTTCTCCGGAAGTAGCAGCTCAGGAAGTGCTGTTAAAACAACATGTGGCTAAGCTGTTCCAAGTTTCTCCTCAGGATATTCAGAAGGTAAATGTTGTGAAACGCTCTGTTGATGCGCGTCAAAAGAGCATCAAAATCAACATTAAGGCTATCGTTTATTTAGTAGGAGAAGAATACCATGAAACGACTATTGGAATTCCGGAATATCCGAATGTAGAAAATGCACAGGAAGTCATTGTAGTTGGAGCAGGTCCGGCTGGCCTGTTTGCGGCTTTGCAATTGATTGAAAAAGGATTAAAGCCAATTGTTTTAGAACGTGGAAAAGATGTCCGTGGGCGTCGTCGCGATTTAAAAGCGATCAATAGAGATCATGTGGTTAATCCGGAATCGAATTATTGTTTCGGAGAAGGAGGTGCCGGAACGTATTCTGACGGAAAATTATACACCCGTTCTAAAAAACGCGGCGATGTAGATCGAATTCTTCAGTTATTAGTAGCTTATGGTGCGTCATCGGAAATTTTGGTTGAGGCGCATCCTCATATTGGGACTAATAAACTACCACAGATTATTCAGGATATTCGTGAAAAAATTATTGAACATGGCGGAAAGGTTTTGTTTGAAACTAAAGTAACGGATATTCTCATTAAGAATAATGAGGTAAAAGGAATTGTTACGCAATATGGCAATACTATTTTAGCGCCTAATATTATTTTGGCAACCGGACATTCGGCACGGGATATTTTTGAATTGTTATACCAAAAAGGGATTGAGATTGAAGCAAAGCCTTTTGCATTAGGAGTTCGGGCTGAACACCCGCAAAGTCTGATCGATAGTATTCAGTATTCTTGTGATTTCAGAGGGCAATATTTGCCACCGGCACCTTATTCGGTTGTGAAGCAGGTGAACGGAAGGGGAATGTACTCTTTTTGTATGTGTCCCGGTGGAGTTATTGCACCTTGTGCTACTGCTGAGGGAGAAGTGGTAACTAACGGTTGGTCTCCTTCAAAACGAGATCAGGCTACTGCAAATTCCGGAATTGTGGTAGAATTACGATTGGAAGATTTTAAACCGTTTGCTAAATTCGGACCGTTAGCCGGAATGGAATTTCAGAAAGATATTGAGCAACGTGCCTGGCGTTTGGCAGGACAAACTCAAAAAGTTCCCGCACAGCGAATGGTAGATTTTTCGCAACGAAAAACATCTGCTGAAATACCCAAAACGTCGTATGTGCCCGGAACAACTTCAATCGAATTAGGAGAGGTTTTTCCCGGATTCTTGACACAAACGATGCGTCAGGGATTTCAGGAGTTCGGAAAAAGTATGAAAGGTTATTTTACCAATGAAGCGATTTTGCATGCACCTGAAAGCAGAACATCTTCTCCTGTACGAATTTCGAGAGATCCGCAAACTTTAGAACACATACAGATTAAGGGACTTTACCCTTGCGGTGAAGGAGCGGGTTATGCCGGAGGAATTATCTCAGCCGCTATAGACGGAGAAAAATGTGCTCTGAAGATCGCTGAAAACCTTAAAAAGTAGGTTGAAATTGAAGGAAGCCTTTTCCTAGAAAATCAATAATGTCAGAGGCAATTAAACTTTCCTGACTTTTTTCTGTAGAAGCCAGATCACCTGCTAAACCATGAAGGTAAACACCCAGAATGCAGCTTTCTTTTGCAGTATATCCTTGAGCTAATAAACCGGTTATTATTCCGGTCAAAACATCACCGCTTCCGGCCGTTCCCATTCCCGGATTTCCGGTACTATTGAAATGGAGTGTTCCGTCCGGACAAAAGATACAGGTATAAGCACCTTTCAGCACAACATAAATTTTTAGTTGGTCTACTAATTTGAGTGTTTTGTCTATTTTTTCAGTGTCGTTTTTCCATGAACCGATCCAGCGAGATAATTCTTTCGGATGTGGTGTGATAATGCTGTTTACGGGAATTGTTTTTTGAAGTTCTGTATGTTCGGCCAATAAATTTAAGGCATCTGCATCTATAACCAATGGTTTGTTACAATTCATAAGTACTTCTTTCAGGAGTGCTAAGGTATTTTGCTCTTTTCCGATACCCGGGCCAATGCCTACGGCATCGTAGTGGTAAGCAAAATTTCCTGAAACAATGTTTTCTTCTTCACTTAAAAGTGTCATGATTTCCGGATTTGCTGTCTGAATAACAGTGTTTCCGCTTCGTGGAATTAGTGCAGTTACTAATCCGCTTCCGCTTTTTAAACATGCTTTCGACGATAAAACAGCAGCTCCCATTTTTCCTAGACTTCCTGTAATCAGGAGTGCATGTCCGTTTGTTCCTTTATGCGCAAATTTTGTTTTGGGTTGATAGATCCGGTGGCAATCTTCAAAGGTAGTGAAATACACATCAGTACTTTGTTGGGCAATGCCTTCCGGTAGCAAGCCAATGGGTAAAATGATTATTGTGCCGCTTTTATGTTCGTTGTCCGGAAGTAATAAGGATAGTTTCGGAAATTCGAAAGTAAGCGTGTAATCGGCATTTATAATCGTATCGTAAGTGTTTTTATGATTGTCATTCGTAAAAAGACCGCTAGGAAGATCAATACTGATCGTTTTTTTATTTAGCGAATTAAGGTATTGAATAATTGAAGATTCCAGTCCGGTCACAGGGCGGTTTAATCCATAGCCAAAAATAGCGTCAATAATAATGGTATTTTCGTCCGGTTGAAGAGTGAGATCGACCATGCTTTCAATGGTAATGGTTTGTCCTTTATTGGCATGCCAAAGCTCAAAATTAGATTCGAAATCTTCAGAATAATGATCGCTTTTTTTGACGTATACCGTTACATTGTAGAGTTTTTGTTTCAATATTCTGGCAATTGCCAAACCGTCACCGCCATTGTTGCCTATGCCACAAAATACATGAAAGTTATGTTGGTTGTCAAAATGTTTCATGATCCATTTACTGCATGCTTCTGCCGCTTTTTCCATAAGGTCAATGGAAGAAATAGGTTGGTTTTGTATGGTAAATACATCAACTTTTTTGATCTGTTCCGCTGTTAAGATTTTCATTCTTCAATAAAGGATTTAATTTTGTTTTTGTCGCCAACGATCCAAACGACATCGCTATCGTGAAGGATATAGCTTGATTTAGGATTTAGCATGCGATGACCATTGTGTTCTACTCCAACGATAATTCCGTTCGTTTCTTCTCGTATGAGAGAGTCTTTAATACTTTTGTTAACGAAAGAAGTGTTTTTAATATCCAGTTTCCAAAGTACAATTTCCATATCAGAATTGTCTGTGGATATGAGGTGGTTCTCTAAATATTTTTTGAACTCATTGACTTGTAAATCCGTTCCGATCACGTGCAATTCATCTTGAGGATAAATGAGTTCCGTTTTTGAAGGAATGTATACGGTTTTGTTTTCTCGTTTAATGAAAGCAATGTTAATTCCGAATCGCTCCCTGATCTTTAAGTCTTCTATAGTATGACCGCTGAAAACAGAATCGCACGGAACAACAAAAGACGCTATGTGACCATCCCAGGGTGTAAGGTTCTGACGTTCGATTTTAGGTTTGCTTTCTTTTCCGTTCTCTTTGAAATTTTTCAGAAAATGATCTTCCAGACGATAATAGAACTGATTGATCTGTTTTGTATAGGTAATGTAAACGAATATAGCCAGAAAGAACATTATAATGCCAAAGAAAGGCGAGATGATCTTATTAAGCATAAAACCGATCAAAAATACAGAAAGCAGCATTCTCGCGATGAACATTATAATTATAGCACCTCTGTATTTTCGTTCCTGAATTAAACTCTGAACAGCTTCTTTATTGATACGCTTCAAAGAGATCGCCCATAAAAACGGCAATAAAAACATCAGAGTAACCAAAGCTGTAATGATGGAACTGAAAGGTAATTTAAGTTCTTCGGTAAAGGGAAGCAAATAAAAACGGGATAATAAAATAATAGCAACAGCTAAAACGGTATTGATGGTTACCTGTCTTGTGTAATCAAAGATATAAGATTTCCAAAGGCTTGTCGGTTTTATTGCTTGGGTATAGGCACTGTATCGTTCAATTTGTTTTACCCATCTTTTAGGAAGTTTGTCTTCAACAAAAGCGGCAAACGGGGTAGAGAACTTAATCATGTAAGGCGTTGTAAAAGTAGTGATTGCAGAAACGGCAACTACTACCGGATATAAAAAGTCCTGAGTTACTTTTAGTGATAAGCCTAAAGTAGCAATGATAAATGAAAATTCTCCTATTTGGGATAAACTCATACCAGCCTGTATGGATTGTTTTAAAGGTTGTCCGGAAAGAAGAGAACCAATCGTAGAACTTATGGATTGCCCGAAAATGGTAACTAAAGTCAAAATAATTACCGGAACATAGTAGGTAACTAAGGTTTGCGGATTGATAAGCATTCCGACTGAAACAAAGAAAATTGCACCGAAAAGGTCTTTTACAGGTTTGATCAATTTTTCAATATGTTCTGATTCGGTTGTTTCAGCGATAATAGATCCCATGATGAAAGCACCTAATCCGGGTGAGAACCCAGCACTGGCAGCAAAGATGACCATTAATAAACAAAGTGCGATAGATATGATCAGGAGCATTTCGTCCGTTAAAAGATGTTTGGCTTTATTGAGGAAACTAGGGATAAAAAAGATTCCTAAAATAAACCATAAGATTAAAAAGAAGATCAGCTTCAAGATAGCAAAGATTAATTCGCTTCCTGAAAACTGACTACTTACAGCAACAGTGGAAAGTAAGACCATCATTAAAATGGCTAAAATATCCTGAACGATCAGTGAACCGATAACATTTCCGGCAAATTTCTGGCTCTTCACACCTAATTCTTCAAATGCTTTTAAAATGATGGTGGTAGACGAAATAGATAGAATGACACCTAAAAACAAACTGTCCATATTAGTCCAGCCCATTAGTTGTCCAACTGTATAACCTAAAAGGACCATACAGACAATTTGTGTTAATGCCGTAATAGAAGCTGTTCCGCCTACTTTTGTTAGTTTCTTAAAACTGAATTCTAGCCCTAAACTGAATAAAAGGAAGATAACACCTATTTCTGCCCAGATGGAAACATCGTGTGTTTTTTCTACTGTCGGAAAAAAATGAAAATTATTACCGGCTAAAAAACCTGCAACCAGATATCCCAAGACTAATGGTTGTTTTAGCTTCTTGAAAATAATTACAGCAATACTTGCGGTAATCAGGATCAGGCCCAAGTCAGTGATTAGTCCGGGTAAATGAATTGCATTTTGTGATAAACTATAAAACGGCATATAATTCTATTAGATTTTTCCCCTCCAAATTAAGCAAAGAAATGTAATCGGGCAAGAGTAGTTAAAACGAAAAATGATTTTTATGAAAAGATTATGATAAAGGTTAGAGCTATAGAGGTAAATGAAAAGTTTTTTTATCGGTTTATATTATTAAATTTGTATTTCGTGAAAACTAAGGATTAAGTATTCAATTTATGAAAGAAGAAAAAGTAATATTGGTTGACCAAAACGACAAACCGGTCGGACTTATGGAAAAAATAGAAGCTCATGAAAGAGCTTTGTTACATAGGGCTTTTTCCGTTTTTGTATTGAATGATAAGAATCAGGTTTTACTTCAGCAACGAGCAAAGTCAAAATACCATTCTCCCTTATTATGGACCAATACTTGTTGTAGTCACCAGCGACCGGAAGAAACCAATGTAGAAGCCGGAAAGAGAAGGCTGAAAGAAGAAATGGGATTTGAGGTAGAGTTGAAGGAGTTATTCCATTTTATTTATAAAGCACCATTTGATAACGGTTTAACAGAACACGAACTGGATCATGTTATGATCGGTAGATTTGACGGAGAGCCGAAGATAAATCCCGAAGAAGTGGAAAGTTGGAAATGGATGGCAATAGATGATATTAAGGAAGATCTGCAGCTAAATCCTGAAATGTATACCGTTTGGTTCAAGATAATTTTTGATGAATTTTACCATCACTTAGAAAGTCATAAAGTTTAAAAACTAGTATTATGAGAGCTACTGTTTCCAGAAAAGCCCATTTTAATGCTGCGCACCGCTTGTACCGCAAAGATTGGTCTATGGAAAAAAACGAATCCGTTTTTGGAAAATGCAACAATCCGAACTTCCATGGGCACAATTACGAACTGGTTGTAAGTGTAACCGGACAAATAGATGTAGAAACCGGCTTTGTAATGGATATAAAAATTCTGGCCGATCTGATTAAGGAACACATAGAAGAAGCTTTTGACCATAAGAATCTAAATATGGATGTAGAGGAGTTCAAAGACTTAAACCCTACAGCCGAAAATATAGCCGTCGTTATCTGGAATAAACTGAGATCTTTGATCAGTACAGATAAAGAATTGGAAGTAACTTTATATGAAACCCCAAGAAATTTTGTAACCTATAAAGGCGAATAATGTAACATGAAAGCTTATCCTATTCAATTTGAAGCAATTTTAAAAGAACGAATTTGGGGAGGAACCAAATTAAAAGATTACTTGAATAAACCCATTATTTCTGAGATTACCGGCGAAAGTTGGGAGATATCGACTGTTCCCGGTGATATAAGTGTTGTGGCAAATGGCGATTTGAAAGGTCGGAATCTCAATGAGATCATAGCCGATTTCCCGAAAGAGATCTTAGGAGAAAGAGTTTTAGAGAATTTCGGACAGCAGTTTCCGTTGCTGTTCAAATTCATTGATGCCCGTGAAGATCTGTCTATTCAATTGCATCCCAATGATGAGTTGGCTAAAAAGCGTCATAATTCTTTTGGTAAGACCGAAATGTGGTATGTAATGCAGGCTGAAGAACAATCACGTTTAGTGGTTGGGTTTAAAAAAGCAAGTAATCAGAAAGAATATGTACAACATTTGGAAAATAATTCATTGTTAGAGTTATTGGAAGAAATTCCGGTAAAGGCAGGTGATGTATTCTTTTTAGAAACCGGAACCATTCATGCTATCGGGTCAGGTGTTTTAATCGCTGAAATTCAGCAAACCAGTGATGTGACGTATCGTTTATATGATTGGGGCAGAGTAGATGCCGAAGGAAAATCCAGAGAATTGCATACAGAATTAGCGTTAGAAGCAATTAATTATGAACTGACGCCTTCAAAGATCACGTATACAGCAAATGAGAATCAAGCTACAGAATTAGTACACTGTCCTTATTTCAATACCGATGCTTTACCGGTGGATGGAACAGTAAAATGGAAATCGCATGAAGGTTCTTTTACTGTTTTTATGTGTGCAGAAGGAAAAGTTACATTCACTGTCGAGGGTGTAACGTATACATATCAAAAAGGAGATACAGTACTGATACCGGCTGAAATATCTTCAATAGTTATAGAAGGTAAGGCAACTTTGTTAGAAATTTTTCTATAAAAAGGCTTTGTAAAAGATATTTCTTTAATTTTGCATAAATTTTTAAACCAAAGAAAAAATGGCAAGCGTTAAAAACTTGAAAAAAGAAATCAACTACGTTTTAGGAGATTTAGTAAACATCGTTTATGTATGGGAGATGACTCACGGAGGGAAACCGACTGAGGCTACGGATGAAATTGTTGATAGTATTTACGACAAATATGATGAATTGATTACTAAAATCAACAATAATTCAGTTGAAAATAAAAAAGCATACTTCAAAGAAATTCGTAAAGAATATGAGGAAGCTGCTAATCAATTAGTTGCAAAAATCAACGATTTAAACTAAAAAAAAGTATAAAAAAAATGCGGTTTTTTTTTGCAAATGTAAAAAACAGATTTATATTTGCACCGCAATAAAGTTCACGGGACATCAGTGATAACGTGAATTTTAAATGCCGGTGTAGCTCAGCTGGCTAGAGCAGCTGATTTGTAATCAGCAGGTCGTGGGTTCGAGTCCCTCCATCGGCTCTTAAAAAGAGAAAACTTTTGTTTTCTCTTTTTTTGGAAAAAAAGAAAGAAAAGTTACTCTATCAAATCAAAAAAAAAGGAAAGCATTTGCTTTCCTTTTTTTTATACTGTAAACAAACCATTTTTATAAACCGGCTTGTTCTAATTCTTTATTGATAAAAGCAATTTCCTCAGTAGTAAGTTTAATAGTAATCGCTTTTGCGTTTTGAACGGATTGTTCCGCATTTCTGGCTCCGGCTAATGCAATAGTGATTCCCGGGCGTTCTATGGTCCAACGTAAGACCAATTGGGCTAAAGTAGCGCCTTTCTCATCAGCTAGAGGTTTTATTTTCGCTAAAAAAGCATTAGTTTTAGTAATACTTTCATCTGTGAAAAACTTGTTTTGAGCCCTGTGATCCCCTTCTTGAAACTGATAACCGGGTTTCATTTTTCCGGTTAGTAAACCTCTTTCTAACGGACTATAAGCTAAAACGGATTTATTGTGTTCTATGCAATAGGGTACAGTTTCTTTTTCCACATCACGATTTACCATACTGAATGGAATTTGATTGGATGCTAATTTAACGACTTTTTCAGCTTCAGCCATTTGCGCAGCAGTGTAATTGCATACCCCGGTATAACGTATTTTTCCTTGTTCAATTAAACGTTCTACGGCTTCAAAAGTTTCTGTGATAGGTGTTGTGCTTTCCGGCCAGTGTATTTGGTACAGGTCAATATAATCAGTACCCAGCCTTTTCAAACTGTCTTCACATTCTTTGATAACACTTTCTTTTCCGGCGTATTTATAAATAGCAATAGGTTCACCGTTGTTCTTTTGACTTTTAAAAGCGAAATCTCCTTTAGCCAGATCCCAGCGCATTCCGAATTTTGTCAGAATCTGTACTTTGTCACGGGCAATTCCTTTTATAGCTTCTCCAACGATTTCTTCACTGGTTCCCTGCCCGTAAATGGGAGCCGTATCAATAGAGGTTACGCCTAGATCATAAGCAGCTTTAATTGCTTCGACAGCATCGTTATGTTCGGTTTTGCCCCACATCCATCCTCCGGCAGCCCATGCTCCAAAAGTAATTGCAGAAACGGCTAAATCTGTTTCTCCTAGTTTTCTGAATTCCATAGTTCTTATTTGTTGTAAATTAATTTACGAATGAAGTGTTTTCCCTAACGGGAATAGCTTGTAAAAATAAGTAGTTCCTCAAATTTACGAAGAAATAAAAAAAGAGGCAAAAGCCTCTTGTTATTTATTGTTCTGATTTTTTACGTTCTTCAATATGTTCTTTTAAAAATTTACCATATTTAGACTCAGCTACTTTCGGAGTCATTTTTTTAGCAACTGTATCTAAATAAGGTAAAGCAATATCCGGAATTTCAGTTAATGCTAAATAAGGCGCTATTTCATAGTCACCATGAGTTGCGGCAAAATTAGCTACGTAGCGGTATTTGCGAACCAATAGTTTTTGGTAAGCATCTTCAATGCTATCGTGTGTTTTTTGATTAAAATCGATTTCGTTTTGAAGTCTCTTAGTAATCAATTCCAGATTAGCATCTGTAAATTTAGAATTTAAGGAATCAAATTTTTTCCATAGATCATGGTTTTTAGAACCTTTTACTTTCGCACTTCTATAGAATTCGTTTAAAGAAGTATTGATGGTAATGTTTCCAGGTTCAGCAAAAACAGCCAGACTGTTGTCTATAGAATTGGTTTGACCGCGATCCAGAAATAAATAAATTACTTCAGGTGATTCCAGATCAAAAGCCGTATCAAAATTAGAATTTCCTTTAAAATTGATACTATCAATAGTAACTAAAGTAGTGTCTTGAAGTTTTTTAATGAATAATTTTCCCTGGCTTAAACCTTTTATATCACCTGTAAGATGAACATTACCGTTTTGTTCTTGTTTGTTGCAGGCAACGAAAGCCAATAGACCTAATCCGAAAAGAATAACTTTTTTCATATATGAGATAAACAAATTATTGAGGTGATACAATTTCCATTAAATAAGTACAAAGAATAGCTCCGTATGTTCCGGCAATATAGCCAAAAATGGCTAATAGAACACCAACACTTGCGAGTGACGGATGAAAAGCCGATGCGACAACCGGTGCTGAAGCGGCGCCTCCTACATTGGCCTGACTTCCGACAGCTATAAAGAAATAAGGTGCTCTGATAAGTTTAGCCACTATAAAAATAATTAAAAAGTGAATGGTCATCCAAAGGATTCCTACCATAATTAACCCCGGATTTTCTAATACAGCAAACAGATCCATCTTCATTCCGATTGAAGCCACTAATATATAAATAAAAATACTTCCTATTTTGCTGGCTCCGGCTCCTTCATATTTTTTTAGGGGAGAAAAAGACAAAGCAATACCCAGTATAGTAGCAATAGTAATCATCCAAAAGAAGGTGCCACCGAATGTAGAGGCAAAGCTTTTTGGGTCGCGAACCGTTTCAAAATGAGTGTTGAAAAAATCGGCTAACACTTTTGAACCCCAATGTGCCAATCCGACTGAGGTAAAGGCTATTGCCGCAATTATCATGTAATCGGTCAGTGTGGGGTTTCGTTTAACACTTTCCTGATAGCTCGAAACTTTATCTTGTAATTCCTGAATAGAAGAATTGTCGGCTTTCAGCCATTTGTTGATGACTTCTTTTTTGCCAATACCATAAAGTAAGGCAGCCATTCCGATATTAGCAACAACGATGTCAACCAAGACCATGGCGCCATATTTTTGTTGGTTGTATTTGAATATTTCAAGCATAGCTGCCTGATTGGCACCGCCGCCTATCCAGCTACCAGCCAAAGTAGATAATCCCCTCCAAACGGCATCAAAACCTTGACCTCCTACAGTTTCAGGTGAAAAAGCTGAAACGATCAAAATGGCTACAGGACCGCCTAGAATGATCCCTATAGTTCCTGCCAGAAATATAATTAAGGCCTTCGGACCCAAGTTTAGTAAGGCTTTTAAGTCAATGCTGATTGTCATCAGCACTAAAGCTGCCGGTAGTAAGTAACGACTGGCAACAAAGTAAATTTTTGAGCTTTTAGTTACTATTTCGCCTTTGGAATCCAGTTCTGTCCATTCGGGGAAATAATGTGGAACGAACTAAAAAACGCGGGTAACAAATAGCATAGTAATAAAGCCGGAACAATGCTGTAGAATTTTTTCCAGAAGCCTTCTTCTTTTGAGGAAGTATAGAAAACTAATCCTATAAGAAACATTAGAATTCCGAAAACTATTGTATCATCAGTAAAGAAAGGTGGATTATGCATTTTGTGTTATTTTGGCACAAATAAAAGAAAAAATCCTCAAAATACTGAGTACTTTGAGGATTTATATGTTAGAATAAATTTTAGTTTTACCCTTTTAACCAAGCTTCACGTAATGCTTTTTTGCTTTCGTCAGTTACCTGATATCCTTCTTTACTTTCTTTAGGTAAAGTAATTTTGCCTTTTAGAACTTGTTCTTTTCCGTCTCTTTTGATCGTAACGGCAATGTCGTCGCCATCTTTCCAGTTCATACTGCCTAAAACAAGATCGTATACATTGTCAAGGTTATATTCTTTACCATCAACTGCTTTAATGATATCTCCGTTTTTAATACCTAAAGAGGTCATGAAAGCATTCAGCTCAATATTCGGTAAGATTTTGATCTCTTTTGTTGACGGATCAACAGTGATATATGGAACTTGTCCTTTTAAGAAAGGGTTTCCGTCAATTTGCAAAGTAGCTTCGGTAACTCCCATTTTTGCAAAATACTCATCATAAGGTATCGGAGTTTCTCCGGCTACGTATTTGTTTAAGAAAGCACCTACTTCAGGATACGTTAAAGCTGTTATTTTAGCAAACAGTTCGTTGTCTTTAAAAGCTTTAGTAGTTCCATACTCTTTAGAGAGTTTGTTCATAAGGTCTAAAATGCCTCTTTCACCATTGCTTTTTTCGCGAATGATAATATCAACACACATAGCAATTAAAGCCCCTTTTTGATAAACATTTACATATTGATCTTTATAAGGTTGTTCAAAAACGTTTTTACTCATTTTAGTAAAACTCATTTTATCATCCATTTGTTTGGATTGAAGAATTTTTTGAGACATTCTTTCAAAGAATTCATCTTCTGTAATTAAACCTTGGTTCACTTGAAACAAGTTAGCAAAGTATTCTGTTACTCCTTCATACATCCATAAGTGCTCTGACATTTGCGGTTGGTTGAAGTCGAAGTATTGAATTTCGTTTGAATGAACCGTTAAAGGAGTTACGATGTGGAAGAATTCGTGGGATACAACATCTTTTAATTGTTCCTGTAACATTTCCAATCCCATCATTTCCGGCATTACAACAGTAGTAGATGTCGGGTGTTCTAATGCACCGAATCCTTTAGCATCTTGTGCTCTTACATCTGACAGGTACAATAAGATCGCATATTTCTTAGTCGTATTCATTTTACCTAAGAAACGTTTTTGTGCTTTCATCATGTTTTCCATGTTAGGCGTAATGTCTTTAGCAGTGTATTTTCCTGTCGGAGAATATACACTAATGATAATCTTCATGTCATCAACCATAAATTCTGTAAAATCAGGTTTAGAGTACATGATCGGATTTTCTACTAAGCTGGCATAACGAGTAGTAGTGAACAAGTCAGAAGTGTCGCTGTTGTCTGCATCATTCATAGCAGATACACCTAATAAATTATCCGGATGTTGTACCACTAATTTATAAGGAGTTTCTGTTTTTTCATCGAAATAGCCCACAAAGCCATGTGTGTTAAGCATGAAATTCTCTCCGGCTTTGATGTTAGTTCCGGCAGGTGAAAACACATCTTCAGAGTTTCCGAAACCGGCTCCGGTCTCAGTATCAAATGTGTCATTTACCCAATACGTTATTTTGGCTAATTTTTTAGCATCAGAAATAGTATATGAGTTTTCGTCGATTTTGCCTACACTAAGTGTGTTTCCTTTAGCATCAAAAGCTTTAAATCCTTCGATGAATCTTCCGTAATCATCTTCAGAATAAGTTCCCGGAACAGTTTTAGGGATATGAAACGTAACTGTTTCAGTTGTAATGGTCGGAGGGACAGTCGTTACCATTACTTTATCATCTTTTACATTTACTAGGTCAATGGTAACATCAACTTCATTTTTTACAGAAGTTTGAGTTGGTTTACAACTCCAGAACATGCCTACCAATGCTAGTGTAAGAATTATTTTTTTCATTATTAAATTTATTTTGGTTCCTATTAGTAATAAAAACGTTGATTTTGTTACAGCACAAAAATAAAAATACTCTCTGATTCAGAGAGTATTTTAAGGAGGTAGATTAAAATTTATTTTTAAAATAGTATTTGCTGTCTAAGTCGTCATCTTCAATGTCATTAAATCGTTGAGGTTTAGGTTTAGGTTTGTTAGCTGTCGCTTTTTTCTTCCACACTTCAAAACTCTCTTTAGAAAGTTTTGTTCGCATCAATTCCGTTACTTCATTTTCAGAAACACCGAATTCTTCTTTAATTGTTTCAAAAGGTCTACGTTCCTCTTGAGCCATATTGACAATTCTTTCTATCGTTTGATTGTCAAATTCTGAAATCTTTCTTTTTTTCATCAGATGAAAAATTAATTCCTAAAGTTTTTTATTTTTATTTGGTTTACTATGTCAATATTACTAAAAAAATAAATTGAAAAAAGAAGGAGATAGTATTTTTTTGAAATTTTTTAATTTTTTTTCCGAACCAACCTTTTTTTAAATAATCTTTAAAAAATAGTTCGAAAAGTTAAATTTATTCTTGTTTTTTGAGGTTTAGAGGATTTGGGAAGTTGGTGTTTGTAATGAATTTGGCTTCCTTCTTTCATGAGTAAGAGGCTACCGTGGTTAAGTGTCAGGCTTTGCTTAATTTCTTTGTTTGTATTGTGCTTTATCTGAAATGTTCTTTCTGCTCCCAGACTTACTGAAGCAATAAAAGGATCTCTCCCCAGTTCCTTTTCATCGTCTGCATGCCAGCCATTGCTGTCTTTTTCATTGCGGTACAGGTTTAGGAGTACACTGGTAAATCTCTGATGAGTTAATGCTTCTACTTCATCTTTAATAAACATAAGTGTAGTGGTCCAAGGATGCGGCTTCATAAGAATATCAGAATAGCCATAAAGTCTTCCTTCATTTCCGTAAAGTGCCGTTAGTCTGGGTTGAAGGTGTGTTTTACCAAAAACAGTAATCTTGTCTTGTTGCCAAGGCGTTTCTTTATAAAGCTTTGCAAATAGTCGGTTGGCTGTTTCTGCACTTAAGAAATTCGGATAATACTCAAATGTGGCATCCGGAAGAGGCAGTATTATTTTTTCGTTTCCAAACAAACTCATTAGATAAAAATAAAAAAAAGGGAAATCAATCCCTTCTTTTTTATGTATTATTTTGCAATAGATTTTTATAAACAATTCCGGCAATGAGAGCTCCGAAAACAGGTGCGATCCAAAAGAGCCAAACTTGGCTTAATGGTTCGCCACCGACAAAAACAGCTTGCGAAAGTGAACGGGCAGGATTTACAGATGTATTAGTAATAGGAATGGAAATTAAATGAATTAGTGTTAAGGCTAACCCTATGGCGATCCCTGCAAATTTTGTATTGGCAAGTTTATCAGTGGCACCTATGATGACTAATAAGAAAAAAAAGGTTAAAATAAATTCAGCAACGAAAGCACTCATCAAAGGATAACCATGCGGTGAAAAGTCTCCGTAACCGTTTGAAGCAAATGCTCCGGCTTGTGTAGCGTCTATTGCAAAATCATCTTTACCTGATAAAATCAGATACAATATTCCGGCCGCCGCAATGGCACCTATACATTGAGCAATGATGTAGGGGATAATTTTTTTGGGATCAAAGCGACCTCCGGCCCATAGACCAAGTGTTACAGCAGGATTGAAATGACCTCCGGAAATATGTCCAACAGCATAAGCCATGGTTAAGACTGTTAACCCGAAAGCTAATGCTACTCCGGCATAACCAATACCCAGATCAGGGATTCCGGCTGCAAAAAGGGCGCTACCACAACCTCCGAACACTAACCAAAATGTTCCGAAGAATTCTGCAAATAATTTTTTCATAAAAATTTACTTTTAATATTTGTATATTAAAAGTATACAAAAAAATACTTTTATAGTTAAAATTTTTACAAATAATTATTTTAGGTACGTAAAAAAACTTAAATATTGAAGATGTGCAAATAGAGCTATGGTTCTATTTTCGGGTTTTTAAGTTTATAATCACAATTGAGATAAGGATTAAAAAGATTCCGAACCATTGCCAGACCTCTACTTTTTCATTTAAAATAAAGTAAGCCATAGAGACAGAGACAGGAAGTTCAAGTGATGACACAATACTTCCCAGTCCGATGCCGGTCTTAGGAAAACCTGCATTCATCAGAACAGGTGGGATTATAGTACCGAACAGTGCTAATAAAATTCCCCACTTTGTGAAGATTTCCCAATTGAAAGGAGTATTCTGAGTGATGAAAGTAAAGATCAGAACAACAATCGTTCCTCCCCAAAGCATGTAATAACTTCTTTTTAAATTAGGGGTTCCGACAGCTATCCGGTTAGCAGTATACATGGTCGTGGTGAATGAGGCAGCAGCCAGTAATCCCCAAACAATACCAAGCAATCCCGGAAATTCTTGCAGGTTGTAAATTTTTGTAGCCAAAAGTGTTCCGACTAAAACAATAATGACCGCTATTAAAGTTTTAGGAGATGGCATTTTTTTGTCAAGAATAGCTTCCAGCAGAACACTCATCCATACGGTTTGCATTAAAAGTACAATAGCAATTGAAACATTGATCTCTTTTACACACAAATAATAGAAAACACTGGTCAGTCCCAGAGATGTTCCGGCAACTATTAATGCTGTAATATCTCTTCGGGTAGTAGGATCTTTTTCTTTTTTCTTTTTTTTAGAAATTGCCATTAAAATAACCACACCGACTAAGCCGTAAATGAATTGTGCCAGTGTTACTTCAGCCGTAGTATAATCTTCTTTATAGGCCAATTTTACGAAAGTAGCCAGAAGGCCATAACTTATGGCTCCGATTCCTACAAGTACAACTCCTTTGAATATAGCATTGTTTGACATTTTCTGTTTTTTTAAGGGGCGCAAAGATAATAAATTTAGAATAGGATTATTTAAGTATGGTCGTCCTGTTTTTTAGTAGGTAAAGCCTGATTTAAAGAAAAATAAGGGTTAATGTGTAACATACAGCTAAAAATTGTGACTAAAGTAGTATAGTTTATTTAACCAACCTGATAAGAAAGCCCATGAGATTTTTTGTATTACTGATTGCTTTGAGTTGTATTTCGAATGTATCAAAAGCCCAAAACAAAGCAGCACAAGATAGTTTAAAAACGAAAGAATTAAACGAAGTTATAGTAGTACAAAAGAAAAAAGCTATAGAGCAAAAAGCAGATCGAACCATTTTTGATTTTTCTGAGCAAGCTCATCTGAATTCCGGTTCAGTAATGGAAGGGCTGAAAAAGTTACCGGGATTAATTATTTCAGATGTTGCCGGGATGATGTATCAAGGGAAGCAGTTAGAGGTTTATATGGACGGGAGACCTCTTAATATTTATTCGAATGAGTTAAACTCTTATTTAGAAAGCTTACCGGCAAATGCTATAGAAAAAGTAGAGGTGATCACACAACCAGGAGCTGAATTTCCGGCGACTTCGGGAGGGGCTATTATTAATATTGTGACTTCAAAAAGAGCAAAGAATTATCTTACGGCGACATATTCTAACGGTTATAGTTATACCAAATATGATGATTCGAGACATAAGTTCAACAACAGTTTACTGGTAAGTGCTAAAAATAGTATTCTGGGTTGGCAGGTACAGGTTGGCCAAAGTTATAACGAATCTTATCAAAGGAGTAACTTCTATAGTCCGGATGAGGTTATTTCTAAAAATGTATCGGATAGAATTAATCGTTTTTATTTCATCAAAACAGGATTAAAATTTGATTTTAAGAAAGATCGTCTGTTAGTGAATTATGATTTTAACACCAGTGCTAATACGTCTTATATTAATGCGGAAGGATTTGGTTTTACCTCTTCTGATAAAGGGATGACAGACATAGACCGTCATGACGTTATGCTGACCTATCAGAAACGATTTGAAGACATTACAAAGAAACTTGATTTTCGATTCAATTATAATGTAAACACTAATGATTTCGGGCTTTTATCCAGAGATACGAATAGTTTCGGACTTGAAAATTTATCAGACCAGAAATTCTATCAATTTAAAACGGATTATTCGCAAGAAGTCAATTTCTTAGAAGAATCGAAATGGAGTGTAGGTGCTTTAGCGGACCGATTGGATTTTACAACCAAAAGTTTCGGGACAGAAAATTTAGATTATTGGCGAACAACATTAGCGGCGTATACAGAATGGCAAACGACATATAAAAAGTTTGATTTTATTTTAGGAGGAAGACTGGAATCTTATAAAATTGAAGGAAATACAGATACAGGTTCTTTAACGCCTTTTGATTTAGTGAAGTTTTTTCCGAATGCTACCGTTCAGTACAACTTAATGGAGCAGGTTTCTTTTAATGCTAATTACAATAAAAAGATCAGCTTACCTAATACTTATGCGTTAAACCCTAATAATACCAATTATCAGAATCCGAATGTGTCATTTTACGGAAATCCTAATTTAGATCCTACGATTTTTGACAACTATGAGATCCGGTTAAGTGCATACGAATATTTCTTTATAGGGTATTCCGTTAGTGATGCCAATAATCAGGTGGTTAATAGAATTATACAAACCAATGACGGTGCTGCAAGTACCTCGATTAACGTTCCTAGACTGACTGTCCACAATTTTAATTTCGGATTGCCTATACCTTATATGCTGTTTACAAAAGGTTTAAAAGAAACCTTAAGTTTTAATTTTAATCCTGACGAAATTAATTTTATGTATTTCTATGTGGGACATCAAAAACATGTTTTGGACGATATTGATTATAAAGGGTTTTGGGTATTTAATTTGATGTCGCAACTTCAATTACCGGCAAAAATTAAATTTACGGCCAATTATAATACCTCAACAAAAGGAGGGAATTATCAATATTATGCTATCAGATATCCTTTAAGTCAGCAATTTGATCTGACATTCTCTAAAAAGTTTTTGAATAATAATTTGTCGATGTCCGTTTATATAAATGATGTTTTTAATACCAATAAACAGAAACTCGGAGCTATAGGAACCAACTTGTTGTACGATAGTAAATACGATTCAAGAAGAGTAGGGTTTTCGTTGAATTACAAGATTCCTACGAAAAACAGATTGGCAAAAGTAGAGAACAACATGCTTAACAATGACAAAAAAGAAGAAGGTGGGTTGTTGAATAACTAATTCTTCAGAGGATATTGCAACAGGAAAGCCTTGTAAATACTGTTATGTAAAATGGTAGCATGGTTTTCTTCCGGAAACAGGGCAAAGTGTATTTTCAAATCTTTTCGTTCTGTTAATAATTTTTCAAGTGTCTGCGCATCTTTGACCATTACTTTATGTTCTTGTTCGCCAACGGCTAGATAAATAAAAGTATTGTGGTAATCGTGTTGGCTTAAAAGTGTTTTAGCGTCTTTAAGCAACGATTGGTTATCCCACCACAAACTTGGGCTTGTAATTAAAAAATGTGTGAAGAGTTCCGGTTTTTTCAATAGGATCTCTGTAGCTAACAAACCACCCAGTGATTGTCCGATGATGATATTGGTTCCATTGGTCGGATAGTTGGTGTTAATATAAGGTTGCACTTCTTTTTCAAGATAGGCTATAAATCGTTCCGACCCGCCGGTTGTCGGGAACTCATTTTGAAGTTCTTTATCAGTAGTTGGGAAAGTGAAATCCCGTTTTCTATCTACATTCGTGATCCCTACAACAATAGTTTCAGGCATTTGAAATTGCAGATCAAAAAATTGAACCAATCCGCAGATGTGCAAAAAATCTTCATGAGAAGAACCATCAAGTAAATAGATCACCTGATATTTTTTATCGGAGTTATAATCCTGCGGAAGAAAAATATTCAGACTTCTTTTTTCATTGAGTTCTTTTGAGAACCATTCAATTTGTTCGCCGATAGTAAAAGCTTTTTTGGAAATTTCCTGAGCATTTACAGTCAATGTTATGATACTAAGTGTTAAAATCTGAAAAAAGCGTGTCATTTTAGCCTGTTTTTGCCAAAAATACAATTTATAAATTCAAATTGGTATAATTTTGGTACCTTTATGAAAGGAATAAAATAAAAAAATAAAATGCTAAAGATCAAGGATAAAGAAGAGTTTTTAAATACGGTTTCACACGCTGCAGGGATTGTTTTGGGCGTTGTCGGATTGGTGTTTTTATTGCTCAAAAACAGAGGGCTAAGCAGTTTTAGTACTCTGAGTATTTGGATTTACGGTTTTTGTGTGATTGCATTGTATACCGCTTCAACGGTTTACCATGCCATTTCACATGAAGTTAAAAAGCGGAAAGCGAGAATCTTTGACCATATCGGTATCTTTTTGCTGATTGCCGGAACGTATACCCCGATTTGTTTAGTTACTTTAGAACAAACTTCCGGGTGGACGTTGTTTTTCATTATCTGGAGTATTGCTACGGCCGGTTTGATCATGAAGTTGTTCTTAACCGGAAAGGTCGAAAAATTATCTCTGATCGTTTATCTCGTTATGGGGTGGCTGGTTGTGGCTCAAGTAAAAGAACTGATTCATTTGCTTTCTGTTGAAGCTTTGGTTTTTATGGCTGTCGGAGGTGCTTTCTACACGCTGGGAACTATTTTCTATGCTTCTAAGCGAATTCCGTACGGTCATTTTATCTGGCACCTGTTTGTGTTAGGTGGAAGTATTTCGCATTACTTTATGATATATACTATTGTTTAAATAAAAAATCCCGCTTCATTGAGCGGGATTTTTGTTATGAAAAAAATATTTTTACTTCAAAGTTTCAAAACTACGTTTTACAAAAGCCGTTAATTCTTCACCTTTTAATAATCCTTGCGATAGTTTCGCTAAATCTAATGCTTGTTTTACCAAAGCTGATTTTTCGGTTTCATTTTCTACATTCAAAATAGAACCGGCCAAGTCAGAATTAGTATTTACTATTAGATTATACATTTCAGGCAAGTTCCCCATTCCGAACATTCCGCCACCACCGGTTTGGCTCATTTCTTTCATTCTTCGCATGAATTCCGGTTGCGTGATGATGAACGGAGCAGATTTGCTGTCCATTGCCTCTAATTGAACGCTGTATTTTTCTTTTGGAACAACCGTTTCAAGATAGTCTTTCAATTTTGTTTTTTCGCCTTCCGAAAGTCTTGAAATTTGTTCTTCTTCTTTTTTGATTAAATTCTCTACGTGATCTGCATCTACACGAGCAAAGGTTAGTTTTTCATTATCAGCTTCTAATTTCTGGATCAAATGCGAAACAATAGGAGAGTCTAATATTAATACTTCGTATCCTTTTTCTTTGGCAGCTTCAATATAACTGTGTTGCATTTCCTGGTTAGAAGCATATAGTACAATCAGATTACCGTCTTTGTCCGTTTGTGTAGGTGCCAAAGTTTCTTTTAATTCGGCTAAAGTATAGTATTTCCCTTCGGTAGTAGGATATAATGCAAAGTCGCCTGCTTTTTCGTAGAATTTAGGTTCCGAAAGCATTCCGTATTCTAAAACGATTTTGATGTCATTCCATTTTTGCTCAAAATCCTCTCTATTTTCATTGAATAACGATTTTAGTTTATCGGAAACTTTACGGGTAATGTAGTTTGAGATCTTTTTCACATTACCATCAGCTTGTAAATACGAACGGGAAACGTTTAACGGAATGTCCGGCGAATCAATAACACCTTTTAACATGGTTAAGAATTCCGGAACGATCCCTTCTACATTGTCCGTTACAAAAACCTGATTCTGGTACAATTGAATTTTATCTTTCTGAATTTGTAAATCGTTCGATAATTTAGGGAAATATAAAATTCCGGTTAAGTTGAACGGATAATCTACATTCAGGTGAATGTTGAATAAAGGCTCATCAAACTGCATCGGATACAATTCGCGGTAAAAACTCTTATAATCTTCATCCGTCAGATCCGAAGGTTGTTTGGTCCAAGCCGGATTCGGATTGTTGATAATGTTATCTATTTCTTTGTATTCCGTTTCGTAATCTTCACCGGCATCCTCCGGTTTTGGCAATGCTTCTTTACGCGTTCCGAATTTGATCGGAATCGGCATGAATTTGTTATATTTTACTAGTAACTCGCGGATTCTGCTTTCCTCTAAGAATTCAGTTGAGTCATCTGCGATGTGAAGAATGATCTCAGTTCCTCGGTCTGTTTTATCAGCAGTTTCTAATGTAAATTCCGGGCTACCGTCACAAGTCCAGTGAGCAGCCGGTTCCTCTTTGTATGATTTGGTAATGATCTCTACTTTATTGGCTACCATAAAAGCAGAATAGAAACCTAAACCAAAATGACCGATCACGCCTGAATCTTTGGCAGTATCTTTGTATTTTTCCAAAAATTCTTCTGCCCCAGAAAAAGCGATCTGATTGATGTATTTTTTCACTTCGTCAGCAGTCATCCCTAAACCTTGATCGATAATGTGTAGTTTTTTACCTTCGGCATCAATTTTAACTTCAATCATGGGATCGCCATATTCTACAGTAGCTTCACCAATGCTGGTTAAATGTTTTAGTTTTAAAGTTGCATCGGTTGCATTCGAAATCAATTCACGTAAAAAGATCTCGTGATCACTGTATAAGAACTTTTTAATTAAAGGAAAGATGTTTTCTACTGAAACATTGATTTTTCCACTTGACATATTGTTAAATTTTTGATTAGACATAATTTGGTTAACTTTTTTCAAATAGAGTACCAAAATGGTTTTGGTGACAAAATGACATAAAAAAATCCTTTTTCAATTAGAAAAAGGACTTTACATGAAAAATAGTTAGGTTGGTTTAAATCTTAATATTCCCCGAATCGGTAAGTGATTCCGGCAGTTAAGTTATAGGTAATCGACGTAAATGAGTTAACTACATTTTCGTAGGAAAGATTTCCGTCGAAATTATAATGTTGTGAAAATACAAAAATGGCAGTTGCATCAAGTGTAAAATATAGGTTGTTACTGATTCGAAATCTCGGCGTAATACCACCTAAAAAATTTACTGTTTTATCATTTCCTTCCAGAACTGTTGATTTAACACTAGAATAACCGAATCCGGCATGTGTTAAAACATTGATGGGGTCATAAACGCGCTGACTGTCGGAAATAGTAGAGAGGTTAATGACTCCTTGTAAAGAAACGCGAAACATGTCTACTCCGCCTTCTTTATTCAATGCAGTATTGAATAAACGGTATTGGTCAGAACCAAAATCAAGTTGAAGAGCGTATGTTTCATCAAATTCATAGCTAAAACCTCCTCCTATGTGTGAAAAATTCTGAATACTGGGATCAGTAACACCACTTAACCCGTAATTTATATTTAAGGCATATTTATAATACTGTGCAAAACAATCGGATAGGTTAAAAGTCAGTAGTGATAATAATACTATTATCTTGGTTGTTTTTTTCATGGGGCAAATCTTAAAACTGGCGCAATTTAAAAATATTTTGATTAAGTATCTTATTTTTGTTAAAAAATATACAGAATGCTAAAAGTAAAAGATCTGAGCTTTTTTTATGAGAATGACAAGGAAATATTAAAAACAATTAATTTTTCTGTTACAAAGGGAAATAATTTAGCGATTATCGGGGAAAGTGGTTGCGGTAAAAGTACTTTGCTTAAGCTGATCTACGGTTTATATGATGCGGATTACGGAAGCATCCATTGGAAAGAGGGCTTAGTGACCGGGCCGAAGTTCAATTTAGTTCCCGGAATGCCTTATATGAAATATCTGGCTCAGGATTTTGATTTAATGCCTTATGTTACAGTTGCTGAAAATGTAGGGAAGTTTTTGTCAAACTTTTTTTTAGAAGATAAGAAAGCCAGAATAGACGAACTTTTAGATGTGGTTGAAATGACTGAATTTGAAATGGTTAAAGCCAAATTTTTAAGCGGCGGGCAAATGCAACGAGTAGCTCTGGCTAAAGTTTTGGCTAAAGAACCTGAAGTATTACTGTTAGATGAGCCTTTCAGTCATATTGATAATTTCAGAAAGAATAGTTTGAGAAGAAAGATTTTTCAATACCTGAAAGAAAAACAAATCACTTGTGTCATAGCCACGCATGACGTTCAGGATGTACTTTCTTTTTCGGATGAAGTTTTAGTTATGAAAAACGGAGAATTACTTGAAACAGGAACGACTCAAAGTATATATCAAGAACCTCAGAGCTTTTATACAGCATCCCTTTTCGGGGAAGTAAGTAAAATTCCTGCTCATTATTTTGAACTTCAACCTACATCTGAGGAAGAAGATTTTGTTTTATGTTATCCGCATGAATTACAGTTAGTAGAAAGATCTGCGTTGCGGGTAAAAGTATTGAAGAGCTATTTTTCTGGAAGTCACTATCTGGTTGAAGCACAGCATGATGGTGAAAAGGTCTATTTTAATTCGACAGTTGAAATAAATAAAAATGAAGAGGTCTTTTTGAGGTTAAACCGCTAAAAAAATAATTTAGTTAGGTGTTTTTTAATAAATTAGTAAATTTGCGCCACAAACTAAATCAAACATGTATCACTCAAAAATAACCGGGTTAGGATATTATGTGCCGGATAATATTGTAACCAATGATGACCTATCCAAAATAATGGATACAAACGATGAATGGATTCAGGAACGTACCGGTATACAAGAAAGAAGACACGTTAATACTCCTGAAGATACTACAACTTCAATGGGTGTAAAAGCCGCAAAAGTAGCTATTGAAAGGGCAGGATTAGAAACAGATGCTATTGATTTCGTCATTTTTGCTACTTTAAGTCCGGATTATTATTTTCCGGGTCCCGGAGTTCTGGTACAGAGAGAGTTGGGATTAAGAACTGTAGGAGCGTTAGATGTTCGTAATCAATGTTCGGGATTTGTCTATGCATTATCAGTTGCAGACCAATTCATTAAAACCGGAATGTATAAGAATATTTTAGTGATTGGTTCTGAAGTACATTCCAGAGGTTTGGACATGACAACGAGAGGCAGAGGCGTTTCTGTTATTTTCGGAGACGGAGCTGGAGCTGCTGTTTTGTCCAGAACGGAAGATGCTTCAAAAGGAATTTTATCAACCCACTTACATGCTGAAGGGCAACATGCTGAAGAGCTGGCTTTGATTGCTCCGGGAATGGGAAAACGTTGGGTAACAGATATTATTAGAGATAACAATCCGGAAGATGAAAGTTATTATCCGCACATGAACGGTCAGTTTGTATTTAAAAATGCAGTGGTGCGTTTCAGTGAAGTGATTATGGAAGGCTTACAGGCTAATGATTTACAGGTTTCAGATATTGATATGTTGATCCCGCATCAAGCTAATCTGAGAATTTCACAATTTATCCAGCAAAAGTTCAGATTACCGGATGATAAAGTGTACAATAATATCCAACAATACGGTAATACAACTGCTGCTTCTATTCCTATTGCTTTAACGGAAGCATGGGAAAAAGGAAAAATAAAAGAAGGTGATGTAGTTGTTTTAGCCGCTTTTGGTAGTGGATTTACTTGGGAAGTGTTATAATTCGCTGGTAAAAATGATATAAAATATAAAAAAGCGTTCCAAGTGGAACGCTTTTTTAGTTACTGGCAATGGTTTTTGATTGCTCAATCAAGTCTGTTGTCGTTTCATATAACGTACGGTTTTCCATTTTGCTTTTCAACCAGGCATAAAAGCTCATGACAAAAATATCTTCTTGATCCGGGCTGATCCATACAAAGGAGTTTTCGACTTTTTCTTTAAACGCCCCGGAGGTGACTTTTTCAGGGTTTTTATAATAATATTCAATGAGTTGCAGGTAAGTAATGACCCGTTCCTGATTAATTTCTTGAAGGTATTTGAAGTAGCTTCGTTTAAAACTCAGCAAACGCGATTCTACAAGGTCAATGAGGTTCAGATCGATATACAATAAGATCTCGATAAGGTTCTTTTTGATGACCCATTCTTTCCCGGCTTTTTCCATATACCAATTGTCTGTATGGTAGAGTTTGGATAAAATAGTCTGGGCATTTTTAAGTGATCCTTTCTGAAAATAGAACATGACTAAGCTTAGATGAATGTCTAATTGCGATTCTATATCGTTGTGCTTTTTATTCTTTACAGATTCCAGTAGCGCTATGGCTTCCTCTTGCCGATTTGAAAAATTATAGTTCAGGGCTAAAAGCTTATAGTGCTTTAAAAGAAAGGTATTGTAGTGCTTTTTATTTTTCTCAAGCATTTTTTGCCGCATCAGATCTAAGTATGCTAAAGAGTTCTCAAACTTCTTATTTCGGAATAACGTATTTGAGATCAGATAAAGGACTTGAATGTGATAAAAAGCTTGTTTGTCTTTGTCCTTCTGGTTTTTAATAGTTTTGTAAATAGAGATCAAAAAAGGTTCAACTTGTAAGTAATCGTTCGTCACAAAAGCAGAAATACTTATGATCGTCATCAACTGATAAACCGATTTAAAGGATACTGCTTCTTCAAGGCTAATATTATGTTCTTTGAGAATGGATTCAAATAGCATTTGAAAATTTATGGTCTTGCCTTTGTATGTAATTTGGTTCAGTGTCAGTCTCACTTTAGCATAGACCATATTCAACTGATCCTCTAATTGATGTTTTTTTTGATTGACCTTATATTTTTCTATTTCTGCTTCCAGTTCAATGCTCGGGTTGGTATGGGCATATTGTATTTTAGTGTGGTAAATTTCATTTAAAATAGCAAAAAGGTTGTGCTCTTGAGCCAGTATTTCTGCTTTGTGCAATAGTTTATACGCTATTATAGATTTGTTGTTCAATAAAAAAGTGCGAGACGCTAAAATGTACTTTATAACTTGCATATCCACAGAATTTTCTTCTTCAATGCTGATGTTTGCTATAAAATCGATAAGAGACTGGAGCAGTCTTTTTCGCAAAGCGTGATAAGCCGCTTTATTCCCGTCTTTATAGAGTTTTTTACAAAGCGCTTCAGAGGTTAAATGATCTTTGGAAATAAGTTTAAAAAGCTGGATGTTTTTAGTGTCATTGCGTCTGTTCTTTTTTTTTAGGTATTCTGTAAAACGAGTTTGTTCTTCTGATGAAAGACTGGAAATGATGTGGTTTAAATCATTCATTTAATCGTTAGATTTTTTTTAGAAATTTCAGTAAAAATAAGTGTTTTTGTCTAATTGTCTAAAAAATAATCGTCAGTTTTATGATGATTGTGTGTTTAAAGTTTTTGCAAACTGTAGCAGCTTTGTGGCAACATTACAAATAAAGAAATTATGAAAAGTATAGTAAAAACGGTAGTAATTGTAATAGGGATACTTACGCTGATGGTTTATTCGAAAAGTATCCTGACCAAAACAGGAAAAACATACACTAGTTGTATTAGCTATTTGTCTAAGCGTGCCACTGTAGGAGTAAATTGCTATTCAAAATAACCACATGCAGTTAAAACAGTTAAATAAAGCTTTTTTGATCATGACCGGAGTTTCAGTGACGGTGTTCCTGTATCTGGTTTTTTTAGGGTATGATGATATTAAGAGCGTCAGAGATGTATTAAAGATTGTAGCAGCAATACTATTTCCGGTACCGGTGATTTTTTTTATACGTTTTATATGGATTGAACGCTTTCTACCCCAAAATTCAGAAGAAGCTAAATTAAAAAATCAAAAGCCGGCAATATTGTTGTTGGTTGTAACAGTGATAATGGTTTTAGCCATCTTGCAACTACTGGAACGGATGCAGTTGTCATTAGAGAAGAACTTAATTTTTGCTCATCTGATGAATTCAACAGCGATCAGTGGTTATGTGCTCAATTATATCCTGTACAATAATTTAAAGGCAAACGGTATTTTAAGCGGCTTGTTAATGGCATTGGCTATCCATGTTTTCTTTTTTATAAACTAAATTTTATAATCATTAAATCAAATAAATATGAATTTTTCAGATCCGACTCACCAAGAATTAAACCAGGCAAATAATTCAAAAAAACGGGAATTGTTATTTACTTTTCAATCTATAATTGTTACGGGCTTATTAGCCTTAACAGCCATAGCCTTTTTCTTCTACAATGATTTGGCTATAGTAAAAGGGATTAAAGTGATCTTTGCACCGTTCCTGTCGGTAGTTCCTTTGCTATTTGTCCTGTCTATATTGCGAGAATTGCATCATGGGTTCAGAGAAGGAAATTACAACAGAGAAGAAATCCTCAAGTTTAGTGCTGTAGCTGTAGCAGTAACGATGGTTTTTACCGCATTAACCTATTTGCTGTCAGAAATAGACGCATTAGAAATATTATTAGCGGCAATTATGGCCATTCTATGTGTCGTATTCTTTTTGAAAAGTAAGATTAAAGATATCTTAGGAATGAGTATAATAACAGGAATAGCAGAAGGAATCCTGATCTATATGATTTTTTTGTTTTGATTGAAAAAAGCGTTCCATTCGGAACGCTTTTTTAGCTTTTAGAACATACCGCCGCCACCTTGTGTTTCATTTTTATCACGTTGCTTGCGCTGTAAAGCTCTGTTTTTGCCACCTCCGAATCGGTAATTGAAACCGATGTATAAGGTTTGACTTTCCCAAGTGAATTTTCCGACTTGAGGATAAGGCAGATCATTTTCAAATTGTGCTTTCATGGTATGGAAAATATCACTAAAGCGAGCGCTGATCGTTCCTTGCCCTTTCAAAACATTATAGCTGGCACCAATATCACTTCGCCACATAGTTTTACGTGTCATTTGTAAAGAAACATCTTTTCCCCGGTAAAAACCGAAAAGCTGAAAACGTAAATCTTTAGTTGCTTTAAAGGTGTTGTTAGCACGAGCATTAAAAAGAGTAGCGTCTTTTTCTACATAAATGTCGCCTACATAACCTCTGAGCGTTCTGAAATAAGCATCAATGCCAAAGTTTGCACTCCACCATTTGGTAAAATTCAAATTTCCGGAAATTTCTGCACCATAGGCATTGTTGTCTTTGAAATTGTCAAATGTCAAAACATTTTTGTTAGGATCTGTAGGATGTTCCAGCATAACACGAGTAATCTCGTCATTAATCCGTCTGTAAAATATTCCTGAAGTAAAAGAACCTATTTTAGTCGTACGAGTATAATTCAATTCAAAGGAATTCGTGAATTGCGGTTCCAAATATGGGTTTCCTTCTGAATCTAAAGTAGGAGTTGTCCATTCTCTGATAGGGTTTACCTGCCCGATACTTGGTCGATCCACTCTTCTGGAATAACTGAAATTAAATGTCCCCTTTTCGTTTGGAGTATAAGAAACAAAACCGGAAGGATAAACCGTAAAAATAGTGTCGTCAAAAGGAACATCGTCTTGACCGGATTTTTTAAATATTGCATCCACCTGATAATGTTCTAAACGAGCACCGATCTGGAAATTCCACTTATCCCATTGTTTTGCAAATGTTCCGTAAGCTGAAAAAATGTTTCTATCGTATTTAAAATCAGAATTGTACAACTGGTCAATGTAAAGATTGTTGGTCGTAGATTCGATACGCGCTTCTGCTCCTAACTCCAGTTTGGTCGTTTTAGTAAGCGGGTTGACATAATCAAGATTAGCTTTGAAATTTTTATTGTCATTAGCCGTGTTATTGGTGGTTGAACTCGGAACCAGCGGGTAATAATAAAAACTGTCTTCCGGACTTGAATAGGTGTTGTAGTTTATTTCCAATTCAATATTCTCGTCTTCTTTAGCAAAATCATGTTTGAAATCCAGATTGTAAACCTGTGTATTACCATTGCTCTTAGCAGAGAAATTCTGTGCAATATCTGTTGTCGCCGGGTTCAGATAATCGATAAAAGTTTTAGCATCGGCATCGCCGGAAAACCAGTTTTGAGTAGTGTAAACAGATAAGGTGTTTTTATCGTTGATATAGTAATCCGTTCCGAATTTCCACAAATGGGAAGTATTCTTGTTCCTGATATCAAAGCTTTGTTCGCTTTCGTTTCCGGATTGAAAACTGGATAAATGCCCCTCATTGGCATAAAAACCATGATTGAAACCGTAATTGGTATAAAAGTTCAATTTTCCTTTGCGGTAATTCATGTCTAAAGAATTATTGGTTTTAGGAGTTTTTCCGAAAGTTATACCGTTGTTAACAGAACCGTTAAAGCCGTCATTAGCATTTTTGTGCAACACAATATTGATGATTCCGCTCATTCCTTCCGGATTGTATTTGGCCGACGGATTGGTGATCAATTCAATTTGCTTGATCGAAGCCGATGGTATTTGTTTCATAAGTTGTTCAACCGGTATATTGGTGGGTTTGCCGTCCAGTAAAACACGTACATTAGAATTCCCTCTCAATGAAATTTCATTGGTTTGCGGATCAACGGAAACCGATGGGATATTATTCATGATCTCTCCGGCAGTGGCTCCGGCACTGATCAGATCTTTCCCGACATTGATCACTTTTCGATCGATCTTCTGTTCCATGATCGAACGTTCTTTAACCACTTCAACGCCTTCTAACTGGGATACATCTTCTTCAATAGTAATAGTGCCCAGATCTATTTTTTTAGAACTACTTAAATCAATGACCTGAACAATGGTTTTATAGCCTATGAACTGGATTTCCAGACTGAGTTTCTGTAGCGGTAGTTTATTGATCTCAAAGTTTCCGGAATCAGTGGTAGTACTTCCGGTTAGCATTTCAGCATTGTCTTTAACGACGACTGTAACATAAGGCAAAGGTTCCCCTGTTTTTTTGTCGGTTACTTTTCCGGAAACAGATCCGCTGTTTTGAGCAAATAAAGACATAAGATTGCTCAAAAAAAGTAAAATCAGAAAATTTACTTTCATTGTAATAACTGTTTGATTGATTGATGATACTTAGTAGACTTTGTTGTGAAGGTTTTGTTACAGGACTTCTTAAAATTATGTTTTTTTTAACAAAATCAGGATTGAGATTCTCTTTTGAAGAAATTGTCTGTTGCTTTTTAGATCGGAGAGAAAAAACTAAGCATCGGAGACTGACAACTAACAACTAAATTAATATCTTTGCAGCTTTAAAATAATAACAAAAATGACATTACAGGAAACATTAACCATTCACATTCAATCAGCCGTAAAAGATTTATTTGATTTAACTATTGAAAAAGTTGAATTTCAAGCGACAAGGAAAGAGTTTGAAGGTGATATTACCATGGTGGTATTTCCGTTAGTAAAACAATTAAAAGGTAATCCGGTTGAGATAGGAACTAAGATAGGAACCTACCTGGTTGAAAATGTAAATGACGTTGAAAAATTTAATGTTGTAGCCGGATTTTTGAACATCGTAATTTCAGATTCTTTCTATATCGATTTTTTCAATCAAATTAAAGGAAATCCCGATTTCGGAAAAGTGGAGCCAACTGTAGGGGACAAAGCGGTTATGGTTGAATATTCTTCGCCCAATACTAACAAACCCTTGCATTTGGGACACGTTCGTAATAATTTATTAGGCTATTCAGTTGCCGAAATTTTAAAAGCATCCGGTAAAAAAGTGTATAAAACCCAGATCATCAACGATAGAGGGATCCATATTTGTAAATCTATGTTGGCCTGGCAAAAGTTCGGAAACGGAGAAACTCCTGAAATTTCCGGGATCAAAGGCGATCATTTGGTTGGGAAATATTATGTAGAGTTTGATAAGCAATATAAAAAAGAGATCAACGAATTAGTTGCGCAAGGCAAAACGGAAGAAGAAGCAAAAAAGGAAGCAGTATCTATTTTAGAAGCGCAAGAAATGCTTCGTAAATGGGAGGCAGGCGATGCTGAGGTAGTAGCTTTGTGGAAGAAAATGAACCAATGGGTGTACGATGGTTTTGCTAAAACGTATGAGAGTTTGGGTGTCGATTTTGATAGCTATTATTACGAGAGCAATACCTATTTGTTAGGGAAAGACGTAGTGACGGACGGTTTGGCAAAAGGCGTGTTCTTCAAAAAACCGGACGGTTCCGTTTGGATCGATCTTACCGATGAAGGTTTAGATGAAAAATTAGTATTGCGTGCCGATGGAACGTCAGTATATATAACACAGGATATCGGAACAGCTATCCAACGGGTAAAAGATTATCCGGATGTGGGTGGAATGGTATATACTGTAGGGAACGAACAAGACTATCACTTTAAAGTATTATTCTTGATCCTGAAAAAATTAGGATTTGATTGGGCTTCCCATTTGTATCATTTGAGTTACGGAATGGTAGAATTGCCGTCCGGTAAAATGAAATCGCGTGAAGGAACTGTTGTAGATGCAGATGATCTGATGACTGAAATGACTGAAACGGCACAGTCCATTTCGGAAGAATTAGGCAAGTTAGACGGATATTCGGAAGACGAAAAAGCAGCACTTTACAAAACCATAGGTTTGGGAGCTTTAAAATATTTCATGCTTAAAGTAGACCCGAAAAAGCAAATGATGTTCAATCCGGCTGAATCGGTAGATTTTAACGGAAACACAGGGCCTTTTATCCAGTATACGTATGCGCGTATTCAATCGATCTTGCGTAAAGCCGATTTTGATTATAATGGAATAGCCTTAAGCGGAACAGAAATGGAATTGCACGAAAAGGAAAAAGAATTGATTAAACAAGTTCAACTTTTCCCGGAAGTAATTCAGAATGCAGCCGCAAACCATAGTCCGGCCTTAATTGCAAATTATACTTACGATCTGGTAAAAGAATTTAATTCATTCTACCAGAATGTATCGATATTAGGAGAAGCCGATCACTTTAAAAAAGTGCTTCGTGTACAGCTTTCCGAAGTAGTGGCTAATACGATTAAAACAGCGTTCAGCCTTTTAGGAATTAAGGTTCCTAACCGAATGTAATTCAGTTTTAGTGTGAAAACAAATAGCTATTTTGGAATAACTCTTGCGACATTGGTTCTGGCAACTATTTCTTTTTCGGTTTTTAAAGAGATTTTGCCGGAAAGGATATTTCCTGAAACCAAAGTAGCTACAAAAAATGTAGTGATCGACAGCTTGTTACTGGAAGCAATTGCTGAAGAAGCTAAACCGATAGATTCAGTTAAAGAAAAAGAAGTTGTTGCTAAACCGGTAATAGACCCGAAAGCAAAGCAAAAGATAACCTTTGTTCCTATCGAAGGAATAACATTTCCTGCGGAAAGATACGGGGATTTCAAAGGGAATCAGTATTTAATTCCTTTTTTTGAAAAACTTTATCAGTTACAAACGCAAAACAGCGGAAATGTTCGTATTGCGTATTATGGCGATTCCATGACGGATGGCGACATGATCGTACAGGATCTGAGAGCTTTGTTTCAGGCAAAATTCGGAGGACAGGGAGTCGGTTTTGTGAATATCACTTCAGAGTCGGCAGCTTCAAGGGGATCTGTAAAGCATCAATTTTCGAAGAATTGGCAAACGCAATCTTATTTAAAAACTAAAAAACCGGTTTTTCCGTTCGGGGTTAACGGTCATGTGTTTGAGGCTAATGATACGTTGAATAACAACTGGGTAAAATATAAAGCCGGTAGAAACCGTTTTTCAACAGTATTGAATAATCCGACGCTTTTTTATGGAAAATCGACAAACGAAGAAGCCGAAATCAGCGTTATTGTAAATGAAACGGATACACTTACGAAACATTTGAAACCTGATCATTTGGTAAATACTTTAAAATTAGCCGGTAATACAGATGTTAATACGATAAAAGTAACTTTTAAAGCAGCAGATAGTATCCCGGTTTACGGATTGAATTTTGATGACGGAAAAGGAGTGCATGTGGACAACTTCTCAAGCAGAGGAAATTCAGGTTTGCCTTTATCCATGTTTGATGCCGCTTTGATGCAACAATTTCAGAAACAATTGGGGTATGATCTGATCGTATTGCATTACGGAACAAATGTTTTAAATTACGGATCGTATAACTACTCTTGGTATGAAAAACGCATGAGCAGGGTAGTGGAACATTTGCGTCAATGTTTTCCGGGTGTGGCCATTTTGGTTATTTCGACAGCCGATAAAGCAACGAAATATGATTTAGAGATGCAATCTGATTCTGCAGTTGTACCATTAGTCAATGCACAAAAAAAATATGCAGTAGCTTCTAAAACAGGATTCGTTAATTTATATGAATTAATGGGAGGTGACGGTTCAATGGTTCATTGGGTAGAAGAAGAGCCTTCAAAAGCTAATAAAGATTATACACATTTTAATTACAGAGGAGCCAGAGAAGTAGCCGGCATGGTATACAATCAGCTTGACGAAGGTTATGAAAAGTATAAAAAAATGAGAGTAAAACGAAAAACGAAAGTAGCCGTGAAACGAAAAGACAGTGTAACCTCACAAAACGATTCTATACATGCAGATTAAGATACTCATTTTCATATTGTTCATCTTTCAATTCGGACAATGCCAGCAAATAGATACGACAGCAGTAGATACGGAGGAAGTAACCCATGAGTTTCTGGAAGATTCATTGCGGGGCGATAGTATGGCTACCGATGTTGTGTTAAACGGAGGAGCAATACAACATTTTTTCGAAAAATTACAGCAATTAGAGCAGAATAAAGATTGCAAGCTTCGAATTGTACATATTGGAGATTCTCATATTCAGGCTGATTTTTTCTCCGGAGAAATGAGAAGTTTGTTTCAGGAAAAATTCGGGAACGGGGGATTGGGTTTCACATTTCCGTATAACTTGGCTAAAACGAACGGAAATTATTTTATAAAATACAAATCATCTGTAGGTTTTGAAAATTACCGCAATATTTATCCGGATACTACAAAACCGGTGGGGTTAAGCGGAATTGCGCTATACAACAGTGCCAAAGATTTTGCCGTTGAGCTGAGCGTTCGCGATACCAGTTATACTTTTTCTAATGTAAAGATGTTAATGCCACACAATCAGAAGTGTTTTGATCTGGCAACAGCTTCAAAGGAGATCGTTATGGAATCTGTTGAGTTTAAAAAGATCGTTCATACGATTAAAAGAGGTGAAGCACTTTCCATCATAGCCGAAAAATACCATGTAAGTATTGCGGCTATAAAAAAAGAGAATCATCTGAGATCTAATAACATTCAGGCCGGTAAAAAATTAATCATCCCGACTAAAGAAACGGAGACAAAAAAGATCAGTCGCACGGAATTTATTCCTCTGGAATTGATAAAAGGAAAAACTTCCTGTACATACTATAGTCAGGAACCATTGGATAAGTTATACATTATTCCGGCCGAAAATCAATCTGATTTTGCATTGAACGGATTGATCTTAGAAAAGAATACTGCGGGAATTGTATACAGTTCTATAGGGGTTAACGGAGCCAAAGCATCAGATTATAACAAATTTTCGATGTTTTTTGAACAGATCCCGGCATTGGAAGCAGATCTGTTTATTATTTCCTTAGGAACCAATGAAAGTTTTGATAAAAAAGAGACTGAAGAATATTACGCCCAATTGCAACAAATGATAACTAAAATTAAAGCAGAAAACCCCGGAGCTGATATTTTATTGACAACGCCACCGCCGTCATTGTTAAAGAGAAGGTATCCTAATGCTCTGGCGAAAGACTATGCTGCACTTTTAGTAGAAAAAGCATCAGAAGATAATTTTGCCGTATGGAATTTGTACAAAGCTATGGGAGGGAATGAAAGAGTGAGCCAAAATTCGGCTCAGGGATTAATGGCTAAAGATAAAGTACATTATTCAAAGGCAGGATATGAAAAACAGGGCGAAATGTTTTTTGAAGCATTAATGAATACATACGAACAATTTAAATTACTGAAATAACCTTGATCAATTTGTTTTTGTTAGCCAATGGGTTACAAAACCTGATAGGGAATGTAACGATGGAAACGATAGAAAGCTGGTTTACTTTTAATCCTAAAGCACCTTTGTTATTTAACAGCGGTTTGTTTTTGGGAATGTTTCTGGTATTCTATTTTATCTATATTTTAAGTCGAAAGACACATTATTTCCGGATCACGTATGTTGTGTTATTTTCTTTGTTCTTTTATTACAAGTCCAGCGGGCATTATTTCTGGCTTTTGATCTTTTCATCAGTTGTTGATTACAGTTTGTCACGACTTATTTTTGCAGAAAGCAGACAAAGCTATCGGAAATTGTATTTGGTTATAAGTTTGGTTATCAATTTAGGTTTGTTGGCTTATTTTAAGTATACCAATTTCTTTATTGACAATCTCAACATGTTGAGCGACGGACATATTGCTTTTGCGGATATTGTGCTTCCGGTAGGAATTTCGTTTTATACCTTTCAAACCTTGAGCTATACAATTGACGTCTACCGAAAAGAACTGGAACCAACTAAAAGTTTTATTGACTTTTTATTTTTCGTTTCATTCTTTCCGCAATTGGTAGCCGGACCTATCGTCCGTGCAAGTGATTTTATTCCGCAGATTTACCAAAAGTTAAACCTTACAAAAGAAGATTTCAATAAAGCCTTATTCTTAATCATTGGCGGACTGATCAAAAAGGCGGTCATTTCCGATTATATTTCAGTCAATTTTGTCGATCGTGTTTTTGATGCACCTAATAGTTATACCGCCTTTGAAAATCTGATGGCATCTTACGGTTATGCGATTCAGATATATTGTGATTTCTCCGGTTATTCCGATATGGCGATCGGTTTAGCATTGTTAATGGGGTTTACTCTTCCACCCAATTTCAGAACACCTTACCAGTCGGCTTCCATTACTGAATTCTGGCGCAGATGGCATATTTCCTTATCAAGTTGGCTAAGAGATTACTTGTACATTTCTATGGGTGGGAACCGCAAAGGAAAGTTCAGAACGTATTTCAATTTATTTATGACCATGTTCTTGGGCGGATTGTGGCACGGAGCCAACTGGAAGTTTGTATTCTGGGGTGTTTTGCATGGTTTAGTCTTAGCTGTGGAACGCTATTTCGGTCAGTTTATCAAGTTACCTAAAACCATTTGGATAAAGAGTATACAAGTAGTTTTAACGTTCCATTTTGTGGTATTTTGTTGGTTGTTTTTCCGGGCCAAAGACTTTGGTACTGCCTTTCAGATCGCCGAGAACATTTCAAAGTTACAATTCAATTGGGAACAATGGAGTACTATGATTTTAGCGTATCGAAATGTATTTGTGTTACTGGCTTTTGGCTTTATCTGGCATTTTCTGCCGGAAAAATGGATGCAATACAACGAACAGCTATTCGGTAAGCTTCCGTTTTGGGCAAAAGCAATATTTCTGGGCTTCGTATTCTGGGTCGTGTATGCTACAGCAGCCGAAGGAACACAACCGTTTATTTATTTTCAATTTTAAAGATAGTATACTATTACCTGATATAAACAATCACATTAGTAAAAATGCGTATGCTACGTATTTTTTGCAGGAAATACGTATTTCGTAGTAAAAGCATCCAAGGTAAATTCGCACCAAATGTTTTTACGATTATGAAATATTTTACTTTGCTATTGTTTTATTTGCTTTTTATTACATGCGGATTTGCTCAGGTGGGTATTAATACAACATCCCCTGATGCATCTTCTGCATTAGATATCAGTTCTACTGATAAAGGAATTCTGATCCCCAGAATGACTGAAATCCAGCGAACAGCTATTGTGTTACCCGCAATAGGATTATTGGTTTACCAAACTAATGGTGAAGAAGGGTTCTGGTATTATAACGGAACAAGCTGGACTTCTTTGAAAGGAGGTGAGTTTAAAAGTACCTCAGGAATTGTGCATAACACAACAAATACGGCTGTGGATGATTTTGTCTTTGGTGCTACACAATTAGATCAGGATGGAAATCCTGACCATTACAATAAATTTTTCTTTAATAAAGAAAAGGCTGCTTTTAGAGCCGGACAAGTGGGAGATAATGCTTGGAATAATGTAAATACAGGGATTTGTTCTGTGGCTATGGGTTTTAATAATTTAGCTTCTGGGTTAGGCTCAACCTCTTTTGGGGTGGGTAATCAGGCGTCAGGGGGGATAGCAACCGCTATAGGGGAATACTCGCAGGCTACAGGTTATTCTTCTATAGCTTTAGGTGCTAATTTAATTGTTTCCGGAAATTACGCTATAGGTATTGGTTACGATAATGATGCAACAAATACGAATTCAATAGCTATCGGTAATTATAGTACTGCTAATGGAGAAGGAGCCTTTGCAATAGGAAATAATAGCTTAGCTTCAGGTTATTATTCTACAGCTATTGGTTCAGCTAATATTTCATCAGGAAATTTATCTATTGCGTTAGGTAACTCTAATACGGCTCTTTCATTTGGTGAAATGACTCTAGGCTTAAATGCTACGAATTATGTCCCACTAAGTACAACTTCATTCAATTCTTCTGATCGACTGTTAAGCGTTGGTAATGGCGTAAATACGTCAAATAGAAGTAATGCGCTAACAATACTTAAAAATGGAAATGTAGGTATTGGTGTTGAGAATCCCGAGGCAACTTTGGACTTAGTAGGAACTTTAAAATTCCAAGACGGAAATCAGGCGGTTGGTAAAGTATTAGTATCAGATGCAGATGGTAATGCTACTTGGGAAGTTGTTTCTAATTTTGGAGAATTTCAGAGTATTGCAGGAGTGGTTCAGAATACGACAAACACAGCTAATGATGATTTTGTTTTTGGGAGCTCTGCATTAGGAAATATAGCTGGGACCGGAGATGATAGACGTATGTTCTTTGACAAAAGTAAAGGTGCTTTTAGAGCTGGTAGTGTGTTTAGTGATCAGTGGGATGATGGTAATGTAGGTAACTTTTCTGTCGCTATTGGATTTAATCCTATAGCTTCGGGAGTTTTTTCAAATGCTTTAGGAATTGGGGCTAAAGCTCTGGGAGATCGTTCAACCGCAATTGGAGAAGGCTCTATTGCATCTGGTCAAAGTGCCACAGCTTTCGGTGCATTTACTAATGCTTCAGGATTTTTTTCTACTGCTATGGGTAGGTATACAAATGCTCTGGGTGCTTTTTCTACTACTTTCGGAGAAACCACAACCGCTTCAGGTAATTGTTCTACTGCTATGGGTAGAAATTCAGTTGCTTCTGGTGGGAACTCAATTGCTTTGGGACTAAGTACACAAGCTTCTTCTTTTTGCGAAACGGCACTAGGATTAAATAATTTAGTATTTACATCTTTATCTACTACAAGTTTTGATGCTAATGATGTTTTGTTAAGTGTTGGTAATGGCGTAAATACGTCAAATAGGAGTAATGCGCTTACAATTCTTAAAAATGGAAATAGTGCGTTAGGAAATCATACACCAACGGCAAGGATGGATATTGAAGGTGCGGCTTTGGGTGTAATTCCTTTACAATTAAGAGGGGGTAACAATAATGACGTTTATAACTTTAATCAAGTAACTTTTGGTTGGAATAACGATGATAGCTACAGACACAATATAAGAACGAGACATAATGGAGTTGGTGATGAGGGCAATTCAATAGATTTTTTTGTATGGGACTATGGCACAGATTCCTCTGAAACAATAGGGACTAAACACGTAATGACTATTGATGGTATTGGTAATGGTGCTTTGGGTATTGCAACTACAGCCCCTAATTATACTTTAGAAGTGAATGGCGATGCGGCAAAACCCGGAGGTGGTACTTTTATAGCAACGAGTGATAGCCGTTTAAAGCAAAATATCAATCCGTATACTAAAGGCTTAGATGAAGTTTTACTAATAAATCCGGTAACGTATCAATACAACAAACAATCCGGCTTTGATACCAAACCAGTTTATACAGGAGTTATTGCACAGGAATTAAAAGAAATTGCTCCGGAAATGGTAGGGACTTTTACAAAAGATAATACGGAATATTATAATGTAGATACAAGTGCTCTGACATTTATGTTAGTAAATAGTATAAAAAAGCTTTCGGAGGAAAATAATGCTGTTAAGAGTACCAATGAAGTTTTACAAAAGCAATTGAATCTGTTGGAAAGAAAGAATGAAGAATTAGAAAAGCAATATAGAGAAATGACGATCCGGTTAGAAAAAATAGAAGATCTACTTTCAGATTAATTATTTTGAAGGAGAAACGTAATGATATTTAAAGAAACAATGAAAGCTAGCCTTTTTTAAAAAATAATATCTTTACGGAAAATGAACATTCAATGAGAATAATAGCAATTGTTTTTCTTTTAAATTTAGGAGTATTTTGTAAAGCTCAGACTGTTCTTGAGCAAAAAAAGGATGCTGAACGTTTGATTGTGATGGATAGTCTATCCGACCTTCCTCAGGAAAGCGATTCCTTACTTAGAGAAACAATTGCAATGGCTATAAAATTAGATTCATTTGATATAGCCGTAAAGCAATCGGCAAATCTGATAAATTTTATAAATTATCAGACGAATCAAAGAGAAGAAGGTAGAAAAGTTATAGCAGAAACAAAGAAAATAGTACCTCTTGCTCATGATAAAAACACGTTGAGTAAATATTATTTTGAAATTGCCGATTTGTATTATTATTTAGGTGATTTTGACGTTTCTATAGAGAATTACAACAACTCTTATACTTATGCTGATCCGGATAATCCGCGTTTTATGGGTTTGTCAAAATTCGGATTAGGAATAGTCTATGTAGATAAAGGAGATTTCGGAAATGCTTCTTTAGCCCTGCAAGAAGCTATAAAATTATTTAGAGAGCAAAAAGATACCATTAAATGGATTGATGTTAAAAACTCAATGACTATTTTATATGGTAAGAACGGGTTTTATGAAGAAGAAGAAAAAGAGCGTCAGGAAATCATAGCTTTAGCTTCCAAGTTAAAAGGCTATTCCGGTTTATCTATTATTTATTATAATGCAGCAGCCAGTGCTAATAAATTAAACAAACAAGAGGAAAGGATCAATTATTTTAAGAAAGCAATAACATCTAATGAATCTTCAGAATACAAAACTTTTTTAGAACCGATTATAAAGTTTGGATTAGTTGCAGCTTATGCTGAGAATGATAGTTTGAAAAAAGCTAAAAAACTATTGAATGAAGTTGAACAGAATAACAATTATACCATAGGCTATAACGAATCATTTTATCTTGATGCCCGAAAGAGAGTAGCATTCGCAGAACAGAACTATGCTGAAGCAATTGATTATGGAATGGCTTATTTAAACCTAAAAAAAGCAAGTAAGGAGTATGAAGAGATTCAAAATGCAGAAAAGTTCTTATCAAAAGTTTATAAAAAAACAGGAAATGATAAAATGGCTTTAGAACATTTTGAAAATTATGTTAAAATAAAAGATTCTATAGGAGACATTCAAAAAGCACGAACGTTAAGTTATTATCAGACTTTATACGAAACCGAAAAAAGAGATTTGAAAATAAAAGCGCAGCAAAATGATATAGCACTTCTCAATACTGAAAATAAAGTTAAGAATCAGTGGTTGCTTTTCGGAGGATTAGGTTTACTAAGTCTTTTTGGTTTCATTAGCGGGCAACGTTCCAGAAATTTTGCAAGAAAGAAACAAAAAATGCAGGAAGCTTTTATTCAAAAAACGCTAATGGCTCAGGAAGAAGAACGAATTCGTGTGGCGTTGGAACTGCATGATGGGGTAGGACAGCAATTAATGCTCCTCACAAGACGAGCCGGAAACAGTAGTGACGAGAGCTTACAATATCTGGCAAAAGATACACTCGAAAATGTAAGAGCGATCTCCAGAGGACTGCATCCGGCAATCTTAGAAAAATTCGGATTTACAGTTGCCATTCAGGATTATATCAATACAATTGATGAAAACTCAGACCTGTTTTTTACAACGGAAATAGAAAATATAGATGCTTTTCTGGAGAAACAATCGGCATTACACCTGTATAGGATCTTTCAGGAATTATTAAATAACATCTTGAAACACGCGCAGGCTACATCCGTTATGATAGACATAGTCAAAAAAGAGAATCTCATTCTATGCGTAATTGAAGATAACGGAAAAGGCTTTGATTACCAACAAAAAATAAAATATTCTAAAAGTATTGGTATACAGTCAGTTATTGAAAGATGTAAGATCATTCATGCAGTACTAAAGGTTAATTCATCAAATGCAGGAACTGTTGTTGAAATAGTAATAAATAGTTCGTCCGGCATAAATACAGTGGAATAGAGAATTAAACAGAAAAAACAGAAAGCTATGCTAAAGAGTCAAATATCAATAATAATTGCTGATGACCATCCGATTATGCTTAACGGATTAAGAGAAGAGCTTGAAAAAGCAGGATATAATATTCAGGCTACCGCTAATAATGGTACTACAGCTGTTGAGGTAATAGCTTCTATGCAACCGGATATTGCCATTTTAGATGTGGAAATGCCATTTCTGAACGGTTTTGAGGTAATTAAAAAATGCCAGAGCTTGGAACTCAAAACCCGGTTTGTCATTATGACCTATCACAAAGAAAGAGGATTTGTAGTACAAGCCAAAAAGGTGGGAGTTCACGGGTATTTACTGAAGGAAGATACTATTGCAGATATAGAGATTTGTATAGAAAAAGTACTGAATAATGAAATCTATTTTAGTCGGTCTTTTACTGTTGATGTGGAAAAAGAAGTTGACAAAGAATTGAGAAAAATAGCGTTGTTAACACCTTCTGAACGAACAGTTGTCCGGCTTATTGCCCAAGAGAAAAGTTCTGCCGAAATCGGAGAAATTCTTAAAGTTTCTAAGCGGACTATCGAAAAACACAGATCAAATATTATCTCAAAACTAGAGTTAAACCCTTCGTTTGATGCACTGAACCAATGGGCGTTGGATTATAAAGAAATTATAATAACTCTTTAAAAAGGTTTTTTTATTTTGTAAAATCAGAGCAAATTCGTTTACAACAAAGAGTTTAAATCGAATGTGAAAAAATTAAATGCTGAGTACAAAGCAAGAAGCAATATTCAGCAGCAAATAAATGATGCTATTGGTGTGTGTTACTGTAGTTGATTTCTAGTAGAATAACATTAGATGAGTTCTTCAAAAGGTTTTTACAAAGCATTTCATGTATATTGATGAGCTTACGGACAAAGTTAAAGCCTGTAAAGTTACTTTTCGTTATGATGATGGAGGCTCCTCTTAATAAAATTCCTTCTTAAGGATTTGTATTTTATAACCTTCCCCGTTATTTCCACAACCTCAATAAGGCTTATTTAAGACTTTTTAAATGGTTTGTATTGGGTTTTTTGTGAATGAGGCGACGGTTAGGAATCGTCTTTGAGAATATCGTTAAGAAAAATTCTAGCTATTTTCAAAAAATAACTTTCAATTTAATAACTCAAATCCAAAAGTAAATTTTTAAAATGGAAACCAAAACAAGCAAGCTTTTACTGAAACAAATTGTCCTTCGGTTCAATCTTTTAAGATGTGTTCTGAGTGTTAGATTTTTTCTTTCAATATGATTTGTACCGAAACGTTTTACGGAATGTAGTTTCTCGTCAATCAAATAGCTGTAGTTTTTTAATCTATCTGTATATATTTTTTTCGCATCGGATAGTTTCAAAGTTTCAAGAACTTGGCTTAATGTTCTATTTGTGCGTTTTCCAACATTAAAACTGACAACATTTTTTGAGTTTCTCTCAAGCGCATATACTAACCAGATATAATTTTTCTTATGTCTAATGTAAGTGCATAATTCATCAACTTCATATGTTTTTCCTTTACTGATAATTGGACTGATAATGCTTTTGGCAATTGACACAATCCTTTTCAATAATGTTGTTGGTGAAATTTTTAATATTCTGGCTATACTTCTTATCCCTAAACCTTCTTTTGTTAATTTGATGATATTTTGGTTTGTATTTGGATTATATGCTTGATATGAATAATTTTCTATAAAACGATGACAGCAGGTTTTACAATAATATTGCTGTTTATTGTTTTTTGTTCTCCCGTTTTTAATAACCTTTTTCTCTTTACATTTTGGACAATTTATAGTATCACTAACTTTGAAACACGAGGTGGCATTTTTACTCATTTTAGTTCATTTAAGGCAATATTAGAATAAAAAAGATGAGCAGTATTGCTCATCTTTAAATTATTTTTTTCTATTATTTGTTCTATTTCAATAGGTTATAATTCTGAAATTTTATATCACTAAATTTGAAACACTACCGATATTTCCGTTATAGAGTGCCTCCGGGCTTTCTTGCGGATCGTTATATCCTATGGAAAAAGCAAAAAGATCATCTCCTAAGGTGTTCACATTGTTAATGTTTGTCAACCAACCTCTGATGTTGTAGGTATAGTCTACCGTTTGTAAACCCGTTGCTCCCGTAACGTCTGTACCGCCAACATTTTTTCTGATCAATTGCCCTAGTTTATCATAAGACTCTTAAATAGATGAAAAAGGCGAAACGGTTAGGAATCGCCTTTTTTAATTTATAAAGTATAATGCTTTTTTACTTTGCTTCATTTTGAATAATACATTAATTTTACAACAAAATTTATCAAAATGAAAAAGCTATTGTATTTAACATTACTTATATTTTTCTTTTCATGCAAAAACGAAGACAATACTAAAGTTCCTTTTGAATCCAATCAAACTAAAAGTAATGACCAACAAAATAATGCAGAAGAAAAACATATAATTAAAGATGATAATGGGAATATTATTGAGGAAGGTAACTTATTAAACAAACAAAAGCATGGCGTTTGGAAATATTATGAAGGTAAAAACCTAATTGCAGTCAAAAGATTTTATAAAGATTCTTTACTATATGTTTTAGACAAAAATGATTATATTTACAATGATGTCTATTTGCAAAAAATAAACTCTTTTATCCCAGTTCCTAAAAATTGGAATACAAATACTGTATTTAATGATTCAAATACTCTTCTTACATCTGTAAAAAATTGTGATGAAACTCTTAATTATTGTCCAAATATTGTTCTAAGATTTGAAGAACTAAATTCTATGAAATTTGAAGATTATATTCGGAATGATAAAGATCAAATTCAAAAAGATTTTCCAAATTTAAAAGAAGTTAGCTTCTCAAAAAATAACATAATAAAACAAGAATCTTATATTTTTAAATATTTTATTAATTATCAAAATGAAGATATTGCTTTTTTGATCATTTGGATAAAAAATAAAAGTAAGATTATCACTTATACAGCATCAAGTCAAAAAAGCGAAATAGAGAAAAATTTATATTTATTCTTACAAATTGGGAATTCTATAACAGAAAAAGAAAAGTAGGTTCAAACCACCTACTTTTCCTTTTTTTTTATAATTAAAAATATAACAATTGATATTATTCCGAAAAAAAATATTGGAACTAATTGTAAAAAAGCTTTTACGAAATCATTTTCAATTAACATTGAAATAAATTTAAGAAAGCTAAATAACAACATTATAAAACTTAATGAAAGGACAATATATAAAAGCTTAGTCATTATAAAAAAAATCTTTTACTTCCCAATCATTTCTATTCTTTTCCATAATTAAAATAACATTACTTTCTTTAATACTCCCTTCAACAAATAATTCAATTTGTGCATGCTCTATACCATTAATTGTTTTGATTCTACCACTCGGGAATGAACCAAACCTTTTAATATTACCTAACTGATTGATTATATTCTCATCATTAAGCACATAATCTTTAGCAACTTTAAAAGATTCAGAATTACTAATTTTAATAGTGTTTCCTATTGTTACAGAAATATATAGTACAATAATGCCAATAATTGAATAAACTAAGTATTTAATAAATTTATTTTTCATTTTTATTTTCTCCTTTTAAATCCTAATTCTAAACTTATCCCAAATTTAATACCTGCACCACCTTTCCCAGAAACTTTAATTGTTGAAGAGTCTGATGTACTTTCTGCATTTATGCTTCCTGTAGGGCTATTATGTAATGGCCCTTCTGTTGTAACTGATGTTCCTTTCGCAGATTCTTTATTACTGCCCTCTAAAGAGCCAGATGATTTTGATAAATATTCAAAACTTGATTTTTCATCAGTTGTTTTATCTAAATCACTACTATATGCAACAAATGAATTTTCCCCTTTAACAGCAATCACTTTTGTCTTCCCATCTGTAAATGAAACATCTACTGATTGACTAACTTCTAACTGTCCGTCTTTTAATGCATAATCGCTTTCAAAGCTATTTTCATCTAACAAACTACCACTAACATCAAGTAATTCAACACCTACTAATTCCCCATTTACTGATAAATTTGCATCACCTGCTGATAAACTCACACCAGCGCCAATAGAAAATTTTGAATTAAAATTAAAGTCCGCTACTACTTCGTTTTCGTCTAAAAATTCAGCTACAGCATTACCAACTTCAACAAATCCATTACTTTGATTATTAGCTCCAAAAAATGATTTAACACTATCCCAAGCCCTGCCAAACCAGCTTTTACGTGGGTCTCCTCCTTCTGCTTGCATTCCATCAGGGTCAATAAAATACATTGGGTTGTTGTAGGCATAATTATACGGTGTCCATCTTCTACTATTTTCAGCCAATGGGTCAATATTCATCCATCTACCCAGTGCCGGATCGTAATTCCTTGCACCATAGTCATATACGTTTAAACCAAGTTCATCTTGAAGCTCAAAGCCATTAAATTTGAATTTATACACCGATTCCACTGTTGTAGTTGGTCCTTTTAATACTACGGCTCCTGCTGTGCCTTTTTGATACAACAACTCATCACTGTTGTAATTAGCATGTTTTAACCCAAAAGGATAATAATGGTTCTCCTCCATGATCTTAAGGGTACTCGTTTCAGGGTCTATTCCATAACTCAATCTGATGTTCCCTAAATGATCGGTGTAGTTGAACACATAATTGTAAGCAAAGCCACAACTACCAAAAATAGTGCAAGCTTCCGTGACGTTCACATAACCCTCTGCATGCGGGAAAAACTTCAATACGTTGTCCACGTATTGAAAACCGCCTTGTAAATAAGCCGTTTGTGCTGTTTCACTTCCTAAATAGTCCAATACACTTTTCATCACTTTGGTTCCTAAAGCATCATAAAGATATACGATTTTTGCACTGGTTCCAAATGTAATCTCTACCGGAAGGTTTAAATGGTTGTACGTGATATTGGTTATACCTTTGTTGGCATCACTGATCATGTTGCCGTTGGCATCATACGCATAATCGTCATCCGGATCATATATCCCGTTACTATCATCCTTGAAACCCGATGGCATATTGGTACTGTCAAATACTTTTAACAATTGGTTACCGGTATCGTTATTCGAATACGTATAGGTAAGGTTGTCTATTTCCTGTTCTGACTGGGTGCCGTCGGTATCGCGGTCTCCGTTTCGAACCAAAGTTTTAATGTTACCGTTCTTATCGTAACTTACTTGTTCTTTGTAGTTGTTAAAAACGGCTGTCGCTTCCGGTTTAAGATAATCTGCATTGGTCAATCGGTTTAAGTCGTCATACGAATAATTGTATTTTCGCAGGACATTATCATTTGCCGTTCGCCAATAGGTAGCCGAGATGTTTCCGTTATACAAAGCATCCGGTGCCGCATCATGGATCGCCAGAGAAGCATAGTCGTTATAATCGATCTTAAAGTTAAACAGGTCATTGCCTGTCATAACATTATTAACATCATTAATGTTTGTCAACCAACCTCTGATGTTGTAGGTATAGTCTACCGTTTGTAAAGCGGTTGCTCCCGTAACGTCTGTACCGCCCACATTTTTGCTGATCAATTGCCCCAGCTCGTCATAGGTATTTTTGCTGATCAATTGTTCGGCAGTCTGGTCGATCTGCTGTTTGTGCAGCAACAAACGGCCTTGGTCGGTATAGGTATACATATCCTTTACGGTAACTACCGCTGCATTGGCATCGTATTGGTGGGTTGTCAGGGTATAGTCCACCTGTCCTGCCCAGTCCAGTTTGGTATCTACCTGGGTATAACCGCCTAAATGATTGGTCGTATAAGTCCGTACCGGGCGGTATTTGTCATCGTACAACGTATAACTTACGGTAGCCGTGGTAGCGGTCGGGTCGTCTAATACTCTTACCCAGCTACCTGTAGGGGAACCTTTTACATGCTGTGCTATCGGGTAAGTACTGTTCGGCAATGTAGTAGGAACGGTTGCCGGAGCAAAAGGATAATCGTAATTGTCATAATAGTTCAGGCTTAAAAGCTTGAAACCTGAAGTAGGCAGTACTTTATTGGTATACCCCAGTGTAACATTATCGTAGGTAAACGTATCGTCTATCCGTTCAAAAAATTCACCAACGAGATCCTGTTCGGCCTGATAAGCGGTACGCTCTACAGCTTTAACTGCTCTTCCGGTGTAGTAACCGGTATAGAGCACTCTTCCGAATACATCGTACTTGGTGATCAACCAGCCTTTGTCGTTTTCCCCTGTGGCTCCCCAAGGGTTGTATGCCGGACCGCTTGCCACTACCTGATCCTGACTGTTGTACACGATGTACTCCCATTGTTTTCCGGGTAGTTTTTTCTCGACCAAACGGTTGCGTTTGTCGTAGCGGTACTGGTAACACAACTCGTCCAGTATGTCCTGGGTAATATCGCTGGCAGCAGCCAGAGGAGGCAATACATAGGTCAGGTTGCCGAACTGGTCGTAAACGTAATAGGTGTCGTGTTTTACTTCGGTTTGTGCTCCGTAATCGGCATACGTTCGTTTAAGAACCACTTGTCCTTCTTTGTTCTTAAATTCTTCGGTGGTATGGTTCTTACCGCTGGTCCAGTTCTCGTCTTTGGTTACGGTCTTATAGAGTTCTTGTGCATTATAAGCCATTTGTTGTACCAGAGCTATGCTATAGATCTCTAAAGTAGCGTCCCAGCTTGCTGTAGCCTGAAAGAGCTTTACTTCGTTAGCATCGTTTGACTGGTAGTCAAAACGGATCTCTTTTCCGCTGTTCATCGCCCAGGCATCTCCCGGAGCTGCTTGTTTCTTTATACGGTCTAAAGGTGAGGCTTCCAGTTCTTTTTCGCTGAACGGGGTGGTGGTTCCTCCGTTATAGGAACTATAAAAGCTGTTCAGATCTGAACTCACGGTGGTTGCATCTATATAATTTAAACTCGGTGCGCTGTTTGCATAAGGCAGGAACTCTTTGGTTTGCCTACCGAAAGCATCGTATTCCACAGGGGTCACAATATCGTTTCCGCCATTAGACTGTTTGTGGGCAATCTGCTGAACAGGGCGCCCTAATCCGTCATAATAGGTGATTTGTACTACTGCCTCGTCTGCGCCCGGGTTACTCAATGAGGTTGTATTGGGCTGCTTGTAGGTCGTGGTCTTTACATAATTCTGATCCGGACTTTGCCCTAAAGCAAGAACCGGTACCAATGAAAGGAAAAATAACAGTTTTTTACGCATAAGATTATACTTTATTCTTGTTTAGGGGGTTAGTTATCGCTTGTATAGTGTATTTCGTTTTCGCTCAGGATGTTGCCGTCTTTGTCTTTGACATTCTGTAAACGGTTGAAGGCGTCGTACTGATAATCTATATAGTTTCCGTTAGGTTGAACCATCTGTACGATCAGATCGTACATATTATAGCGGTAACAATAAACTTGGGCTGTTGCCAGGGTGCTTTGATTGATCAAGGTTTGGTTTGCACTGATCGTAGCTCCGCTAAAACCGTTGCCCAGGGTAATTCCCGATGCGGTCAAGGCTGCCATCACGGTATCATAATCGCTGTTAACCACTTTATACAACGGTTTTCTGCTCTCTGACCAGATGTATACCACTTTGACTCCTTTTTCTTTTTGAACCTCTACGGGGTTTCCGTTATCGTCGTATTTTGCATAAATGATGCGGTCCTCTAACGACTGATCTTCTTTAGCACTCTGTACCTTACTCAGTAGAAAAGGTAGGTTTGCATCCGGTTGTTCGTAAATGTATTTTACGGCCGATGTTTTGCCGGTATTTTTAAAGCTTTCAACATAGATCGGTTGTGCTATACGGTTGGCTGTTTCAAGTGCTCCGTAGGCTGTTAGCTCGCTACCGCTTAAATTCGTCAGTTGCCCCAGAAAATAATCCGTAGGATAGTAATTTTTTACCTCTAGTATCTCTCCACTGCTGTTGGTGGTTTTTATATGTCCCGGCATACCGGAATAAATGTTATTGATATTATCCAGATAATCTGTTCTTAACGTTCGGGTGTCAAACGAACTGTAATCGGGTAATTGATTAAGGTTAAAACTGGTGTTGGCCGTAAAATAATCCCATACGCTTACATCGCTTAAAAAATCAGTTTCAACCTTCCATCGCAGCTCCGGTTTATAGGTATTATTGAAATAATAGCCCATATACATTGAGCCCAAATTCGTTGCATTTCCAGTAAAACCAAAAGTACTTTGGAACATCTGTACATAAAGCATATTAGGGTTTTGGTGAAAAAAGTTGATATGGTAATCGTAGCAGGTTTCTTTTTGCAATCGCAGATCAGGAGCCGAGTTGGTTCTTTCCCAAAGCCTTTCCCTGAGCAAGAGTCCGTCTACAGCACTTGTATTGGTTGCCGCATTGTTAAAGCTTTTAAAGGTATAGGCTAAAGCAGAATAATAAGAGCCGTATTCTTCTCCTGCCGGGTTAAAGAACTCTTGATACTCATCTCTTTGCGTATAAAAATCTTTTTCATAGCCTCCTTTTTCAAAATTCTCTCCGCCAAGGCTCACGCTAACGGTTCTTTCTTCTTCCAATGCTCCATAAAGCACCGGAAGGTTAAACGCCTGCAGTTGTGAATTCATCTCCATATAGGTCGATAGCACCATGCAATTTGACTGTGTCCCCTGATTAAAACCTTGTGTTCCTTCTAAAGAAAAACTATGGAACAAAGGATAATATTTTTTTATTCCTGTATCGTCTAATTTCTGAATGTTTGAGTAATAATACCGCTTATAGGAAGCTGTTTCTCCGGAAGCTGTGTAATCTACAATGCGTTTTACTCTGATCCCCAATCCGTCGTCCGGATCGTAACCGTCTAAATATTTGAATTCCAGTTTTCCGAACAAATTAGGTGTCAGCATAGTCGTGTTAGGATCATTTATATAGCCCTCATTGGGTGCATAATTATCCCCAAAACCGATCTTGATATTGTACTTATCCTGTTTCTTAAACGTATAATTAAAAGCGTATTGTGTCGTAAAACTCGTTTGCCCTGCGCTATTCATCAGCTCTTCTGCCGGAAAATGCAGGTTTTTTGTAAATACGGAATCCGTAGTTATATTCGTGATCTCCACGTATGCAAAATCTCTGTAATCTAAGGTCGCCACATTAGTATTAGACCCTGTAAAGGTTAAGGTCAACTCAACCGTTTGTTCTTCCGGAATTCCCGGAAGATCATTATATACTTCATAAAAATCATTGCCCGAAAAAACTACTGTATAATTTGATAAAAGCAGTTCGTCTTCCATGTCTGAACCGAAAACCGGATCAAAATTGATCTGTAGTTCTTTATCGGCATAAACCGTTTTTTTGTCTTCCGGTTCATAATCGATCAGGGTATATCCTCCGGTCGGGTAGGTTATTTTCTTTAAACACCCATTGGTTGCATAATCAAAATAAGGTTCTCTGTCGGCTAAATTACCGATCTCTGAGAATTTTGATTGCTCATATATATAATCGTAATACGATAAAGGTCCCGTTTCAGGGGTTATATAAAGTAATAAATAATCTGAAAATAATTTCTCGGCATTCTTAGGCAGTAGGTTAGCATTGGCTGTAACTCCGTTAAAATAGCCCAAATAGTCCTGTGCATTAGAGTTAACCCCCGGAATGTTGTTCAGATCTTCGTATTCAAAAGTATACTGCAGGGTTGTAGTTCCTGAGCTGGATTCCATGTTCGTATCCACTAAAAAGAATTTGTCGATATCCCCTGAGGCTAACTGGGTCAATGAAGGGGAATAGCTCAGATTAAAAGTATTGGTCCCGTAACTGATCTGACTCAGCACCTTGTATTTTAAGTTAGTGGTTATCGGTGTTACCTGTTCGTAAACTCCTGTGGACGTAAAATCGACATACAGTCCGTTTTGCGGACTCCAAATCTGCTTTAAGAACTTTCCGTTAAATATTTTATTTCTAACGGTCAGGGTCTGCATGTTATTTTCAGGAGTAGAAGAACTTCCTTCACAACCTGGCTCTGATTCTGAATAAATTATTTTACTTACCTTTTGGTTCTTTTTATAGTAAACATAATAGCTGGGAATGGTTTCATACGTAAAATAAACGGTATCTCCGTTAAAGCTTTCTATCTTGGTAAGGTAAAAAGCTGTTTTAGCTCTCATGCTTTGGTGTAACGGGTTGTGGTCAAATAGTTCCGTTTCCTCTACTGCCTCAAAATTATCGGCTCCGGTTTGACTGGTCACTACACCACCGAAAAAATAGGTCGTCCCGTCTGGTCCTGTAAACTTAAACTCGTAATGCGGATTGTTTGAACTTTGATCTCCGAAATCATAAAACCCGTTAGGTGCTGAAAAATTACCGAGTAGCTCTACTTTGAATTCTGATTCGTATTTGGAAAGTTTTGCACTGTAGTTCCCCAAACTGTCCTTCTCTAAATAAAATGTTCCTGAGTATCCCAGAAAATTAAAACTGAACACATCGGCTTCAGAATCGTAGTTCTTATTGTCTTCTACAAAAAAACCAAAATCATCCATATCTGCTATTTCTCCGCTTTGGAACATATCGGCAATCTGATCCGGTGAATAATGATAGGACGGATATGTCGTTTCATCCGGAAGATCACGCACCGTTCTTGTGATCACGCCTCCTGCATTCAAATTCCAATTCATCCCTGTCCAGTCAGGGTTTTCTTCAACTTTAACTCCATTTCCCATGTATGTTAAACCTACGGGAACGTTTATACTACCCGCCGGATAATTAAATACCGAAATGGTATGTGAAAATTTTCCGCTCGACTCATCTATATTCAAATCTCCGAATTGTGCCAATCCGTTTGATTGTGGTGACGGAACTGCATAATCCGGCAATTCCAGTTCTTCTTGTCCGTACCCTAAAAAACTTAAAAAGAGACAAAAAGCAGTAATTAGTTTATATTTTATCATTTCTTATCCGTATTTATTTCTTAATCACTTTAACCCCGCCGGTTTCGGTATCGGTCTTTATTTCTACTACATAGATCCCGGTTGGTAGGTTGGTCAAATCTACCGGTATCGTTTTTTCGCCTTTGATCTCCGTACGGCTGATCGTTCTTCCGCTCAAATCGTATAAAGTTGCTGTTCCTTTGCTGTAGTCAAAGCTTACAATTACATTGGTAAAATATTCCGTCGGGTTCGGTACCGCTTCCAGATCAATTCGGGCTTTCTCTTCCTTGTCCTTGTCTTTGAGCTTTACCACCCAAAAGTCATTACCGCCTTTGGCTGTCTTTTTGTCTTTTGAGGCAGTGCCGTTTGAGGTACCTGCCAAAAGATACCCCCATCGCGGGTTTCCAACAAGCGTTTCATCACCTCATCGCCTTTGCTTCCTACCGTTTGACTCCAAAGTTCCTCTCCGTTAGACTTGATCTTTAAAGCAATATAATCGTTGATCCCTTCTTTGTCTTTCCTGATGGTTTTAACAGGTGTTTTTTGTCCGCTTTTGTCCGCTTCACTCTGGGCGTAACCGCCAATGATAAACGTACCGTCTTTGTTCTCTACCAGTGAGGTTAAGATATCGGCTTTACCATAGTTATACGTTTGCTGCCATTCGATCTCACCCGACTCATCGAGCTTTAACACCCAGAAATCGGTTCCTTCACGGTTGGTCTTTGATTTGGAATACGTCGCTCCGGAATTGGAGTTCCCGCCTAACAAATAACCGCCATCCCGAGTGGGGATCAAAGCATTGAGATTATCGTCCTTTTCCCTCCGTAGGCTCTTTGCCAGTCGATCTCGCCCTGCGCATCGAGCTTCACGATCCAGTAATCTCCCAAACCGTAGTTCTCTTCTGTTTTATCGCCCGAAGCCGGAGAGTTGGAATAACCTCCTAAAATATAACCGCCGTCTGTAGTTGGTTGAATGCTGCGCAATTCGTCCACATATTTTCCGCCGATGGTTCTTTGCCATTCGATCGTTCCGGCTTCGCTGAGTTTTACAACCCAAAAGTCCAGATTCCCTCGCGAATCTTCTGATTTACCATACAAATCGGGAGTTTGTCCTTCCGGAGTTATCGTTTTATTGGAAGAGGAAGTTCCGCCTAAAATATAGCCGTTGTCTTTGGTCTGGGCAATGCTTAAAAGCTTTTCCATTCCGCTGCCGCCAATGGTTCTTTGCCACAGTTGTTGGCCTTTAGCATTGAGCTTGATGATCCAGAAGTCTTCTTTACCTTTGCTATTTTCGGTTTTGTCGGAACCTTTATCGGAAGCGGAAGTACCGCCGAGGATAAATCCCCGTCACCGGTAAGGCTATGCTTTGCAACAGGTCTTCTTTGTTGCCGCCAAAGCTCTTTTGCCAGTCCAAATTGCCGTGCTCGTCCATCTTCCAGACCCAGTAATCCAGATCGCCTTTGTTCTTTTCGTCTTTGTTGCCGTTTTTTCCGGAAACCGAACTTCCGGCCAGGATAAATCCGTAATCAGGCGTCGGTATGGCATCGTATAAGTATTCGGCATGTTTGCCTCCATAGGTCTTTTCCCATAGGATATCCTGCGCTGAAGCGATGGCAGGAATCAATAATGCAGGGAAAATAGCGGTTAAGCGTAATTTTATTCGCATTGCATTTTATTTGTAATTAAATATGGATAAATGTATATTTTTTTTGTAATACGAAAAGGCAAATAGTTGTTTTTACGGTTTTTTCAGTTTTAACCGGATATTTTAAATGTTTCTTAAATTTTTAAGGTTTTTTATCTGCATATTTTCTTTAAACTGTAGTTTTTATCTAAAAAAATACAGCGACTAAAAAATCAACACAGTGTCAAAATCGTACTCAAAATTGTTTTTTTCGGCATTTTGTGTCAATTTTTTTGATAGATTTTTTTTGACACAACAATTGTGGCATTTCTTTTTAAACTATTTTTTTGCTACAAAACGTGTGATTTTTTTCTAATGTGATTTTTTTGGATACAGTTTTTCTATATGAAAAAGAGAGGTTTTCAGATAGACGATAGATTGGAAACGATAAGAATAGATAGAAATAAAATGTAGAGCGAATCTTTTTTGGAAGATACTGATTGTATTGATTCTAATATTGTTATTGACAAGTGAATTGTTTTTTAGTATTTGGACTATACTAAATTAATGGGTAATCAATCAGGAAGACGTGGTTTGACTCTCAATTTAGAATATAAAAAAGCCGATTAATTATCGGCTTTTTTATATTTTTCATCAATATCAGCTGTCAGTGTTTTTAAGAAAGCAACAATATTATTAATCTCAGTTTCAGATAACTCTTTGTTAGTTTGCAGTTTACCCATGATCTTAACAGCGTCTTCTAACTTTGCTACTGAACCGTCGTGAAAATATGGATATGTTTTTTCAACATTTCTAAGACTCGGAGTTTTAAACATGAACTTATCCGTTTCATTTTTTGTCAGGTCATATATACCGTTATCTGTCGTTTTACTTTTAGTGTACTCCCAATAATTTCCATATAAACCGAATTTTTGCATCATTTGTCCGCCTATAGCCACACCGCTATGGCAGGTGATACATCCGTTGTTGATAAAGGATTTCAAACCGGCTTTTTCAGTTTCGTCTAAGGCATTGTCGTTCCCGTCTAACCATTTGTCAAAACGGCTTTCTGGCAGCAACTTTCTTTCAAAAGAGCCTATAGCATTCGTTAAATTAGCATAGGTAACAGGTTCCTTATCGTTAGGATATACAGATTTGAATAATTTTTGATATTCTTCAATACCTCTTAGGCGGTTTATTAAAAAGTCTTCAGACGGAATAGCGTGTTCTACCGGATTTAAGATTGGCATGCCGGCTTGTTCTTCCACATCTTTAGCCCGACCGTCCCAAAATTGTTTAAAGTGCAATGAAGCATAAATAACACTGGGAGAATTTCTGTTTCCGAAGGCTTTAGTATCGCCAAGTGAAGTAGGTGAGTTGTCTACACCGTAAGTGTCCAGATTATGACAGGAATTACAACTGATCGTTCCGTTTTTAGACAAACGTTTGTCATAATATAACTTTTGTCCTAAGCGTTCTTTATCATTTAAACGATCATCAAACCTAACAGAAGTAATATTGACAGGGTTGTTTAATTGCTGGAAATTTTCCGGAATATTTTTATTTGAAACAGAGGAAATTGGTTTGAAATAATCATCAGCTTCAACCATAAGTGCTGTTTTGACCTTGGTGTCAGCGAGCGGAATTTCTTTTGGCTCATCATTCTTACAAGAAATAAAACTTAGAATTGCCAATAGAGCTATATTTTTTTTCATAGGTCGGATTTTGTATCAAAAATAGTAAAAAAGCAAGTTGTGGTGCGTAACAAATGTAACTTACATTACAAAAAATAGCCCGAAGGCTATTTTTTATTTTTTAAGAACAGTGTCCAGAACTTTTTGCTTGTCCAGTTTCTTCGTACAGAAGAACCAGTCTTTACAGTCAAGTGTTTCTGCATCTTCCATTCTTTCTTTGGCTACACCGCAAGAACCTGCAGTAGGAACAATAACATCATCTCCCGGTTGCCAGTCAGCCGGACATGCGACCTGAAAAGCATCAGCAGTTTGTAAGGCTATTAAGGCTCTGTAAATTTCCTGAAAATTTCTACCGATGCTTAGCGGATAATATAAAATGGTTCTGATAATACCTTTCGGGTCAATAAAGAAAACAGCTCTGACTGCTTGTGTACTGCTTTCGCCCGGTTGTATCATCCCGTATCGTTTAGAAACTTCCATTGAGATGTCCTCAATCAAAGGAAAAGTTACCTCAATATCTTTCATTCCTTTGTATTCAATTTTCTCTTTGATCGTTCTTAACCAGGCAATATGACTATATAATCCGTCTACTGATAGTCCTACTAATTCACAATTGGCCTCATTAAATTGTTTTTCCATATTGGCAAACGTCATAAACTCAGAAGTACAAACCGGAGTAAAATCGGCAGGATGACTAAAAAATATAACCCATTTTCCTTCATAGTCTTTAGGGAAATTAATAGTTCCCTGAGTTGTTACTGCTGTGAATTCAGGTGCTTTTTCACCTATTCTCGGCATAAATGTTACTTGATCTTCCATAATAATTATAATTTTTGTTTAACATTAATTTTAATATTGCAAATATCAGATCAACTAATAATGTTATTTGTCTTAATAGTATTTGTGTATTAAATAATTTTATTGTAAATTTATATTTAATAAATAAAATCTATTTAAATATTGAAACGTTCTATATTAAATCAGATTGTGTAACATGTGTTACCTCAAAAGTAGAGTTAGCGTTATATTTTTGATAAAAACTAAAGAAATGAAAAATAGTATATGGTTTTTCGGTTTATTGTTATTGGTTAGTTGTAATAACAAGAAATCAGATTATCAGGAAGTTAAAACTACTGAGGATTCAGTCAGTATGGTTCAGTTTGAACCATCTGAAGCCAAAGAGCTAATGGAAAAACATTGCTATTTATGTCATAGCCCAAGTGCTGCAGAACAAGAAGGGCGTATCGCTCCGCCTATGGTTGCCATAAAAGGACGGTATATTACGATGCAGAGTTACACTAAAGCAGAATTTATAAAAGCCGTTACCGATTTTGTTGCGGAACCAACAGCTGATAAAGCATTGATGAACGGAGCTGTCAAGCGTTTTGGCGTTATGCCGAAGCAAGCTTTTCCGGAAGGCAGTGTTGCTAAAATAGCTGAGTTCATGTATGATTATCAAATTGAAGAACCGGATTGGTTTGCGGAACATTGGAAAGGAAATCATGGTGAATTTAATTGGAAACAAAGCGGGAAACAATTTCAGGAAGAAGCAAAAGAAAAAACCTATGCTGATATTGGTCTGGAATATGCTTTGGGAACCAAAAAGGTTTTAGGTAAAAATCTTATGGGAACTATACAAAAAGAAGGAACCGAAGCTGCTTTAAAATTTTGTAATGTAAGTGCAATGCCATTGACGGATAGTATGTCTGTTCACTATAATGCAGAAATTAAAAGAGTTTCCGATAAGAATAGAAATCCGAACAACAAAGCATCAGCAGAAGAATTAGGTTACATAGAACAATTCAAAAAAGATTTGTCTGCCCAAAAGGAAATCCAGCCTATAGTAGTAGAAGAGACCGAAAAAGTCCATTTCTATTATCCGATCGAAACCAATACCATGTGTTTACAATGCCATGGAAAACCCGAGAATATAAAACCGGAAGTTTTGAAGAAGCTCAAAACTTTGTATCCGAACGATCTGGCAACAGGTTATGCAGAGAATGAAGTAAGAGGAATTTGGAGCATCACGTTCGACAAAAAATAATGAAAAAGAAAACATACCTTATTACAGGAATTGGAGTAATTATCGGTTGTATTGCCGGTTATGCCTATTATTACTATGTGGGTTGTGCATCAGGAACCTGTGCCATAACGTCAAAACCGCTAAACAGTACGCTTTACGGTGGTTTAATGGGCGGTTTATTGTTCAATATGTTTGTTACTTCACCTAAGAAAGACGATAAAAAATGAAAGATTTTTGGAATAGTCGTTATGCAGAAACTGATTTTGCATACGGTGCTGAGCCTAATGAATTTTTAAAAGAGTACCTTGACTTTTTACCCAAAGGCAAAATTTTATTTCCGGCAGAAGGCGAGGGCAGAAATGCTGTTTTTGTAGCTCAAAACAATAGGGAGGTCTGTGCTTTTGACATGAGTGAGGAAGGGAAGAAAAAAGCGTTGGATTTAGCAGAAATAAAAAAAGTATCATTAGATTATGAAGTTTGTAGTGCAATGGGAATGCCCTATAAACCTGATAGCTTTGATGGTTTAGTACTGATTTTTGCTCATTTTCCGAAATCCATTCGCAAAGAAGTACATCAAAAGCTATTAACTTTAGTAAAGCCAGGCGGGAAAATTCTTTTTGAAGCTTTTAGTAAAGAACAATTGAAATATTCATCCGGTGGACCAAAGGATGTAGAAATGCTTTTTTCACCGGAAGAAGTAAAAGAGGAATTCCCGGGAGTTGTTTTTGAACAGTTGGAAAAAAAAGTTATTGTTCTCAACGAAGGAAAATACCATCAGGGAGAAGGTTCTGTTATTCGGTTTTTAGGAACCAAAGAATAAATAAAAAAGTCGGAAGATTTTTCTTCCGACTTGACTGGCTTTATGTTGGTTTTTATTAAAATTTATAATTCACAAAGAATGTAAAATTACGTCCCGGTTCTGTAATCGGAACTCTTCCGTAACCTGCTACATTGTTGAAGGCAAACGTTAAGTGGTTGTTGTAATATTGGTCAAATAAATTCAAAACACCTGTTCCTAATGAAAGGCTCTCAAAAGGCTTATAGCCTAATTTTATATCCATAACTTCATAGCCGGATGTGGCAATCTCATCATAGCTATATGAAATTTTGTTTTGTTTAGCAGTCAGTGTGTATTGTGCACTAGCCCAAAACTTTTTGATCTCATAACTCAATTTCAAGCGGGTGATCAAAGGAGGTGTTAAAGGCAGACTTTCGTTAAAATCTTTGTTTTCGGTATAGGTATAAGAAATTTCAGTGCTAAAATTAAAGTGATTTGCAAAATCAGCATTAGCATATATTTCAAAACCGGTTTTTAGCGCATTATCAATATTACGGAATACTTTCGGATGAATAGGCGGAGTTGTCGGGTTATATTTTCGAGTTAAACTTTCGTCTATAACACCTAAAATATAGTTTTCGTAAATTGAGTAGAAAACAGACGAACCGAATCGTAGCTGAGAAACAAAGCCATTAAAATTATGTTTTCCATTGAATCCGATTTCAAACTGGTTGTTTACTTCCGGTTTTAAATACGGATTCCCGACATATTCGTAAGTGTCTCTTCCTATGTTAAAAAAAGCAATATAGCGTTCTTCAATTGTAGCCGCTCTTGTTCCTCTACCAAATGAGAATTCAATGTTATAGTTCGGATTGAAAGTGTATTTGTAGGAAACCGTTCCGCTGTAATTGGCTTCGGTTTGCTTGTCTAAGTTGGGATAAAGTGCGGCAAATGTAGGATCCAGATCTTTAGCTTCAGCAGCAATAAAATCCATTCGCGAACCTATTGTTACCACAGACTTATCTGATGTTTTAATTTTGGCTTCCGCAAAAACTCCGGTATCGTTTGTATAACTGTCTTGCCAAACTTTGTCGTAAAAACTCATTGGCATAGGCAATGGGTTACCATTCATGACTTTAACTAATCGGTCTCTGCCACCATCTCGTGATAAGTTAACCATATCCACTCCGGTAAATAAAACGACTTTCGGGCTGAATTGCCATTTAGTCTCTATTTTTCCGCCATAAGTTAAAGCTTCCACATTTGAAACAGCCTCCATCATCATAAAAGAAGGTCTTCTGGTATTACTCATAGTATGGTCTACATACGAGTAATATAGTTTTGAAGTTAAACTTTTAAATGTTTTATGTGTACTATTCCATTTGTAGTCTAAAGCAGCCAGAGTACTATTGTCTTCATCGGTATCCATCGGTAATCCGGCATGTAAAACATCCCGTCCGAAATTTTGTTTGAAAGATGCCTGTAAGCGTTGATTTTCTGTAATGTCGTAACCTGCTTTTAAGCCATAATTAGTACTTCTGAAAGAAGAAGGAATCTCATTTTGGTTTCCGTCCTCATAATTTCCGTAATCTCGATAGCTTACATTTCCGGTGAAATCAAATTTCTTGATCTTGGTACCCAATTCCAGCATATTTACAATAGATTTTCCATTGCTTTCATAACCGGAAGATAATGACCCACTGATTTTTTTCTCGTTATACGCCGGGGTTTTGGTAACCAGATTGATCAGTCCGGCAAAAGTATTTCCGTAGCGAACGGAAAACGGTCCTTTGATGATCTCAATTTTAGTGACTTCTTCCGGGTTTACTAAAGTAGTTACCGGATCCATGCGATTAGGACACGCATGAAAAGCCTTGGTCCCTCCGTCGATCTGTACATTTAATTGTTCGTATTGACTAGCTCTGAACGAAGGGTCAACCGCATAATTTCCTCTTTTTATTAAAGAGAATCCGTTGATGCCCTGAAATAATTCACCCGAATTTTTAGGTTGAACCACCTTTTCGGTATAATCTTGTTTTACGATTACTTGGGCAGGATCATTGATCTGATTTCCTGTTACTAAAACTTCATTTAACAATGTTACTTTAGTAGAGTCAGTTGTGTTTTTTTGATTTTCCTGCGCATGAGATACAGTAAAGGCTAGTAAGCCTAAACTCATTATTATTTTTTTCATTTTAATTAAATAAAGTCAAACTTGTGCCATAACCGTTTTTTAAATGAATGCAAAACAGCTAAGGCAATAAAAAATTGATATTGAAAGTTAAAATGAAAATTGAGGAGGATGATCCAATTCTGTGAGAGTTGTCAATGAATATAAATCCGGACAATTCCAGAAAGTCTTTTTTAAAATTAAATACGGATTAAAAAAGGCAAAAGTTTTTTCAATATTTTGAAAAAATGTAATTTCGATATCCAGAAAAAATTGTTTTTCAGCGTTTTCTTTTTGATTTTCTTTAGCGATCTTGGCTAAGTGGCATTTACCGTTACATTTTAATTCCGGCTTGTCCTTGTTAATACAGTATTTTTCAGTGAACGCTTTGTTGTTAAAGGTATATTCAAATTGTAAAATGACCACTTTAATGTTAAACAGGAAAAGACTGCTAACAATGAGAAAAAGGAGTGTATTTTGTACAACTTTTATCAAAATAAAAGGCTGAGATCCGTTTTTTTAGAAAATATAAAGCAAATTTTGGTAAAAAAATAATACTAAAAGGTGACAAATGTCACATAACGTTTTTTCGTGATATCTTACTTTAGCTGATATGAAAAATATAAATTGGAAAAGAATGCTCTTTTCGAACTGGCATGTAATGCGTATAGTTCGTTTAGTTTTGGCTATAGGAATAAGTTTTCATGCTTACAAAAGCGGTGAAAGTTTCTTTTATTTATTCGCCTTGTATTTCTTAATACAAACTATCTTTGATTTTGGCTGCCAATCCGGTAGCTGCCCCTTAATGAAAAGGAATAAGTTATGGAAAATACATTATTAGAAATTATTCAGGATGAAAAGCCTGCTTTAGTTGAATTTACAATTGCAGATTGTGATCCTTGTGAAATGATGGCGCCAACCTTAAGGCAAGTTAAAAACGTTTTCGGAAAACGAATAAATGTGAGTATAATTACGGTAAACAGTTTAGATGAGATAGCCGAAAAATACAATATCAAATCAGTCCCTACAACAGCCCTGTTCTGTAAAGGAGAAATCTTATGGCAATCTTCATCAGTATTGTCTAAACAGGAAATTATTAATATTGTTTTAGATAAGATCGATAGTTGAGATTCTGGATTTACATAGTAGTACCCTATCTTTTTATAATTACACTTTTGCCTTCTGTCAGAGCGCTTAAGTTGCAATTTAGTGCAATGAATGATCTGGAGTGTAGTTATCAGGGAACAACGTGTGAAATGGGTAAATTTATTGCAGATTTGAATTTTAGCTCTGTTCAATGCGTCAAAGAAATGAAATTAGAGTTAGAAGAACACCTGTATATGGTTTATTCCCAAAAACAAAGTCAGTTCTTTTATACACTTTCCTTACCAACCCCGTTCAAAATTTCATCTGGCGACCGCCTAAAAAGTTGTTGTAATTCTCTTTACAAACATACTATTAATCAATAATTACAACAAGATGAAAAAAATATATTTTATTCTTGTGCTGGCGCTGTTGCAGTCAGTACACTCTCAAAGTACGTTCCCGTATGACGTGGTTTTAACACCTGTTACAGTAACAGGATTACCGGGATTGCATTCTTACGCTTTTGGACAACATAACGGCAAATGGTTGATCGTTGGTGGAAGAAAAGACGGAATCCATGCACGCCAACCTTTTAATGCTTTTCCGGAAAACCAGAATAATACGGATCTTTATGTGGTGGATCCTACTGCCAATCAGTTTTGGAGTGCCTCTGTAAATGTATTGCCGACAGGTTTACAAGAACAATTGCAATCGACTAATATGAATTTCTACCAAGATGGAGATACATTATACATTATCGGCGGTTATGCTTTTGCTACTTCTGCCAATGACCATATCACACATGATAAATTAACTGCTGTAGATGTTCCCGGATTAATAACAGCTATTGTTAATAATACATCAATTAGTCCTTATTTTAAACAAATTACAGCGCCTGAATTTGCTATAACCGGAGGACAGTTAGGAAAAATAGGAACGGATTTTTATTTGGTAGGAGGACATCGTTTTGACGGAAGGTACAATCCTATGAACGGTCCTTCATTTACGCAAACCTATTCTAATGCTATCAGAAAATTTCAAATTGACAACTCAGGAACACAACTCAGTATTTCAAATTATACAGAGATATCGGATGCTACTCATTTACATCGTCGTGATTATAATTTAGTTCCTCAGGTTTTTCCTGATGGTGAATTAGGCTATACTATTTCGTCAGGAGTTTTCCAGATCAGTGTCGATTTACCGTTTTTGTATCCTGTAGACATTAAAGCCGGCGGTTATATTCCGCAAACACAATTTAATCAGTATTTGAGTAATTATCATAGCGGAAGTGTAGGGCTTTATAATGCGACCTTAAACGAGATGCACAGTCTGTTTTTTGGCGGAATGAGTCAATATTATTATCAAAACGGGACATTGATACAGGATGATACAGTTCCTTTTGTAAAGACCATCAGCAGGGTTTCAAGATTAACGGACGGAACGCTGGAAGAATACCAATTACCTGTTGAAATGCCGGCTTTAAAAGGTTCGGGAGCAGAGTTCATTCCGAATAAAACCTTGCCGCATTATACGAATGAAGTTATTCAATTGGCTAATATTACTGCAAATGAGTTTGTGATCGGTCATTTGTACGGTGGAATTTTAACCTCTTCTGTATCGGCATTTACAGATAATCAAACCGATCTGACTTCTGCGGATACTTCAATTTATGAAGTCAAATTGGTGTACAATCCGACCTTATCAGTTTCCGGTATCGACGGAAGTAATCCTTTTACTTTTAAAGTATATCCGAATCCGACAAACGGAGATGTGGTTAAACTGACTTTTAATGCTCCTTATGCAGCATCACTGGAATACTTAGTCATGTCGATTGACGGTAAGATAATTTCTGACGGTATTATTACTGATTTTCAACCGGGAAATAATTCGATGAGTTTTGACCTGGAGTCACCTAATGATCAGGTTGTTATGCTTACATTGATTTTTGATAATAAATTTTTTGTAACACATAAGGTTATTAAAAATTAAAAAATATTAAGAAGTAAGTATTTTACTAAAGCAAAATTTCAGGTGTACGAGAAATTTTTCGTAACTTTTCGACTGTAAAATTTAACACATTTTTGTAATGGTTGTTACAGTTAAAAAGATGTAAACACCTGAAATTTGTGCAAAATTAATTATCATGGAAGAAATGCTATTTTATGACAGAATGCAATTTGCATTTACAGTCACATTTCATTACTTGTTTCCACAATTAACCATGGGCTTGTCCTTACTCATTGTGTACTTTAAGTGGAAATTTCTAAAAACCCATAATGAAGAGTACAACGATGCCGCCAAATTTTGGATGCGGATTTTTGCATTGAACTTTGCGATGGGAGTTGTTACCGGAATCCCTATGGAATTTCAGTTTGGAACAAACTGGGCGAAATTCTCCGAGTTAACAGGAGGAATCATAGGACAAACGCTCGCTATGGAAGGGATGTTCTCTTTTTTCCTGGAATCTTCATTTCTGGGATTGTTTTTGTTCGGTGAAAAGCTCTTAGGACATAAACTTCACTTTTTAACCGGTTTTCTGGTGTTCTTAGGTTCCTGGATGAGCGGTTTTTTAATTATCGCAACGCATTCCTGGATGCAAAATCCGGTAGGATATGAAATTTTAGCCAATGGTAAATTTGTACTCAATAATTTCGGAGCATTATTTACCAACCCTTGGCTTTGGCCTTCTTATTTACACAATCAGGCAGCTTCAATTGTAACCAGTTCATTTGTAGTTACCGGAATAGGAGCTTTTTATATCTTAAGTAAAAAGAATCTTGCATTCGGCAAAATGTTCGTTAAAACAGGAGTGATTTTCGGTTTGATATCTTCAATGATAGTGGCTATGCCTACAGGTGATTTGCTGGCAAAAAATGTGGTAAAACACCAACCAGTTACTTTTGCCGCTATGGAAGGGATCTTCCATACTGAAGAAGGAGGGTCTGAAATTGTATTGATCGGTCAGCCTGATGTTCAGAATAAAAAATTAGACAATAAAATTGCTGTTCCTAATATTTTAAGTTTTCTGACCTATGGAAATTGGGATCAGGAAGTAAAAGGATTAAATGAATTTCCGGAAGAAAACTATCCGACCAATATATCAGGTCTGTATTACGGATATCATATTATGGTAGGCTTAGGAACTATCTTTATCGGAATGATGTTTTTAGCGCTTGTCCAATTGTTTCGGAAAAAACTGTTTGAAACCAAGTGGTTATTGTGGGCGTTTATGTTTGCTATGCCTTTTCCTTATATAGCGAATACAACCGGATGGTATACTGCTGAATTAGGGCGTCAGCCTTGGTTGGTTTATAATTTGATGCGAACAAATGCCGGAGCATCTCCTACAGTATCATCAGGTAATACCTTGTTTACCTTCTTAGGCTTTATAGGTTTATACCTGTTGTTAGGAATGCTATTTTTAATATTAGCCGGAAAAATAATCAGAAAAGGACCTCATCCTCAAACACACTAAGTCATGGAATATTTTTGGTATATTATATTAGTCGCAATGTTAGCCGTTTATGTTGTTTTAGACGGTTATGATTTCGGAGCAGGAATTATTCATTTGTTTTTTGCAAAGACGGAAAAAGATAAAAAAGCAATAACTAATGCTATCGGCCCGTTTTGGGACGCCAATGAAGTCTGGCTTATAGCGGCAGGAGGGGTGTTGTTCTTCGCTTTTCCAACCTTATACGCTTCTTCTTTCAGTGGATTCTATCTCCCTTTGATGATGGTGTTATGGTTGCTGATCTTTAGAGCTATAGGTTTAGAATTGAGAGGTCAGATACATCATCCGATGTGGGAAGCTATCTGGGATAAAGCTTTCGGAATTGCCAGTTTATTGTTAGCCTTGTTCTTCGGAGCAGCTCTGGGGAATGTAGTCAGAGGTGTAAATTTAGGAATGGTTGAAAATGGTGTTGCAACGCAGGAAGCACATTATTTCTTTTTACCTTTATGGAATGAAAGCTTCAGTCCGCAAGCAGAACATTTAGGAATTATTGATTGGTTTACACTGATGTTAGGCGTTATTGCTGTTGTGGCTTTGACCATTCACGGAGCCAATTGGATTATCTTTAAAACCAATTCGGAATTGAACACCAAATTAAAAGATGTTGTTTTTAAACTGAATTTTGTTTTGTTTGCGTTAGTGATTGCATCATTATTGATCTGGCACATTATTGAACCGCAACCTTTTCATAATTTTATACAATATCCGTTTCTTTGGGTTTTGCCGGCTATTACTTTTACTGGCTTGTTTGGTTTGTTCAAAGTAAAAAGTTTCAAAAAAGACGGTTATGGGTTTTTATTTTCAACCTTGTTTTTGTTAGGCGGCTTGTCTTCAACGGTGGCTTCAATTTTTCCTAAATTATTGCCATCAACGAATGAGATCAATCCGTCATTGACCGTTGAAAATGTAGCGGCTCACGAATACGGTTTGTCTATGGGAATGGCATGGTTCTTTGTAGCTTTGGTTTTGGTGTTAATTTATATGGTAGTACAATACCGTGTATTTAAAGGAAAAATGGATGACGTAGGCTACGGCGAACATTAAAAAATAAGAAGTAAACAACTTCACTTTGAGCTTGTTTACTTTTTTTTAGTATTTTTGTTAACCAAATGGTTAAACTAAACAGTTAATGACAACTGAAGAGAAAATATTTAATGCTGCACGGACTGTGTTTCAGCAGAAAGGATTTGCGGGTGCCAGAATGCAGGAAATTGCAGATGAAGCCGGGATCAACAAAGCGATGCTGCATTATTTTTTTAGAAGTAAAGAGCAGCTTTTTAAAGCTGTATTTTTAAATGCTTTTTATCAGATTGCTCCCCAGATGAATGAAATTTTTAATTCATCGGATTCGCTTTTTGTGAAGATTGAAAAGTTTACGGAGAATTATATTTCATTTGTGAAGAAGAACAGGTTTTTACCGGCTTTTATTATTCAGGAAATGAATAACAATCCGCAATTTGTTAAAGAAGTTTTGTCAAATGAAGCAAGGCCAAATCCTATCAAATTAATCAAACAAGTTCAGGAAGAAATGGAGCAAGGAATCATAAAAAAGATGAATCCGAAACAGTTGTTGCTCGATATTTTTTCCATGACTGTCTTTCCTTTTGCGGCACAAACTCTGGTTAAAGGAATTTTAGAGATTTCAGAAGAAGAATTTGAGGTCTTATTAGAAGAACGAAAAAAACACATTACCGAACAAATTATTAATGCTATAAAACGATGAAAAGATACCTGTTGCTATTGGTTCCTTTTTTTACTCTGGCGCAAGAAAAAGTGAGCCTCAGAAATTGCTACGATGAGGTAGAGAAAAATTATCCGGTAGCATCTCAATACGAGCTTTTGGCTGAAAAAGGAGAATTAGAGACAAGCTCTATTAATAAAGCAAAATTGCCCAAGCTTGATGTAAATGCACAGGCAACGTATCAATCAGATGTAACTAAGATGCCGATTTCATTACCGGGTGTTACGGTAGATCCGTTGAACAAAGATCAATACAAAGCGACGTTAGATGCCTATCAGTTATTATATAACGGAGGTTTTGTAAAAGCGAATGCCAACCTGAAACAAGCGCAAACTAAAGTAGCGCAACAGCAAGTGGCTGTGACCTTGTATCAGCTTAAGGCAAAAGTAAACCAACTCTATTTTACAGTATTGTTGTTACAGGAACGGGTTTTATTGTTACAAGCCAAAAAAGAATGGTTGCAAAAAAGAATAGAAGAAGTAAAAGTAGGCGTAAAACATGGCGCATTGTTACCGTCATCAGAACAGGTTTTACAAGCTGAGGTATTGAAAATAAACCAACAGATAATAGAACTCAATGCCGATAAACAAAAGAATATCGAAACCCTGAAGTTGCTTACAGGAATTTCAATTTCTACGGATTCACAATTTGAAATTCCGACAGAGTCAACACAAAGTGTCGAAGGTATTCGTCCGGAAATTACGTTATTCAATTTACAGTCCGAACAATTAGATTTTACTAAAAAAGTAATCACTAAATCAAGATTTCCTAAGATTTCTGCTTTTGCACAGTTAGGTTATGGTAATCCGGGTTTGAATATGCTTAAAAATTCCTTCGAAACTTTTTATATGACCGGTCTGAAATTGAATTGGAATGTATTCGATTGGAACAAAACCAAAACCGATAAGAAAGTATTGGATATTGCTAAAAATATTGTCTCAACAGAACAAGAAACTTTTGAACTGAATCAAAAAAGTCAGTTGCAGGAAACAGAAAAAGAGATACAAAAAGCAGAAGCGTTATTGCAAAGTGATGAAGAAATAATTGACTTGAGAACTGAAATAGCTCAGGCATCCGAAGCGCAAATGAAGCATGGTGTTATTACAACTGCCGATTATTTAGTCGAGGTAACTAATCTTTTTGATGCTAAGAACACTAAAAAAATACACGAAGTACAATTAGCTTTAACAAAAGCAAATTATAATGTAATTAAAGGAAACTAAACATGAAATCAATGAGAAAAATACTGTTTTTACTGCCGGTTTTTAGTCTTTTAGCTTGCGGGAATGGTGCTGATGAAGCTGATGCTTACGGAAACTTTGAAGCAACAGAAGTAACCGTTTCGGCAGAAGCAAACGGAAAAATAGAATCTTTAAAATTAGATGAGGGTGATGTTTTAAAAGCAAACGAGCAAGTAGGACTGATAGATACGCTTCAGTTATATTTTGCCAAAGAACAACTCAAAGCAACACAGAATACCGTTGCCTCAAAAACAGCAGTAGTCTCTACACAAGAAAAAGTTTTACAGGAACAACTTAAGACCACATTGATCGAGCAGAAACGGATACACGATATGTTTGCGGAAAAGGCGGCGACGCAAAGACAGGTCGACGAAATTGACGGGAAGGTAAATGTGTTGAATGAGCAGATAACAAATGTTAAAACGCAAAATAGACCGATAGTAAATGAAGTAAAATCGGTAGCAGTGCAGGTAGCTAAAATCAACGATCAAATTGAGAAGAGCAAAGTCGTAAACCCGATAAACGGGACTGTTTTAGCCAAGTATGTTGAACCGGGTGAAGTAACGGCTTTTGGAAAACCATTGTATAAAATAGCCGATGTTTCACAACTGACATTAAGGGTTTATGTAGGAGAGAAGCAATTGCCACAGCTGAAAATAGGTCAGAAAGTAAATGTGAAGATTGATGTTGAAGACGGGATGAAAGACTACAGCGGTACGATTTCATGGATCGCTTCGAATGCAGAATTTACGCCTAAGATCATCCAAACGAAAGAAGAACGTGTGAACCTGGTCTATGCGGTAAAAGTTTTGGTAAAAAATGACGGAAGTCTGAAAATAGGAATGCCGGCAGAAGTTTGGTTAAAACAAGAATAAAATGAGCATTGTCGTTCAAAATATTTCTAAAAAATTTAAAAATGTTCAGGCACTTCAGGATGTTTCTTTTGAGGTGAAAAGTGGTGAGCTATTTGGTCTTATCGGTCCTGACGGAGCCGGAAAAACAACGCTTTTTAGAATTTTAACCACTCTTTTAGTGCCGCAGAACGGACAAGCTTCTGTTGTTGGTTTTGATGTGGAAAAAAAATACAAAACCATTCGTAACCGTGTAGGGTATATGCCCGGAAGATTTTCCTTGTATCAGGATTTGACTGTAGAGGAGAATTTAACCTTTTTTGCTACGATTTTCGGAACGACCATAGAAGAAAACTACGATTTAATTAAAGATATTTATGTTCAGATAGAACCTTTTAAAGACAGAAGAGCCAAAGATTTATCTGGTGGAATGAAGCAAAAACTGGCGTTGTGCTGTGCTTTGATTCATGCACCTGAAGTACTGTTTTTAGATGAACCGACAACCGGTGTGGATCCGGTATCGAGAAAAGAGTTCTGGGAAATGCTCAAACGATTAAAAAAGCAAAACATTACTATTTTAGTCTCTACCCCCTATATGGACGAAGCGTCACTTTGTGATAGAATAGCTTTTATCCGAAACGGAAAGATTTTCAAAATAGATACACCGGAAAATATTGTGCAAACTTTTGAACCGATCATCTACGAAGTAATCGCTGAGAATATGTATTTATTGCTTCAGGATCTGAAACAGTTTCCGGAAACTAAAAGTGTGTTTTCTTTCGGAGAGAGTATTCATTATATCAATAATGACCCTCGGTTTAAAACAGAAGATTTACAGCAGTATCTGGATCAAAAAGGACATTATAATTTCAGTATACGCCGGATTAAAGCAAGTATAGAAGATGTGTTCATAAATTCAGATGAAGAATAAGCTTATGGAACAAGATACTATCATTCAGGTCGAAAATCTAACCAAGCAATTCGGTGATTTTACAGCTGTGAAAGGAATCTCTTTTGAAGTGAAAAAAGGAGAGATATTCGGTTTCTTAGGTGCTAACGGAGCCGGAAAAACTACAGCCATGAAAATGTTGATCGGAATTTCAAGACCAACTTCCGGGACTGCGGTCGTAGCAGGATTTAATGTAGCTAAGGATGCTAATGAAGTAAAGAAAAATATTGGCTACATGAGCCAGCGATTTTCGCTGTATGACGATCTGACTATTAAAGAAAATATTCGTTTTTTCGGTGGGATATACGGCTTAAAACCAAAACTCATTCAGGAGAAAACAGTTGAACTGATTAAAAGACTGGATATGGAAAACGTGGCAGACGAAAGAGTAGGGCAATTGCCTTTGGGATGGAAACAAAAACTGGCTTTCTCAGTGGCTTTGTTACACGAACCTAAAATTGTTTTTCTGGACGAACCCACCGGGGGAGTAGATCCTATAACCCGCAGACAATTTTGGGAAATGATTGACGAAGAAGCCCATAACGGAACCACTATTTTTGTAACGACACACTACATGGACGAAGCTGAATATTGCACCAGAGTGTCTATTATGGTGGACGGAAAAATTGAAGCTTTGGACACTCCGAAAAAGCTCAAAGAGCAGTTTAAAGTTTCCGGAATGAACGAGGTTTTTTTAAAATTGGCTCGAAATGTCGAATAACAAATGGTGTATCTATGAAACGTTTTTTAGGCTTTGTTAAAAAAGAATTTTATCATATATTCAGAGATAAACGCTCCATGTTTATTTTGTTCGGGATGCCGGTTATTCAGATTATGTTATTTGGCTTTGCTATTACGAACGAAATTAATAATGTGAATATCGCTATCTTAGATAAATCCAATGATGTTGAAACAAAACAATTGATCTCAAAAATTGATGCTTCACGTTATTTCAATATCGAACAAAAATTACAATCCGATACAGAAATAGAATCGGTGTTCAAAAGAGGTAAAATAAAGTTAGTATTAGTATTTGAAAAAGATTTCGGGCAAAAATTAGCCAATCAGGACCAGCCGGAAATACAGATCATCTCTGATGCTACTGACCCTAATGTAGCTAATACAGCCACAAACTATGCTAATGCCATCATTCAAAATTATGTTAGGGAAGAAAGTGATGGGCAAACAAAACCTTCCGGTATTGTGTTAGATTCCCGATTTCTGTACAATCCGGATATGCGAAGTGTGTATACTTTCGTTCCGGGAGTAATGACTGTGATCTTAATGTTAGTTTCTGCTATGATGACTTCCATCTCCATCGCTCGTGAAAAAGAGATCGGCACAATGGAAGTATTGTTGGTTTCTCCCTTGCATCCGTTTCAGGTGATCTTGGGAAAGGTATTTCCGTATGTGTTTTTATCTGTGATTAACGCTATAGTCATTGTTTCGCTTGGTGTTTTTGTTTTTGGAATGCCTGTCAAAGGAAGCTTATTGCTTTTAGCAGCAGAAAGTATTTTGTTTATTGTAACCGCATTGTCTTTAGGTATTTTGATCTCGACTATTGCACAATCTCAACAAACAGCTATGCTGATTTCTATGATGGGATTAATGTTACCGGTTATTATCTTGTCCGGATTTATTTTTCCTATAGCCAGTATGCCGTTGCCCATGCAAATTATGAGTAACATTATTCCGGCTAAGTGGTTCATCATAATTATAAAAGCAATTATGTTAAAAGGAGCTTCGTTCGCTATAATTTGGAAAGAAACGTTGATCCTGTTCGGAATGACATCGTTCTTTATTTTGTTAAGTGTAAAGAAATATAAAATCAGATTAGAATAATGCGACTGTTATTATATATCATACAGAAAGAATTTAAACAGATCTTTAGAAATAAAGGAATGTTACCTTTACTTATCGTAATGCCGGTTATGCAATTGCTTATTTTGTCGAATGCAGCTAGTTTTGACATTAAGAATATTAAGATCGCTATTGTAGATCATGACCATTCAAAAATGTCGAGAGAGTTACAGTCAAAGTTCAGTGCTTCTCCTTATTTCAACGTAACCTCAGAAATGCAGACAGCCAAACAAGCTGATATTGCAATGCAGGAAGGAACTATAGATGTGATCTTAGAATTTCCGTATCAGTTTGAGCAAAATTTAATGAAAGATAATCTGGTACATATACCGGTACGGATCAATGCAATTGACGGAGCTACTGCCGGAGTGGAGAATGTGTATATAACAGAAGTGATCCGCAGTTTTAGTCAAAATATTTTAATGAGTACATTTCATCAGTCAGGGAACCAGTACACATTGCTAAGCGTTGAGCCCATACCTTCTTTTTGGTACAACAAAACACTGAATTACAAAACATATATGGTTCCGGGTATCTTGGTATTACTTGTTACAATGCTTACTTTGTTCTTGTCTGCCATGAACATTGTAAGAGAAAAGGAAATAGGAACATTAGAACAGATCAATGTTACTCCCATTAAAAAATACCAATTCATTATAGGTAAACTTTTTCCGTTCTGGGTAATCGGGTTAGTTGTACTTACTATAGGCTTGCTAATTGCTAAATTGGTCTTCAATGTTCCTATTGTTGGGAATATTGCTTTAGTATATTTGTTTACGGCATTATATTTGTTCTTGGTTTTGGGATTGGGATTGTTTATTTCTAACAATGCTCAGACACAACAACAAGCCATGTTTGTTGCTTGGTTCTTTATGGTGATTTTTATTTTAATGAGCGGTTTATTTACACCGATAGACAGCATGCCGGTTTGGGCGCAAAAACTAACCCTGTTAAATCCGATACGCTATTTTGTTGAAATGATCCGAATGGTCATGCTCAAAGGAGCAGGATTAAAAGAAATACAATTGCATTTAGTCGTTATTGTATCGTATGCTTTTGTGGTGAATGTTTTGTCAGTTTTGAGTTATAAAAAGGTAAATTAACCATTTTTGCTTCGCTTTGCAGATACCTGTTGGAGAAAATCATAAAAAAATAATAAAAGTGAAGTATAATTAGTAGAAATTTCTATATTTGCTTCCTAAGTTTAAAGAAAAGTAGTTATAAAATTAAAAATTAAGAAAATGAAAAAGTTGGTTTCAATGGTCGCTTTAGCAGCGTTCGTATTAGCTTTAAATGTAAATGCTCAAGAGCCTAAACAAGAGAAGAAAGCTAAAACAGAAAAATCGTGTTGTGCAGATAAAAAATCTTGTGATAAAGATAAGAAAGCATCTTGCGGTAGTGAGAAAAAAGCAGGATGTTGCGCATCTAAAAAAGCGGAAGACAAAAAATAATTTGAATTTTGTTTAAAAGTAAAAGGGT